>CAZAJJ010000031.1:0-1662 GCA_964485445.1 uncultured Candidatus Saccharibacteria bacterium | reverse complement strand
ACCTCGTCATTATCAGTGACGCGCTCTAACCAGCTGAGCTATATCCCCAACTTCTCCCATTTTACTCTATCCTTCCTCAAAAATCAAGATTTTTCTCCATTTTCTCACTTTCAAAAACCCAAATCCGCCCCGATCCCCACTCCTAACCACCTACGGCCGAAAACTTCCGTACGTCCGCCTCCGCTCCAGCTTCACCCCCCGCGCCACCGCTAATTCAGAGATCGTCATAAATTCATACCCCCGTGCTCGCAAATCGTCGATAATCCCCGCCACCGCCTCTACGGTCGTTGCATAAATATCATGCATTAGTACCACCGCCCCATCAAAACAATCCTTCACCACCTTCTCCCTCACTACTCCTGAATTCCTATATTTCCAATCCTCTGGATCCACAGACCACAAAATCATCGGTTGTGGCGTATTCGCTCGCGCCGTCGCATTCACCGCCCCATACGGCGGTCGCATAATCGTCGGCGTAAATCCCACCGTATTCCGAAATACATAATCCATATGCCCTGCCTCCCATTTCACCACCTCCGGCGTCCCCTTCGCCAAATTCGCATGCGTTGCCGTATGGCTCCCCACCTCATGACCTTCCGCCACCTCTCTTTTCAATAAATCTGGCGCTTTTTCCGCCATCGACCCCACCACAAAAAACGTCACCTTCACCTGTTTTTCCGCCAAAATCTCGAGTAATCTCGGTGTCGTCGCCCTCACAGGCCCATCGTCAAAAGTCAGCGCCACCAATTTCCGTCCCGCAGCCGCCTCCGGCAGCGTCTTCGGCAACTCCTCCTTTGGTGCCGACGTATTTTTTTCGCCTTGTTCTGCCTCTGTTATTTTATTCCCTGCTTCATTTTTTTGCTCACCCGCCTGCTCCTCATTCGGTTCTTCATCATTTTTTTGTTCAACCGCCTCTTGCCCCTCTTTTTCAGTTTCAGCCCCTTCCGACTCCTTTTTGCTCACTCCCTCCTCGCTAACATCGTTTTTACCATCTTTTCCACTTGATTCCTGCATTACCGGCCCTTTTTCCTGATTATTTACCCCCAAAATCCACTCACCATTATGTCTTATTGCCGCCCCAATTCCAAACCCCATCACCAACAAAAACCCCATCACTAGTACCACTTTCAACCACGGCCAGCACACATTAATTTCGTGAATTTTCCGCCCCATTTGTCGCCATTTATCCTGAACACAAATTTTGAACAGCCGCTTCTGCACCTTCTTTTTTGTTTTTACTCGCTTCATCACCCCTATTATAGCACCATTTTCCTCGATATCCCATTTTTCACCCCAAGCCAACCCACCAAAGACCTCAGTACCCCAAAGATATAACTAAATCCTAAAAATATATTCACCTTCATTACAAACCCGACCAAAAAATCGCCTCCCTGGCGATTCCTTAGCTTAACAACTTGATTGTGCAATTCATCGAAAGTCAAAGCTTGCAATGTCGCGCCCTACAAAGTAGGCTTGTTATGCTTCAAGCTTGTATCGTCAAAGACGACAGCATAACTCACGACCGACCTAGCTAGATATAGGCTTCGCTTCAAACTTACGTTCTCCACTCGCATCGCTCACTCGAAATAAATTTTTCGCTCACTACTATATCCGCATCAAATCCTTCTCAAGAAAGGAGGTAATCCATCGACACGTTCTCGT
>CAZAJJ010000030.1:0-2550 GCA_964485445.1 uncultured Candidatus Saccharibacteria bacterium | reverse complement strand
TTTTCTCTCTAAAAGAACAGGGACAGAAAACAACTAGATTTTACCGGATAGCCAAAAATCGAGCCTTTTAGACTCGATAAGATAATAAAAGAGCGAACCTATTTCTAGATTCGCTCGATTAAGCCATCCTGGTGGGCGATAGAGGATTCGAACCTCTGACCTCATCTACGTCAAAGATGCGCTCTAGCCAACTGAGCTAACCGCCCACACATCTAAATTTTATCACAGGTGTTAAATTATGTCAAAGAAAAAATCACCTCAATTACCTCTCTCAAAAAATCGCTCCCTAACTCTTCCAAAATTCCAGCCCTCCTTGAAAATACCTAATCCTACTTACTTATCGCTGACGCGCTAATCAAAGCCGTCGTCACTCCCGCAAAAGCGCATAAAACTACAATCAAAACTAGCCACAAAGTTATCCATTTCCAAGGCGAATCTGTAGTCTCAGCAATCCCTAAATCGCCACGCATTAGCCGAGTAGCCTCATTCTGTAACTCTTCTGACATCCAACCCGCATTTTGCAAATCGTCGCTTCGCTCATCCTCGACTACATCTTCATTAGCTTCCGTAGAATCTTCTTGTCGAGTTACTATCGAACCCTGCTGTTTTAATAGCGCACCATAGTTCAGCGCCGTTTGCAATATTTTCGTTGTATTATGTTGCTTGCTATTCGTCGGCCGAGTCGGCGGCGTAACAATCGGATTCGGTTTCTCGAAAGGAATCTCTGGTTCTTCGAGAGGCGCATCTGGTTTTACTGGCGTAATCGGCGCCAAATTTCCCGCTCCGTCCGCACTCGCATTGTTTCCGTCGCCCAAATTCGAGCCCTTATCAGTCTCCGGCGCTGGCGGTTCTGGATCCTGATTTTCGCTCGGCTGCTCCGGATTCTCCGGTTCATTTGGCTTGTCTGGAGTATCCGGAGTTTCCGTATTTATATTTCCTTCGTCAATTTCCGTCCCTGTTGCGCTTACCGGAATCGCACAAATCACTTGCGTTAAAACTAGCATCAAAAATAATAAACTCCCCGCCCAGTTCCCATTTTTCCCCGATTTCATTCTACTCATTTGCTATATATTCTAAATAATTACTACCATATTAGCATATAGATATAGTTATGTCAATATCTAAGCCAGATTTTCTTTAGACTTCATTTTCACCTAAAAACTTCTTCACATATCTAATTTTTTGTGCTATAATGTATTCGTTATGGGCTGGTAGCTCAGTTGGTTAGAGCACGGGCCTTTTAAGCCCGGTGTCGAGAGTTCGAGCCTCTCCCAGCTCACCATAATAAAATAAGAAGCCCTCTGGGCTTATTATTTTATTATCTTGCTATCAAGGCGTTGAATTAACATCGAGTTCGTCCTCAGTAGGAGACGAGCGAAAAGCAAAGCTTGCTTTGACTTTTCCGAGGCGACGCCCTGAGGGTAGCGATTACTACGTAATCGCGTTGCCTCTCCCAGCTCACCATATCATAAAAAATCCCTCAAGGGATTATTTTTTGTGATAATAACTACTTAGAGATTTATAAATCCCCCACCCTCTAGTCTTTTTTCGTGCTTCCATGTATAATAAAAACACCATGAGCAAACAAACTACCGCATCCAAATCGTCTTCCTCGAAACCCTCTTCGACCTCCCCGGTTATTTCCGATTACAACGGCTATGATTATAAGAAGATCTTTTGGGAAGACGCTGACCGCAAATATGAAGATGCTGCTGATCGCATGGCAATCCGCCGTTTGCTTCCGCAACATCTTGATCGTTTTGTTGATATTGCTGGTGGCTATGGTCGTCTCGCCGACGAATATCTCCCCCGCGCCAAGGAAGCGACCCTGTTTGATTATTCTAAAACTGAATTGAAACAAGCCAAAGAAATTTATGGCGATCAACTCAAGACCAAGGCCGGCGATATTTATGATCTCCCCTTTCCCGATGATAGTTTTGATGGTCTGATGATGATTCGCGCCACTCATCATTTTAAGGATATGCAAAAAGTCTCCGACGAACTTTATCGCATCCTCAAGCCTGGTGGCGTCGCTGTCATTGAAGTCGCTAACAAGCGCACTCTGCCCCGCATGTTCCGCTACTGGACTAAGCGCACTGATCTAAATCCTTTCAGCCTCGAACCCGTCCATCTCAAAGAAATCGACCAAGACGGTTTCTATAATTACCACCCGAAATATATCGAGGCTATTTTTACGAAATCCGGTTTCAAAATCGACAAAGTTCTCTCAGTTTCCAACTTTCGCAGCGCCAAACTCAAACAAATTTTCGGTACCAAAAACCTCATTCGCCTCGAAAAAGGCGCTCAATCCCTACTCGCCCCGATCCGCTTCGCGCCCTCGATTTACTATCGTCTCGTTAAATAATTTAGCGTCGTTTGGTCTTGTGGCCTAGTCTCTCTCCTGTCCTATTTCATGCCAATGTCACTAAGCCGCTAAATATTATGAAAACAAAAAATGCCTCACGACATCAATATTTTCTTCTAAACTCTGGCGGCCCCAGCTGGAATCGAACCAGCATTGTAGACTTAGAGGGTCTATGTCCTATCCGT
>CAZAJJ010000029.1:0-3936 GCA_964485445.1 uncultured Candidatus Saccharibacteria bacterium | reverse complement strand
CCTGCGAATGCTGGGACCAAAACCCAGTGCCTTACCACTTGGCGACGACCCACCAACACCACCATTATATCACACTCTAATGCTTCTGACCAGAATTTTCTAGCGCTCCCTGCCCAAGCAATTCTCGCTGCGCCTCCACTCCTCCACGCAGATTCGGCCATTCCTCGATTAAAACTTTCAAACATCCCGCAATCGGAATCGCAATAATTGCCCCGACTAGTCCAAAGATATTCATTCCGATCACAATTGCCACCAAAATCATCGTTGCCGGTAAATTTAAGGCGTTCCCCTGAATCTTCGGAGCGATGACATTATTCTCGATCTGTGCATATATAATATAGAAGACTAAGAAAATCGCCGCCGCTACTGGGGAACTAAATAATAATACTAGGGAAATCAACCCACAGCCAATAATCGGCCCAAACATCGGAATTAGATAAAACACAAAAGCAATCAACCCCATCGGCAGTGCCAAATTTCCAGAAAACTTAAAACCTAACGACAATAATAATACTACTACTGTTACTACACTGCCATCCAGCAGCGCCACCATTACCTGCCGTGACACATAAGTCGAAACCACATCTACCATCCTCTGAACTAGTCGCTTATATGCTCGCAGGGTTTGAGTCTTTCGTCGCTCTTGCCGCTCCGCTAAAAGCCGCCAGCACGAATCCACAATTGACGGTCCTTCCAGCGAGAAAAATAGCGTCAACACAATCGTCAAGATCACATTTGTGATCACTTGTGCCACTGCTCCCACGCTCATAACCAAAATATTCCCTAAGTTAGAAATAAAACTGCTCGAAAATGACTGAATCGCCCCCGCAATTTCACCTTGCAGGTTTTCAATTCCAATATTTTGCCCAAAGTCATTAATTCCGTCCCAGCCTCCCAAAGTATGTTCAAACGTCGCTGGTAATTGTTGTACGAATTGAATTGTTTGCTCGATTACAACCGGACCGACAATCGCCAAAATCACTCCCAGCACTCCAATTACCACTACATAAGCTAGTACTGACGAAGCCGCCGAGTGCTCCTTGCCCATCAGACGGCTAATCCTATGCGCTAAGGGGCGAATTGCGATTGTCAAGAACAAGGCTACTCCGATCATCACTAGGGCTTCCCAAGCTTTCCAAACGAACAGTCCTGCCAAACCAAACCCCAAAATCACCAGCCAAAACCGCACAAAAGTTTTTGTATCTACTTCAATCGCCTTACTCAAATCGACCTCCTTTTCTCTATTCTAGCATACTTTTTTCTAAAACCTAGCCCCGGCCTTTAATCCTTAAGCCCTCCATAATATTTCCGCAAAAACTCATCCCGAAAACTTTCAAATCGATCCTCGAGCATTGCTGCGCGAATTTCTTCCGTGAGTCGCACGATAAATCGCAAATTATGGATCGAGGCTAAATTATAATATTTCTGTTTTTTCGATAAATCGCCCGACCGCCAGAGCGCTCTGAGGCTTCCTCTTGTCCAACCCGCCCGGCAAGTCACACAATCACACCCCTTCTCCAGCAGTTCGCCCGAATCCGCCATCTTGCGCAAATTAAAATTACCTTCTCTGGTATAGATCCTTCCGTGTCGCGCTTCTCGCATCGGCGCCACACAGTCAAACGTATCCGCTCCCATTTCCGCCCCAATTAAAATATCATCCGGATGCGAAAGTCCAAGCAGATGCCGCGGTTTCTCTGCCGGCAACTCCTCATTACACCATCTCAAAATCTCTCCCAAGTCCTCCTTCAAAAACGCCCCGCCCAGCCCAAATCCATCAAACCCCACGCCATCAACTTTCATTTTTGCCAAATTCAGCGCCGTTTGTCGTCGGAGATCCTCCCAGCGCCCACCCTGTAATACTCCGTATAGATTCTGTCGGTACCCGAGATCATCTCGATGCTTCAAATGCTCCGCGAGACTCCGCTTTGCCCATCTTTCCGTTCGCCTCATGGCCTCAATATTATATTCATAGGTATCCGCCAGCGAAGTTAATTCGTCAAAAGCCATATGAATATCCGCCCCGATTTGACATTGAATCTGCATTGATTCCTCCGGACCAATAAAATCCGGCTGTCCGTCAAACGGATCAATAAAATTCACGCCTTCCTCTGTTACGTGCGCCAGCCGCTCCTTGTGTGCTGTATTAACCACACCTTTCTCGCGCTCCATCGAAACCACTTTTCCTAGCCCCGACCCCAGCGACATCACCTGAAAACCGCCGCTATCAGTAATCGTCGGCCCTTGCCAAGGCTGCGCAGGCTGATCGTCTGGCCGGTAGTACTCATCAATAGATGCCGGGCACCATTCGGCCAACCCTCCTGCCTTAGCGATGTCTGTCGCTTCTCGCCTGAGGTGATAACCGTTTGACAGCATTGCCTGCGCGCCTAGTCCCCTCAAATCCTCCGGCGTCAAAAACCGTACATACCCCCTCGTCCCCACCGCTATAAATGCCGGCGTCTGAATCTCTCCGTGCGCAGTCTTAATCCGCCCCACTCTCCCTAGCCCGTTCGCGAGCGTCTTCTCGATTACAAATTCCATCTTTAAAATTATACCATATTTTCCTCGCTTGCGTTTCTATCTCACTTTGTTATAATTCAAACTATGAAAATTCTTCAACTCAACGTCTGGATGGGTAAAATCGAAGGAAACTTACGTCGTTTTCTGGAGCAAAATGATTTTGATCTGATCTGCATGCAAGAAGTCATGGCTTCCGATGACACTGCGACTCATCTTTCCCGCCTTTGCTTTGACCGTGACCAAATCATCTCCGCCAGCCGTCTCCCCTATTCATTTTTCTCGCCCAATTGGCGCAGTCGCCTCGCCGACGGCCATCTCATGCTTGGTAATCTCATCCTCAGCCGTTTTCCTTTCACTTCGACTACTACTGAATTTACTTCTGGCTCATTTCAGGATGACATGATTCTCGGTGAAAAAGTCGGTAATAATCTTAATCTCCAAATCGTCGAATTTGAAAATGGCTTGACAGTTGTTAATCACCACGGTTTCTGGCGTCCCAACCCTATCGGTGATCAGGAGACTATTGCCGCCTTCGAGCACGTAGCCAACCTAGTTCGCCCTCTCTCGGGGCCTCTTGTCATGGCTGGTGATTTCAATATTATTCATGACTCTCCTGCTTTCCGTCCGCTCGACTTCTTGCGCGATCTCACCGACGAGTATCATATTGAGACCACTCTCTCGGGTATTAAGGTAGCGGATCCGGTTGCCTGCGACCATATTCTAGTTAATGATCAGATCAAAATTCAAGATTTTCAAGTTCTACCCGACCTCGTCTCTGATCATCTCGCCGTTGTCGCTGAATTCGAAAAAGCCTAGACTTCTGTTTTTTCAACGTCTCGTGTCATAGTCTCGAAACTTAAGAAACATCCACCGGCTTAGCCGGTGGTTTTTCTCAGAACGGGCGATAGCCCTCTTTTTACTAGCAGCCACCAGAGTGGCGTCTGTAATCTGTCAGGTGCGTTGATTACCGGCTACCCGTAAACGGGTCGCTGAAGTCTAAGGTAAGCTGGTCCGTCATCCTATCTTCATCAAGTTGATGTTTGATGTATTCCTGAATCTTCTTCGCATTCTTGCCTGCAGTATCAACATAGTATCCACGACACCAGAATTGGCGGTTGCGATACTTATACTTCATATTACCCCAACGTTCATAGACGGCGAGGCTGGATTTGCCCTTCAAATATCCCATGAAGCTAGAGACGCTATACTTTGGTGGTATTTCTACTAGCATATGAACATGATCAGGGCAAACCTCAGCCTCCAAAATCGTAACTTCCTTTCTACGACAGAGTTCTCGTAGTATTTCTCCAATTTCTAGCCTCTTTTGACCATAGAATACTTTTCTGCGATATTTTGGTGCAAATACTATATGATATTTGCAATTCCAAGTTGTATGAGATAATGTATTTGTATCTGACA
>CAZAJJ010000028.1:0-5861 GCA_964485445.1 uncultured Candidatus Saccharibacteria bacterium | reverse complement strand
TCGATGTCGGTGATTATTGACCGGGCGCTTCCAGATGTGCGAGATGGTTTGAAGCCGGTGAATCGACGAATTCTCTATGCGATGAACAAAAATGGTTGGAAAGCGCCACATGCGACCGTGAAGTCAGCGAGGATCGTTGGGGAAGTGATGGGTAAATACCATCCGCATGGCGATTCGTCAATTTATGATGCAATGGTGAATTTGGCGCAGCCGTGGAAAATGCGTTATACCTTGGTGGAGGGACAGGGGAACTTCGGCTCGATGGACGGAGATGAACCGGCGGCTTCACGTTATACAGAGGCGAGAATGGATAAGGTGGGGGCGGAACTTTTGACGGATATTGAGAAGGAGACGGTGAATTTCCGGGATAACTTTGATGGAAGCGAGCAGGAGCCGGAAGTGTTGCCGGCGGCGGTGCCAAACATTTTGCTGAATGGGCAGATGGGGATCGCGGTGGGGATGGCGACTAATATCCCGCCGCATAATTTATCTGAAGTAATTGATGCGACAGTGGCGCAAATCGATGATCCGGAGATTAGTTTGGACGGGTTAATGCAGCATGTGAAGGGGCCAGATTTCCCGACTGGGGCGGAGGTGTATGGTGGCGCGCCAATGAAGCAGGCCTACGCGACGGGGAAGGGGAGCGTGGTGATTCGAGCGGTGGCGAATATTGAGGAACGCAAAAACGGAAGATTCCAGATCGTGATTACTGAAGTGCCGTACGGGATGAGCAAGGAAGGCTTCATTGAGAAGGTGCGGGATTTAGTTTTGGCGAAGAAACTGGATCATATCGCAGACGCTCGGGATGAGTCGGCGCGAGGGAAGATTCGGGTGGTGGTCGAACTGAAAAAAGATGCCTTCCCGAAGAAGATTTTGAACCAACTCTATCGGATGACGGGTCTGCAGACGACGTTCCATTATAATATGCTGGCTTTGATCGATGGAAAGCAGCCGAGGATTTTGGGGTTGAAGGAAATTTTGGCGGAGTTTATTAAACATCGACAAGTGGTGATTCGGCGGAGGACTGAGTATGACCTCAGGAAGGCGAAGGAACGAGCGCATATTCTCGAGGGATTGAAGATCGCGTTGGATAATATTGACGAAGTAATTAAGACAATTCGCGAGAGCTATGATGATGCTGAGAAACGCTTGATGGAGCGGTTTGGACTGAGCGAGATTCAGGCTCTGGCGATTTTGGCGATGCAACTGAGGAGGCTGCAAGGACTCGAACGCGATAAAATCGAAGAAGAATTGCGAGAACTGCTGGCAAAAATCGCGGAATATGAGAAGATTTTGGCAGACGAAAAAGAGATTCTTAGGGTGGTGAAGGAAGAACTCTTGGTGATGAAGGAGAAATATGGGGATGAGCGCAAGAGTAAAATCATAAATCATGAAGTTGGCAAGTTCTCAGAAGAAGAATTGATCCCGGATGAGGAAAGTGTGATTTTGATGACGCTGGAGGGGTATATGAAACGGGTGTTGCAGAGTGATTTTAAGAAGCAGAACCGGGGTGGCAAGGGGAAGCGGGGAATGACAACGAAGGAAGAAGATGTGATTGCTCAGATCGTGACGGCGAATTCGCATGATTATTTACTGTTCTTCACGAATCAGGGGCGGATTTTCCGGATGAAGGCGTATGAGGTGCCGCAAGCGTCGATGGTGGCGAAGGGGACGGCGGCGGTGAATCTTTTGAATATGCACCCAGATGAGAAGGTGACGAGTATTATTAAACAGGGGGAAAATGTGGATGGATACTTGTTCATGGCAACAAAGAAGGGGACGATCAAAAAGACAGCCGTGAAAGAGTATTTGAATATTCGGGCGAATGGGCTAGTGACGATTAAACTGGATCCAGGGGATGAATTGAAGTGGATTCAAGAGACGGCGGAGGGGAATGATGTGGTGATTTCGACGTCGGCAGGTCAGGCGGTGCGGTTTAATGAGAGTGATGTGCGGAGTATGGGGCGCACGGCCAAGGGGGTGAAGGGAATTAGACTGCGTCCGAAGGACGAAATTGTGGGGATGGATATTATTAGGGATAAAGAGCAGAAATTGTTAGTGATGTCGGCGAATGGTTATGGAAAGGCGACGCTAGCAGAACATTTTCCGGTGCATAAGAGGGGTGGTGTAGGGATTAAAGTGGCGAGTGTGACGGCGAAGACGGGGCCGATTGTGGCGGTGCATACTCTGGATCCGAAGGCGAAAGAGGTAATTATGATGTCGACGAAGGGGCAAGCAATTCGAGTGGCGGTGAAAGAAATTCCGACCTTGGGGCGCGTAGCGCAAGGGGTGAGGATTATGAAGATGAATGATGGGGATTCGGTGGCGAGTCTGGGGATTGTGTTGCCGGAGGAAGAAGAATAAATAGTGCATCCGCTTTTTGGCAAGTATATGAATTTGTAATAGTATAGAGAGTGATTATTCATCCTACCCTTCAATGCCCGTTCCCGCGCCCGTCCGCACGGGGCGGTCACTCCGAAAATCTCCAGCTTGGAGATTTTCTTTAGCATTTCAGGATAAGATGAATAATCACCTCATATTCTTTTGTTAGTTCTGATATGTCAAGCGGATACACTATTTACTCTCTTTATGTCGTATGGCTAATTCTTGGTGGTTCGGTGATTTTTGTCTTTTAGTGCTACTTTTTGTTAGTGTGAAGAAGCGAAGGAGAATGGTTAGGAATTGGGTAAAAATGGGGTGTATAAAATATTTGTTCAGTGGTTTTTGGGGTGAATAAAGGGATTTTTTCTGTATAAAAAAATTATACAACTTGTCAAAAATGGGGAAATTGGGGTTGAGGCTGACCCCTGTTAGGGAAAAGGAAAAGTAAAAAATAACGTGCTAGTGCTTGTTATTTTGGAAAAAATTTTGTTACACTGCGCATGTAATTATTTAATTCATGAGGAAAAATTGTGAAAAAGACAGCAATTGTACTATCAGCGGTAACTTTGGGGATGAGTGGGTTTGGTGGGGTTTATGCGTGGGCTTTGGGAGTGGGCGAGGCTGGAATGGGGGAGGCGAATTTAGTCAGTCAGGAGGTGGAACAGGAGAATTTATCTGTTACAAGAATAAAATCGGTGGATAATGCGTCAGTTTTGGCACAAAGTGCGGATAATTCGGATATTATATATCATGGGACGAATATTTCCAATCGCTATGTAAAATTTGATGCTTTGCGGACGAATACGGAAAAGGCGGATATATACTTGTCGGAGCCAAAGAGTGGAATGGCGGCGGAAAGGATTCGTTTAGTTTATAGAGATTATGAGAAGGGGATTTCCGAGGTGGAGGCGGATGCGAAGCTAGAGACACTGGAGGATGAGGCGACGGACTGGGCGGTAGATGTAATTAATTATCAGACGCCGAGATATGGAACGAATTGGTTCTTAGTGACAAAAAAGGGCGAGCTCATGAAAAATCGCACAGGTCAGCTCTATTATGCTGTGAAATTTACAGAGATGGATACGACAAGCAGCACGAAGTGGGGTGAGGAGAGTATTTGGGTGAGGGGAAAATTGGATTACAGGGATTGTGCGGCTTCGAGTATGTATGATCAGAAGACGATGTACTGCGCGATGCAGGAGGTGGCAGGGACTGATAGATTTCAATATGTCATGAAGGATGCGGTGACGAATAAGGTAGTGAATTCACCGGAGAATGAGACGACTATGACTTGGGATGAGGAGTGGCTGAAGCAACAAACCGAGAAATATGAGCAAGTTTATCAGGCAGTGAGAGATCTCGCAGGGGTTTTGGCGGGGGCGGAGGGGATTTTGGATGCTAATGAAGAGATACTAACAGAGGTGAAACTGGCGGTTAATAGTTTGGGGGATGAGGCGGCAAAACAGGGGTTACTGGAACAGATTAAGGGCGTAGAAGAGATGATTGCGAATATAAGAGGGGAATATTTAGTGAAGGTGGATACGGGTGAGTTGGAGGAGCGAATACGGATTTTAGAGACGGAGAAGGCGGGGCTTTTGATAGAGAAGGAGCAAGTAGTGGCGGAGAAGCAGGAACTCGAGCGAGAGAAAATACGATTAGAGCAAGAGAAGAGCAAGTTGGAGCAAGAAAAAGGAGAATTAGAACAGGGTAAAACGGAGGTGGAGCAAGAAAAAGAGCGACTAGAGCAAGAAAAAGGACGGTTAGAACAAGAGCAGGCGGTATTACAGGCGCGAGTGCAAGAATTAATAAAAAATGAACAGGAACTACTAGGGCGAATTCAGACGCTAGAGAATGAAAAACGGCAATTAGAGAGTGGGCTGGGGGCGATTGGAGTGGATAAAAAGGATCTAATGCAGGAGAACTCGGATTTGAAGGCGGAAATAGCGAAGCTTACGGCGGAGAAGGGGGAATTAGCTCAGAAATTACAGGGGGCGCTTAAGGAGCGGGACCAAGCACGAGAGGAGAAAATAACTCTAGAGGTGGAGAAAAAGACTCTAGCTGAGGCGAAAGAGGCGGTTTCGCGAGAATTCGAACTGGCAAAAACAGAGAATGGGGAACTCAGGAAGGCGCAGGTGGAGTTTGATGAGCAGAAGCGGAAGATGGAAGCAGAAAAAGAGGAGTTGGCGCGACAAAATGAGGAACTGAAGGCACAGAATATAAAGTTGCAAGCGGGATTGGGGGTGACTGAGGCAAAAAGCGATGATGTTAAAAATACAGAAGGAGAAAATAAGATTAATGGTGGGCAAGAAGAGACGAAAAAGGGTCATGAGGAGGTGAGTTTAATGAAGACGAATCAGTGGCTGGCGGCGGAAAATGAGCGGATACAGGGGGAATACGATGAGCTAGTAGCTAAACAGGAGGGTAGTGTTCAGGCGGTGGAGTTGGAGGTCAAGCAGGCGCAATTTGAAGGCGGGCAGAGTTTGGAGCAAGCTGTGCAAGGGGTGGAAGTGCCGACACTGGGCGAAGTAACAGAGAAACGGAGCTTTTGGTGGTTGCTAATTCCAGGGGTGGTGATTTTAGGGATGATGGTATATGGTTTTCGGAGTTTAGGGCAAAAGAAGGCGCTAAAAGCACGAAAATAGTAATGGATATGCTATAATAGAGACATTATGGTAGGTTTATATACGTTAGTGGCTTTTGTAGTAGGGTGGCTAGTGGCGCATACTCTAAAGGTGGTAATTGGACTGTTGGAGGGAAATAAAATAGGGGATAAAGTGAGTCTTGGGGCAATTATCGGGTATTGTACGCGATCGGGTGGGATGCCTTCGGGGCATACGGCGAGTTTTGGGGCGGCAACGACGTATTTAGGGCTTTTATATGGGTTTGATTCAGGAGTTTTTACTTTAGCAGTGTGCGTATTAGTTATTATTATATATGATGCAGTGAATGTGAGATATGCGGTGGGTAGGCAAGGTGAGGCGTTGAATCGAATTTTGAAGGAGCGAGGAGAGAAGACATTGCCGGTGGTGGAGGGGCATACGATACCGCAGGTGGTTGTGGGTGGGGCGATCGGGATTTGTATGGGGCTAGCAGTGTATTGGACGTTGGCGAGATGAAATCAGGGAAAATGAGGTGATTTTAAGTAAAAAAGGTCTAAAAAATAAAAAAGTGCAAAAAAAGTATTGACTTTTTTTGAGTGGTGATATAAGATAGGGATAGTCTGAACAACGAGAGGAAATCAGAGAAGAAATTTCATGAATTCGGTGAGTTCAGAGTGGAATTTAACAATTTGATTGTGCAATTATGGTTTGTGAAGCGTGTTAGAGAAATCTAGCAAATTCACAGATCTATCATCGTCAGTCTTTTATTGAGAACTTTGGTTTTCAAATTTTCCGGTTGATTAAGATTTTATCTGAAAGACCACCTTAATGGAGAGTTTGATCCTGGCTCAGGATGAATGCTGGCGGCGTGCCTAATAC
>CAZAJJ010000027.1:0-7402 GCA_964485445.1 uncultured Candidatus Saccharibacteria bacterium | reverse complement strand
AATGGTGGTTCTTTCTATACAAGTATAAGCAACAACTTATTTTTACCGCATAGCCGAAATGTTATGGGCTTCGGCATTAAGGTGTTGCCACCAACAAAATAAGAAGCGCTGTTATTGATTGTTGCCAATCGTTACCAGCGCCTCTTATCGACCGGGGACACCCCAATCCTTGGTGTAATTTTATCAAATATCGAGGTATTGTCAATGGGTTTTATGCGATTCTCAGCAAAAAGTACCCGTGGTGGGTACTTTTTGGCTGATGATTTCCTGTCGGGCTGGTGATTCCCTGCTGGGCTAGCGATTATTCTTTATCGACAACCTCGCCTTCGACAGCATCATCATCGGAGTTGTCGGCGCTAGCGGAGGATTTGTCGCTGGCGGAAGCGTCGGAGCCGGCGCTTTGGCCTTGATACATCTTGGCGCCGATAGGCATAAGAGTATCGTTAAGGGCCTTCGTAGCAGCTTCGAGTTGATCCTTGTCGGCGTCTTGGTCATTCAAGGTCTTCTTAGCGGTTTCGACGGCTTCTTTGATGGCCTTGACATCGTCTTCGGAGATCTTATCCTTGAACTCGTCAGGCATCTTTTCGGCTTGATAAATAGTATTCTCAAGTTTATTCTTGGCGTCGATCGCCTCGCGCTTCTTTTTATCCTCTTCGGCGTGGGCTTCAGCCTCTTTTTGGGCTTTTTCGATATCTTCCTTACTCATGTTGCCGGAGTTTTGGATCGTGATGGATTGTTCTTTGCCAGTTCCCTTGTCTTTCGCGGTAACGTTAAGAATACCGTTAGCGTCGAGGTTGAAGGTAACTTCGATCTGAGGAACGCCACGGGGAGCCGGAGCGATGCCGTCGAGGATGAAGCGACCGAGAGACTTGTTGTCGGCAGCCATTTCGCGCTCACCTTGGAGGACGTGGATCTCGACTTGAGGCTGGTTATCGGCAGCCGTAGAGAAAACTTCGGATTTGCTGGTTGGGATGGTTGTGTTGCGCTCGATGAGCTTCGTGCTGACACCGCCCATGGTCTCGATACCGAGAGAAAGCGGAGTAACGTCAAGCAAGAGAACATCTTTCACATCTCCTTGCAAGACACCACCTTGAATAGCGGCACCGACAGCCACGACTTCGTCAGGATTGACACCTTGCATCGGATCTTTGCCGAAGATTTTCTTGACTTCGGCGACGACGGCGGGCATGCGGGTCATACCACCAACCATGACAACTTCGTCGATGTCTTTCGCAGTGAGTTTGGCGTCTTTCAGAGCCTTCTCAACCGGGCCAGCGAGGCGTTCGAGAAGCGGCTTGACGAGATCTTCGAGTTTTGCACGAGTCAAAGTATATTCGAAGTGCTTCGGACCGTCAGCGTCAGCAGTCAAGAACGGAAGGTTAATTTCGACAGAGGTGGCCGAGGAAAGTTCTTTCTTGGCTTTTTCAGCTTCATCCTTGACGCGTTGCATGGCGGCAGCGTCATCACGAATATCAATGCCGGATTCCTTCTTGAATTCGTCGAGCAAGAAATTGACAATAATATTATCGAAATCTTCACCGCCGAGGTGAGTGTCACCGTTGGTAGATTTTACTTCGAAAACACCATCGCCAAGTTCGAGGATACTGACATCGAAAGTACCACCACCGAGATCGAAAACAGCGATTTGTTGGTCTTTTTTGTTCTCGAGACCATAGGCAAGAGCAGCTGCAGTCGGCTCGTTGATAATGCGCTTCACCTCGAGGCCAGCGATTTTGCCAGCGTCTTTGGTGGCTTGGCGCTGAGAGTCGTCGAAGTAGGCCGGCACAGTAATAATAGCCTCGGTGACCTTTTCGCCAAGGAAGGCTTCGGCGTCAGCCTTGATTTTACTGAGAATCATAGCAGAGATTTCTTCAGGAGTATATTCTTTGCCATCCATTTCTACGGCAACGCCGTTCCCTTTTTTGACAATTCTATAAGGCATAATGTCAAGGTCGCGCTGGACTTCCTTATCGTCGAATTTACGGCCGATTAGGCGCTTGATACCATAAATGGTATTCTTAGGGTTGGTGACACGTTGGCGCTGAGCGACTTTACCGACGAGACGATCGCCTTTTTTCGTCACGGCGACGACGGAAGGAGTCGTGCGGTCGCCTTCGCTGTTTGTGATGACTTCGGGCTTGCCGGCCACCATGTAGGCGAAAGCAGAGTTGGTTGTGCCGAGGTCAATACCAATAATTTTTGACATGATAATTCCTTTCTTTAACATATATGAGGACTATAATTTTAGTAAAATCCTGTCCTGAAGAGTGGTTTCGGAGGTTCGTGGTGATGTTTGGAGAATCGAATCTCCCTAGCGGGAGCCGTGATTCTCCAAACATCAGCCAAGGAGTCAAGCTCCAAAACCTCCAACCCCACTCTTCAGGTGGATTTTGCTGAAATTAGGCCGAATATATGTTAAATAACGTAATTCTTATTTCATTGTATATCACTAGCAATCTTATGTCAAGACTGCTAGACTAAGTTTATTGTAGCAAATTAGCAGTTGGGTGTCAAGAGTGCTAATGCGTGATTTTAATGGAGGTACTGAGGTGCTTGTTTCTACGTTTTAGCATTTTTGGGTATTTTTGACAAAGGAAAGCCCCAGCCGCTATCCGTTAGATTACGTCTGTAGCCGAAATGGGTTACATAATCATTTGGACAGCCTGATGGCTGGGGTTTGGTAGTTTTTATGGGGATACTAGCCCCAAGTTGCCAATACAGGGGAGATGAGAGGTTAATCCTCCCACTCTTCGTCGGAGCATATCTCCGCTTTGGGAGGATATTCGGAGGCTTTAAAAGCCTTACCTGCTGCTACGCCTTCATCGTAAATCTTCTCCAGCTTAGCAATTCTCCGCCCCGTGAATATGAGTCGAACTGTGCGAATCAGCTTATACAGTCTGATTGCCACCTCGCTCTGTAGCGCGGAGAATCTCGAGGGTTCGCGCTCGCCATTCTCGATCTCAATGGCTCGAGAGGCGATAAAACCTTCTAATCTACATTCCGCCGCCGTTTTGAACCGTGTCTGAAACCAGGTGGTTCTTCTTTTAATCATACTCATCGTTCTCATCATATTACTCACCATTACCTTTCTTATTTTCTGGATTTATCTGGCCGCGGAGACGATAGATATGTCTTCCACGCGCTATTCAATTTTTGACAACTTTAATTTGCGTAAGCCTGATTCGGGTTTATAGTTCCGTATCAAGCTTATGGTTCCATTGTAGCACAGGTCATCGATTTTGTCAATAGTTTTTATGGTTATTTTGTAAAAATTGCGAGAAAATGATAGTATAACAGAGGTGAAAATGTGGAAAATTGTATTATAATTTGTGTTATAAAATAGATTATCTTGGGGTGGGGCTCTGGAGTGGCGATAGCGAGAATAGTGAGCTTGACATGAGAATAAGGCTATGGGAAAACCGCCGGAAGGCCGGCGGTTTGGAGTTTATATCACCAATGGTTGCAAAGGAGCTGGAAATCAACGTCGTTGATACAGCCAACATTGAGAGCATGCGGGAAACATATATTCTTGTAGGTGTTCGCCTCAAAAAGACAACAGTAAAAAATCAGAGCATAGCCGTGTTGTTTTTCGGCGTCGTACTCGACGAAGACGGGAAAATCAGGTGCATAGCGTCCGTTGGGTAGTTTCCAGAAGTGGGCTCTGCCAAGGAGATGCCAAATGGTGGCTTCGGGGATATTACTCTGATATTCGGCGCTCGAAAGGATATCCTTGAAACTGGCTAACCACCTCCTTCTGCCACGATCGCGCCGAGTCCTTTGCAGAGTGCGGACGATTGAAGGTGTGAAAATCTGGTTTTGCGGAAGCAGGTAATAAACACGCTCAGCGGCGATGCAGCGAGATTCCTTCTCAGCCATTAAGAAATCCACGTTCCAACGAGCACGGAAATCCATTAAATTCTCGCAACGGTCTTCAGTCATTTCGGCATGATCCATGCCACCAGTGATTTCGAGTAAAATAGCATAATACAGCATAATAACTCCTTTCTAATCAGCGCTCGACAACAAGATGAAGCGGCAGAATCTTCTGTTTTTCGTAAAGCTCGATGGCGCGGAGCATGAAATGCGGGCTACGGAGTTTGCCAGCGGAATGCAGATCTGCGATCTCCTGGGCAGACATCCAGCGGATGGAACGAATCTCCTGATGATTGAAGTCGGCAGTGGGTCCGCCAGGGATGACTTCGGCGGCATAGACAACCATGAGATAAGGAAACTTCTGGTCGCGCTTCTGGGTAATATAAAGCAGACCCGTCAGTTTGACATCATAGCCGGTTTCTTCCTTGACCTCGCGGATGGCAGCGGCCTGGGTGCCTTCGAGAGTGCTTTCAGTTGCGCCGGAAGGTAAATTCCAGATATCATAGACATCCTGATAGACGCCATTGACCTTGGCGCGAGTTTCCTCGACGCAGAGGTATTTGCCACGCTGATCGCGAACAACAACACCGGCGCGAAGGAAATTCCAACCCCAGCGATTGATATGAAACTGGAGTGCGGGGGACTGGAGAGTGACTTCGCTGTGCTGGTTGATGCGCTGGTAGAGGCCATTGACAGTTTCGGCAATGATTCTCTGACCGGCGAACCTTTCGGTCTGGCTATACTTGTCACTACTAAGGACTTCATTACAGATGTCGGAGAACTCTCCGACATCCAGAAGCTTCTGGACAATTTCGGGGTATTGGGTTGTGGTGGATTTGGCCGTTTTGGTAGTTGCGGATTTTTTGGTCATTTCAGACTCCCTTCCCTAGCCCTAGGCTAGAATGGTGATATTAAAGTGCGACAGGGCCGGTTGGTCAATAGTAGTAATCGACAGGGACCGGCGCTGGTTACAGCAAGATTGACGAGAATGCGGGAGAGTTTGAGATTTTCTCTCGATGGTTGTGATAATCGATAATCTCTCGATTAACACTCTCGATAGCCTCTCGTCAAAATGCTGACCTTGAAAAAGGCTTACTTATAATGTAGCATAGGTTGGTGATTTTGTCAATAGCATTTTAGGGGAAATCCTAAAATACTATCGCTACGGCTTGCGTCACCGAGAAAACAAGTTTTCTCGTATAGACACTGCGTGTAGTTCAAGGTTCTTGTGTTTTTTGTAGATTTTGTTTGCGAGAAAATGATGAAGCAACGGAGGTGAGATAAGGGATTGACGGGGAGGAAAAAGTTTGCTAAGATGGAGATATACTGATATTGACCGACCCGAAGAGGGGCGGGGTTTTTGGTTTAGAACCGAGAAAGGAGAGAAATGGAAGGTTTAGATCTAAAACAACTGAGCGCAATGGTGAGCATGATTGCAGAAGAGAAAGGGTTGCCGGAGGAGACCGTGTTGGACGTCGTGCAGATGGCGATTGCGGCGGCATGGAGGAAGGATCACGGCGATCGGGAAATGAATGTGCGGGCACTACTGGACACAAATACCAGGAAAGCGACAGTGTTTATTGCGCGCGAAGTGATCGAAGACGAGGTGGCGTATAATCCGGCGACGGAGATTCCGCTGGCGGAGGCGAAACAGATTAAGCCGGATGTGGAAATTGGCGATATCGTTGAGAATTCGGAAGAGGTAAAGGATTTTGGACGCGTGGCGGCAATGACAGCGAAGCAAGTGGTCGTGCAGAGACTACGCGAAGCGGAGCGGGACGCGGTTTTGGCAGCGTTTGAAGATAAAATCGGGAGCGTGATGACCGGGATGGTGTCGCGGGTGGAGCCGAGAGTAGTGCGAATTGACCTAGGGAAGGCTTCAGGGATTATGCCGAAGAGCGAACAAATCGATGGTGAATATTATGGTGTAGGGGAGCGGATTAAGGTTTATATCAAGGGAGTAGAGCACGACGACGCAAAGGCGCAACTGATTTTGTCGCGAGGGGCGGCGGAATTTGTGGAATATTTATTCCAACAGGAAGTGCCGGAACTAGAAACCGGGACTGTGGAAATTAAGGGGATTGCGCGCGAAGCGGGACGGAGAACGAAGATCGCAGTAGCCTCGGTAGTACCAGGGGTGGATCCGGTGGGAACGTTTGTCGGCGGACGAGGGGTGCGAGTACAAGCAATTATGAATGAAATTGGTGACCGCGAGAAAATTGATATTATTAACTGGAGCGATAATCCGGCGGAATATATTCGAGAGGCGCTGAGCCCAGCAGAAGTGATGAAGGTGGAGATAGATGGCAAGAAGGCGAAAGTGTATGTGGCGGAAGACCAGCAGTCGGTCGCGATTGGGCGACAGGGGCAGAATGTGCGCTTAGCGTCGAAATTGACAGGATATGACATTGATATTGAACTAGCGAAAGCGCCGGAAAAGAAGAAGCGCAAGAATGCGGAAGATTCCCTGCTCAATGCGCTAAGTGAGACAGATGAAACGACAGAGGCCGCGGAAGCGCCGGAGGTCGTTGAGGTGCCGGAAGAGAAGCCGGCAGCGGGGGTCGAGGAAGTGGAAAAAGTTGATGACACTGAGGAAATGAGCGGAGCGGAGGAGTAAAGTAAAAAAGCCCTGGCAGGGTGGCGCTAGGGTTTTGGGGTATGGAAAGACCCGGTCGTCGCTCTAATATGAGTTTCGACCGGGCTTTAGACAGATAGGCGACGTGGGTCGTGTCGAGTTTATTCGGTAAGTTCAACTAATTCGTCGAATTTTCCGAGGTCGGCCAGGATATGGCTTCCAAACGCGACGTGCAGATGGCCGCTGGCGTGAGAGAAGCTATACATGGCGGGGACGGTGCGCAGCGTAGCGTTTATGACGCGTACATGTTCAGAGCCGCCGAGATAGTCCAGAAGATCATCAAACGATGCAAACTTCTCCTGGTGAAATACGGCATGCTCGGCTTTCTGCGGGTCATAACATTCGAAATGCAAATTTCCGAATTTAAAACCGTAAGTGGAGCCGACACATCTCTTTACCGTGCCGGGCTGCTCTGCTTCCGTTTCAGGGCACGCAATACCGTGATCGTGAAGCAAGGCTTTCATGTCATATATTATGGTATTTTTGGGCTTTACAGGCAATTTGCGAAAAATAACGAGCTTATGTTTGCTTTTTTAGGGATAGTTTCGATATACTGAGGTCGTGGGGCGTTGCTTTAAAATTGCGAGTGGGGAGAAAGGAGAGTGCTTATGACGATTGACATCGGTCGCTTGCGGCTAAGTCTTTACTTATCGATTCGAATTTGGCCATTCCAGGTCAGATTTATTCCTTCAGTAAAAATTACCCGCGCCAAGAAGCGTAGGTAATTAATTTAACTTTGCATTCCCATTCTATCAGTTTTATTAAAATATGGCAAGGCCCCCAATTTTGGGGATTTAGTTTTCTCTGGAAGAATAGGATCAGAAAACAACTAGATTTTAGGCTATCCGGTAAAATCTAGTTGTTTTCTGATCCTGTTCTTTTAGAGAGAAAACT
>CAZAJJ010000026.1:0-8660 GCA_964485445.1 uncultured Candidatus Saccharibacteria bacterium | reverse complement strand
AATGTAGACAGCTACTTAAAACTTAGAGGTTGTTCTAAGTTCGTTTATTGAACCAAAAGGGCGAGAGGTATTGACAAAAATGAGGATGTGTGATACAATGGAAGTGTAACCCTTGAAAATTCAAGGGGAGGTGTTTTTGACTTTGCGACTAAAAACGGAGGTGGGAATATGGCGAAGTTATATGAAACCTTGGCGAGATTCGCCCGGACGGGGTTGGCGTTGTTGGGGGGTATCTTGCTGATAAGCACATTCAAGATTTTGGTTTATAATGGGCGAAGTGCGACGACGGGTCAGATCATGGGAGCGATCTTCGGTCTGATCTGGAAGGCGTTGGTGCCGCTGATTATCCTGGCGGTGATTGCGATCTTTTGCTCGCGGCAGAAGGCGAGGTTTAAGTATGGCCTGGTCGCGGAACGGGAGGCTGAGCGAACCAAAGATTATGTAGTGCCGTTTAATATACGGGGTTCGATTCTGATTGGGATCCTGTTCCTGGCGAGTGAGCTGGGAGGTACGGTGGCCGAGCGGATGAAGTTGATGACGCTAGGTATCGTCTTGATGATTATTATCGAGGTGATCGTATTTGCGAAAATGTTTGGTCTCAGGCGGGCGCCGAAACCGAGAACGACTGGTCAGCGGGAAACTAAATGGCAGAAAATCGGCGGGTTTTTCCTGGGGATTGGTCGCGCGATAGGCAGGAACTTGGGACGGAGTAGTTGGACTGGACCGGAAGGAGGTGGTCCGTCGTCGGAACGGAGAAATAATGACGAGTCTAGCGATTATGCCACGATATATAATCATGGTTCTTCTGAAGACCGTAGCACTACGACGGGAAGCGACGAGGATGGCGGAACGATCTACGACTAGGCTGACCGCTGCCATTATAGACAAGAGAAAAAAGCGGGGCTCAAGGATGGGCCCTGTTTTTTCATGGGTTAAGGATTTGCGGAATGGAATGAGGCGGGCGGTTTTGGAGGTTGGAAAGGGGCTTTATAGAATGGGTGTTTTTTGAGTAGGGAATGTGTGCGGAGGGTGGTTTTGCACATTGTGGAAAACTTTATTGAGGTGGGGAAGGAAAAGTGAAAAAAGAATGAGAAAAATGGAAAAAACGCTTGCACTTTTTCGGAAAATTCGATAAACTAAGTTCAGTGGATGAACACCCACACAAAAACGAATAAAACTACAAAAACAAAATAAAAATGGAGTAGAATAAAACGTAACGTGAGGGCGAGCCACGTTGGATAGAAATGTCGTAAATTAACAAAGTTTGAGATCGGCCAACTAGGAGTTTTTGCGCGCGTTTGGGATACGCGTAACCTAATCCAATACGCACTTCTAACAAACACCTCCCAATTAACTCTATTAGCTATTTGTATAGCTACCCACTTTTTACACTATAAGTCTCTCAACGGCTATGGATGTGACTGACTGAGGTTGGTCGGATCATAGTAGATCTAAGTGTATAAAATTAAACAAAAAATTTAAGCAAAAACAAATACGCGGAAATTTCTAGTTGAGCGGTCTCAAACGTAGGTGAAGATAATTTAACATGAGTACAAGAGTATTAGTGTTATAATTATCGTATGGAAGAACTTCATAAGCCAGTGTTGTTATCGGAAGTACTTGAGGTTTTGCAGCCACGGGAAGGTGAGAGTTATATGGATCTCACGGCGGGGTATGCAGGACACGCAAGTGAAATTTTGGAGGTAACACGGAACTATAAAGATAGTGTTTTGGTGGATAGAGATGAGAAGGCGATTCGAGTTTTGGAAGAAAAGTTCAAGGGAACGGGAATACGAATCGTAAGAAAAGATTTTTATAGTGCGGTGCTGCAGGAAATTGAGTGTGGAAACGCTTTTGATATGATACTGATGGATTTTGGAGTTTCTTCTCCGCAGTTAGACCAAGCGAATCGAGGGTTTTCTTTCGCGAAAGATGGTCCGCTTGATATGAGGATGGATCAGACGCAAGAACTTTCGGCTGCTGATATCGTGAATAAATGGAGCGAAAAGCGGCTCACGGAGATTTTGGTGCGATATGGTGAGGAAAAACCGGGTCTGGCGAAACTGATGGCGAAGGAGATTGTACATGGAAGACCGTGGCAATCGACTTTGGAACTAGGCGAGATGCTTCGGAGATTTGGACGCAAAGGAAAAGTCCATCCGGCGACGCGAGTGTTCCAGGCGATTAGGATTGCTGTGAATGGCGAGCTGGGCTTGATTGAGAAGACATTGCCTTTGATCCCGAGAATTTTGAGACCGGGCGGAAGGGTGGCAATGATTACTTTTCACAGTCTAGAAGATCGTTTGGTAAAGGATTTTTTGCGCGAGGAGTCAGGATATGGCGAGGAATCAGAACTGGAGATTTTGACAAAAAAGCCTAAACTAGCGGGAAATGAGGAGTTGTTTATCAACCCCAGAGCCAGAAGTGCGAAACTAAGGGCAGCAAAGCGAAGGTAGCCGGTGAAAGTCGGAGACTGAAGTACGGAGCGCGCGAAGGTAGTGTTTTTGGTGGCTTTCGATAGTAGAGTGTTGAGAAAGCAGGGACTGATAAAAATAAAAACAAAATATAAACAAGGAGGCAAATATGCCACGTCAAATTATTGTAACTAGCAACCGGTCACGCGCACAAAAAGTGCAAGTGCATTTTCGCTAGTATTTAACGAAGAGTTAAATAGATGTCGGCAGGTGATGGTGATAAATAGAGTGTGGAGATTCTGGGTCGCCATCACCGCTGCTATGGGCCGGAAGGCTCGCCAGGGAAAAAGAGTTAAGAGTGTGTTCTTAAAATATACATGACCTTCCCGGAGGAGATATGTGATTACTGATAGCTCTGTCACATATCAAACTTCGGTCTAAGTTTTGGAATGGGATGTTTGTTTTTGGTTCTTGTTGGGGTCGGAGTGTAGGCAGCAACAAGGTGGTTGAAGGTTTGGGGGTGGTTGCGGAGCGAACTTGGTTGGAGTATTAAGGGGAATAGTTTTTGAGCGGAATTTTGGGTGATGGAGAATGTTGTCGGCTTAGCGAGATTTGCAGACGACAGGGTTCGCCGGGGTTTGTCGGCGACTAGGGGATAAAATAAAATGTCGGCTTGGCGAGTTCGCTGGCCGGGAAATAAAAATAAACAGGAAAGTGAGGAAGAAAAAAGAAAATGAGACCACAAACATATACAACGCGGCGGGGTGAGGTGAATGCGAGTTGGTCACGGAATCATAATGTGGTGCGACATACGCCGAAGACGTTGGGGTCGATTTCGAGCGCGATGATTGTGGGGATTTTGGTTTTGATTGTGGGGTTGATTTACGTTGCACAGGGGACGCAGGCAACGAACTATGATTATGAGTTGTCGCAGATTGAGGATGAGATTGCTGAACTCGAGGCAAAGAAGGAGGATTTGGCGGTAGAAAAGGCGCGGCTGACTTCGATTGCGGCGACGGAAAATAGTACGGTGGCGGCGAATATGGAGGATGCGGTGGTGACGGGGTATGCTGAATAAAACTATTACCATAAAGCATCAGCTAGGATTAGAACAAATATTTCTTGGACACGTAAAATATCGCCCATCGTCATGGGGATATTTTACTCCCCCACTCGACGTTCTTCGTGGAAGGTCCAAGAAATATTTGTTCTAATCCTAGTTTAGGTTTTCTGCAATAGTGAAATGTAAGGATAGCCGTACTACTGCTAGCTGTTGTTTTGGTTGATAAGTTAATTTTTATAAAAATCGAGCCCAGCAAGAGCTGAGCAGGATTTTTGAGTGCGATTGTCCTCTTGACTTGTGCGTGGCAGTTGTCAAGATTCTTGCCGGGTTTGAGCCTAGACATGATTCGGCTAAGTATTTCTCCGATGCGCTACGCTGGCGATTCTCATCGGCGAGGATGATTCGTGTTGCGAGGCTCCGCTGAACACGAGCACCTAAGATGACCTTCATCTTGAGAAGATTATAGCAAAGCGAGAGAGGAATGGCAAGCTATGAAGAAGTTATGCTATAATTATAATGTGTTAGAGATGAGATTTGTGATGGCTTTTAGAAGAGGCAGAGGAGTGAAGAATAATGAGTAGGAATCAGGTTTTGCAAGTGGGGTTGCTACTGGTGATGGCGGTGATTGTGGCGCGACTTTTTCAGATTCAGATTTTGGATCATGAGGAATGGGTGGCGAAGGCGGCGGCGCAGCAGACTTTGCAGAATGTGCTACTGGCGAAGCGAGGGGAGATTTATATGATGGATGGGGAGGAGCCGGTGGCGGTGGTGATGAATGCGGTAGTTTATACTGTGATTGTGGATCCGATGATTGCGGATGAGGAGAAGGCGCGGACGGAGCTGGCGGAGATTTTGGGGGAGAAGCGGACGGCAGAATGGGATGATGTGTTTGCGGATAAAACGCGGAGATATTATATCGTGGGAAAGAACGTGGAACGGAAAGCGGCGGAGAAAATTGCGGAGGCGGATTTTACGGGGGTGTGGCTGCAGGCGAATACGAAGCGGGTGTATCCGGAAGGGGAACTCGCGGCGACGGTGCTGGGGTTTGTGAATGCGGATGGGGATGGACAATATGGGATTGAGGGGGCGATGGATGAGGAACTGGCAGGAACGGATGGACTGCTGAGGACTGTGAAAGATATTAATAACGTGGCGCTGTCGATTGGGAAGGATAACATTAAGACTCCGGCGCAGGATGGGGATGATATTGTGCTGACGATTGATAAGAATATGCAGTATAACGTGGAGAAGATTTTGGCGCAGAAGACGAAGGACCTAGGGTTTAAGAATATTAGTGCGGTGGTGCTCGATCCGAATAATGGAAAAGTGATGGCGATGGCGAATGTGCCGGGATATAATCCGGGGGATTATGGAAATGTGGAGGGGGCGGAAGTATATATTAATCATGTAGTAGAGGATCCGTATGAGCCGGCGAGTGTGTGTAAGGTATTTACGTTTGCGACGGGGTTGGAGTATGGAGTGATGACGCCGGAGAAGATGTTTTATAATGAAAATGTGACATATGTGGATGGATGGCCGATTAAGAATTCGACGCAGAAGGCGGAACTTGTAGGAATGGTAGATATGCAGACGACGTTAAATTGGTCTCTAAATACTGGTTCGACGCAGGTGCTACGGTGGCTGGGAGGAAGTGAGACGGAAATTACGGAGCAGGGGCGGCAGAGGCTGTATGAATATTATCATAATCATTTTGGGTTAGGGGTGAGGACGGGGATTGAACTATACGAGAATCCAGGGGTGGTGTATGAGCCAAATGCGGAGATTTATGGGATTGATTCGACGTATGCAAATATGACTTTTGGGCAGAATATGCAGGTGACGATGATGAGCGTCGCGGCGGCGTTTGCGAGTATTGTGAATGGTGGGGAATATTATACTCCGACTCTGGTGGCGGGAAAGCTAGTGAATGGGAAATTAGTAGAGGCGGAAGAGCGAGCGCCGGTACGGAGGACGGTAACGGAGGAGACGAGCGCGACGATGCGGGAAATGTTATATAATACGCGATGGTCTATGCGGAATAACGGGACGGATCCGGCGGGGTATTACGTTGGTGGAAAGACGGGGACGGCGCAGGCGATTAAAAATGGAGAATATTCGTTTGATGAGACGATTGCGACGTATGTGGGGTTTGGGGGAACTGAGGGAGAGAAGCCGGCATACGTGATCATGGTGCGAGTATGGGAAGAAGGGAAGATCGCGGGGGGTGAGGCGCAGGGGCTGCCAGTGTTTAATGAATTAAAAGGGTTTGTGCAGGATTACTTGAAATTGAGGCCGAGGGAAGGATAGTCAGATGGATGCGAAGATTTCGAAGCGAGGATTGGATAGGGCTGGAAAAACAATTCGGGAACATGGTAATGATGAGGAATATAGGGCGGCGATTCAGTTATTGAACAGATGGCGAGAGCAGCACTTGTTGCCGATGGATTATTATTTTGATGAGTGTGTGGAGCTGGCGAAGAAAATGGGATATGAGGATACGCTAGTAGCGCAACGGTTGAAACGTTTGCCGACGATTATAGATAAATTAGATCGTTTCCCAAACATGCATCTTTCGGCTATGCAGGATATAGGCGGAGTGAGGGTGATTTTGGAGGATGTGGAGAATTTGCAAAAATTTGCAGAGAAAATACGAGAATTACCGATATTAAAGCACGAAAAGGATTATTTAGTTAATCCTAAGGAAACGGGATATAGGGGCAGGCATTTGATTTTTGAAAGTGACGGATTTTTGACGGAAATACAGTTGAGGACACAGTTGCAGCACCTTTGGGCGACATCGGTGGAGACGATTGATGTGATTCGGGGGACGGAAATGAAAACGCGTGGAGTGAATGATTATTGGCGGGAATTCTTCAATTTGGTTTCGTCAGCGTTTGCGTATATGGAAGGGTTGCCGGTGTTGCCTCAGCATCAAGATATGGATATAGATGAATTGCGTAGGGAATTGGAGGCGATAATGCGAGAAAATCTGATTAGGAAAAGTTTAAAACTTTATGCAATGACGGAGAAGGTGTTAGATAGACATAAGTTGAAACCGGTAAGCTATTATGCAGTTTTGAGTCTGAATGAGGAAGGTAACAGCACGGAGATTGGTTATTATGCGGAAGAAAAATATGGAGAAGCAGTAGAGGATTATGAATCGCGAGAAGTAAATGCTCGGGGAAAGGATAGTGTAATGGTGTCGGTGAATGATTTGCAGAAATTAAGAGAGGCCTATCCGAATTATTTCAGAGATATTACTAGGTTTGCAAAAATGATTGAGATTACGCTTGATTTTAGAAAATAAATGATGTATAATGAAAAAAAGTAGGAGATAAAAATGATTTCAGAGGAAAAATTTACGGAGATGCTAAGGGCGGCTTTTGAGCGCGCAGAGAGGGAGCGTGCGCAAAAGAATGAAAAAGCGAAAAGAAAATAATTTTAGTAATAGAAGCCTTGCACGGCGCCGAAGGTGCTTTCCGCTGGGGCTTCATTTTTTGATGTAGTAGGTTGAGATTTTGATGGAAAACATAAACAAAAACATTGAATTTTAAACACAAGCATGATACAATGGAATTGTTATAGTATTAACAAGGCTAATATCACGGAGGTACTAAGGGTGAAAAGACAAAAAATAAACTTAAAGTGGAGCATTGCTGGACGGGTGAGCCTGGGTGTTTTGGGTTTGCTGACGATTGCGATGCTGTGTCCGATGACGGCGGGCGGCGCGAATGCGGCGACTGATTGTCAGCCAGGAGACTCGGCTTGTGAGACGCGTGAAGCACGGGCGGATGTTGGTGTGGATGTGATGTCGACGATTTCGGTGGGCTTGGAGCCATCGGTGAATGTGAATGTGACGCCAAAATCGACGGGAAGTTTTGCATCAAGCGATGCGACTTTGAAAGTAGCAACAAATAACCCGAGTGGGTATGCTGTTTATGTCAAAACAGCAGATGCTTCAGGGAATTTGACGAGTACCGATCTTGGTAATTCGAGTGTAATTGCGCCTTTGACTGGACAGATGAGTCAGGCGGATTTTGAGGCTCTGAAGGGTAATTACTGGGGCTATCGAATTGGAAACGGAAACTATAATCCAGTGCCGACGGCAAATACGACTGCGCAGATTTCGACCGAATCAGTGAATGTTGAAGCTGGGACGCCGGATACATATACCTTGAACTTCGGTGTGGCGGTCGATACTACTTTACCAGCTGGGCAGTATGCGGGCTCGGTGGTGGTTTCAGCGGTGGCGAATCCGATTGCAGTGACGAACTTGATGCAGCTGACTTATATGCAGGATATGCGCTCGGATATTTGCGCAAATACCGCGATGAACACTTTAACGGAACAGGGTAAGCAGTTAATTGATACGCGTGATGGTAAAGCTTATTATGTGGCAAAGTTGGCTGATGGTAACTGCTGGATGACGCAGAACTTGGATCTTGATCTTAGTACCGGGAAGACTTTGACGAACGCTGATACTGACCTTAATGGAGTAGCGAGCTGGCAGCCAACTTCGGATACTTCGACTCGAGTGCCGAATGTGGTTGCGAATCCGTCACAAAGTGAGGCTTTGTCTTGGGATATGGGACTTTATGTGCTGGCGACTCCGCAACGAGGGGTGACTTGTAATTCGGCTCCGATTCCGGGAGTTTCGGAAAATAATGATGGTTATAATTCGCTGAGGCCGGGTCAGACATTTGATCAATGTACAGATTTTCAGAACGTGAATGGCTGGACTCCGGATTGGACGGCTCAAGAGACGGCTGATGGTTGGGCTGGTAATAAGAACATTGGAGTGATCGCAGCAAATAAAGAGACGAAGACTTACGATCCCCACTATCTCATCGGTAATTACTATCAATGGGGTGCTGCTACGGCGGGTTCGGGTGTGAAAACTGATGCTGCAAACCAAAATAATACGGGTGCGGCGACTGATCCGAGCAAACTGATCGACGCGGAGGATAGTATCTGTCCGAAGAACTGGAAACTTCCGACCGCGGGTCGTAATACGACGGCGACAGCTGGCTGGCCCTTTGACCGCGAGGATAGCTTCTATAGACTGCTGAGGGCCTATGGCTATCCGGAGACGGGTACTAGCTTCAACAGTACGAGCGCGAGTGCCGACGCCATCGCTACAGCAGCACAGACGCAGTGGATTAGTAACAATGGGAACGCCTACA
>CAZAJJ010000025.1:0-9580 GCA_964485445.1 uncultured Candidatus Saccharibacteria bacterium | reverse complement strand
CTTTTTTGTTGAACCTTATTAGTTAATTCTTTCTGGATTCGTTAAGTGAGCCCGCTTTGGGGAATATTCTGCGCTCGGGCTTTTGGTTGTTATCTAAAATTGGGGTAAGGATAGTGAAAATATGGTATTATATAATATATATGAAGTATCTAGCAGTACTGGGGCGACAACCAAAAATATCCTTGGTGGAACTTGAGGCGATGTTTGGGCAGGCGGAACTCGTGGCGCCGGAACTGGCGGAGTTTGAGGCAGGAGATGATCTGAGCAATCGGCCGCTGAGTTTGGGTGGTACGCAAAAATTGGCGGTGCCAATTGCAGGAAAAATGAGTGATTTTGCACAGAGTTTGCCGATGGAAGGTAAAATTACGCTGGGAGTTTCGGATTATTCGAAGGGGGCGACAGCTTTTAAGGCACAGGGTGAGGCATTGAAGATTAAGCGGCTGCTGACCAAGGCGGGGCGGAGCGTTAGAGTGGTTCCGAATAAAACGGCCGTGCTTTCGAGTGCGACGAGTTTTCATAATCATTTATTCACGAAAACGAAGATCGAGTTGATTCGGCAAGGGGCACAGTTTTATCGGGTGGTGCAGGTGCAGAATATTGATGCGTATGCCGAGCGAGATCAAAAGCGGCCGGCGCGGGATGCGAAGGTTGGGATGTTGCCGCCGAAGTTGGCGCAGATTTTGATTAATTTGAACGGGAAGTTGCCGGAAGGGGCGAGGTTACTGGATCCGTTTTGTGGGACGGGAGTGGTGTTGCAGGAGGCGGCACTGATGGGATATGAGCCATATGGGACTGATGTGAGTGAAAGGATGGTTGAATACTCGAAGCGGAATTTGGAGTGGCTATATAACAGACAACTCCAACACTTTTCTGAACCCGCTTCGTCGTCGCCCGTCTTCGCTGCGCTCAGATTCTCGGGCGTCGCCTCAGAAAAGCAAGAGCAAGGCTCTGCTTTTTGTTCGGGCTCCTTGAGATTCGTTACGGGGACTCCTCGCTTCACTCGCTCCTCGTTAGTCGCGGAGAGTTCAGAAGAAGTGTTGGAGTTGTCCCCACATAGCCGTTCCAAGGCTGTTTCGAGTTCTGCGAAGAATGCGGAGAAGTGTGAGGCGAGGCAGGGCGATTATGTAGTTGAGCAGGGAGATGCGACGAGTTTTCAGTGGCGAAAACCAGTTGATGCGGTAGCGTGTGAGGCATATCTGGGGCAACCGATGTCGCTGCCGCCGGCGGAGGTGAAGTTGAAGCAAGAAAAACAGGAGTGTCGAGCGATTATTTTGGGATTTTTGAGGAATTTGGCGGGGCAGATTCAGCCGGGGACACCGGTGACAATTGCGGTACCGGCTTGGTTGAGAACGAATGGTGAATATGAGCGGCTGAATATTCTTGACGAAATTCAGAATCTGGGCTATAATGTAAGAAGATTTAGAAATGTAGGGCAGGAGGAACTCCTTTATCATCGTGAAAAGCAGGTGGTAGCCCGAGAGATAATAGTTTTAAGGAAAAAATAAGATGTCACATGTCAAAGCAGGCGGTACCGCCAAAAACATCCATAATAATGCCGGCCAAAGATTAGGCGTGAAGCGCTTTGGCGGTCAGAAAGTCCGCAATGGCGAAGTTTTGGTGCGCCAAACTGGGGCGACGAAAATTGCTGGTCCAGGGACTTATATGAGCCGGAATTTCACGATTCACGCTGCAAAGGATGGAGTGGTGACTTTCGTGAAGACGAAAAAGACACATTTTTCGGGGCGGAGCGTGCCGCGAGTGCGAGTGGAAGTCCGCTAAGATGAAAACGCCTCGAGAGGGGCGTTTTTTAGGCGAAAGAAGGGGAGTGATAACGAGAATACCAGGGTAAGTTAAAGCGGGTATGGCGAGTTATGAGATGTTTTTGAAAGGTTTTTCGGGGGTTTGAGGCGAATTCGGGGAAAGGTTGGGGTTGAGGAGTTTTTGGGGAAATCGGAAATTTAAGGGGATTTGGGGGAATTTTTATGGGAAATTGCGTTTTTCTCGTATAATCGTTGTAGATCGGGAGATTTTTAGCCTAAATACTTGACTTTTTAAGGCATGTGTGCTATAATGGGAGTATAGGGGCGGGCTGAGACTTTACCCCCAGTAGTTTTCAAGAAAAACATATGCCGAAAAAAGAGAGGAGGGGAGGCATATGATGCAATATTCAATAAAAATGCCGCTCGGCGGTTGCGGGTTGGGAGTGGAGATCCAGTCAGGAAGCCTGAGAGCTGAGCCACTTGCGAGCTACGACCCGGGGGCAGAAATATTCTGGGGCTTCATTGGGCTGTCCGGCGAACAGCACCGACACTTAATTACGGCTGAGTATGAACGGCTGTATGAGAAGGTACAACTGACGGATCCGGACCGACAGGAAGAAACGGAATTCGGGCGACACTTCAGAGACGTATTCGGACACGAATACGGAGACTGGATTCTGACCCATCTACGAATTTACCCGGACAGCATTATGCTCGGGTATAGTAGTGAGAACGCGAAGGTGCCGGAATTTATTAAACTCGAGAAAGTGAAATTTAAGCTCGAGTTTGATGTGCCGGTGAGTCTAGACCGGGCGGATGGGATCGAACTTATCCGGGTATGGAGTAAGTTTGAGGTGATGACCGAAACTTGGTCATGTTTTATCTGGCGGCAAAGTATGCCGGATCTGACAATGGAGATTCGGTATGCGGTCGATGACAAGGCAACACCTTTACCGAGGCCGACCAACCGGATGGGCAAATGGCTCCAGAGGACGGTTTATCCGCAGCAATTGGAGCGCTCGAGGCTGGGAAACTGGCTGTATCGTCAGTTATATCCAAACCAGCGCCCGAAGCGCGTGCCGCGAGGATTCGAAGGGTTGCAGATAGAGGCGATCCTACATATTTGCAGCCCAATCCGGCGGGTCGAGCAGCAGTTGCCGGGAGAAATTATTCTTTTGGATCAATTGCGGGCGGCGCAGGCGAACGGAATGCCCGAGGAGAATGTTGCAGAATGGCAGCGGGCGCTGAACTAGATTATGACGATCAGCGCGAGACTGCGAGAGGCGCGAAAAGCGCTAGACAGAGAGGAGGTGAGTTCTCCGGCGGTGGCCGGAGAATTTTGATGGGATGATAAGGCTAAGTTTTAGGTCTTGCGAGATTAGATTTAGGCTGAGATTCGAAACGGTCGGAGGATAGGATGAAGTTTAGAGATGGACGCCAAAATCTAAACATGGCTAGAGACACGAGGCTGTGCTATAATGAAACCATGAGCAAGATTTTGATTATCGGAAATGTACTGAAAGATGTTTATCTGAAACTGGATGATAAGCAGGGCGAGTTTGAGGTTGATGAGCAAGGGATTTCTTGGCTGGAGTTGGGGTTTAACGGAGAGGGGCATAAGTTTTTTCGGAGGACGAGTACCTACGGTGGGGCGGCGACGACGCTTTTGACGCTGAATCGCCTGGGGATGGACGCGGGGATCTTGAACGCGAAGACAGAACTGAAGGCCGGGGAGATTATTTGGTCAGGGGATCCGTCGGGGTATCGGTATATCTTGTCGCATCGAGGCGGAATTACGTATTTTGTGCCGAGCGAGCGGAAGCCGACGGACTGGGCGATGCCGAACGGGACGCCAGAGTGGATTTTGGTAGATCGCTCGACGACCGTGTCGATGAGGTTGGTGGATGAATTGAAGAATTTTATAAAGTTTTCGAACGGAACGAAGTTGGCGGTGCATGCGGAGAAAGAAACAACGCCGGCAGGGCAGAGATTGATGGAGATGGCGGATGTTTTGTTCGTGGAAGATGAGCCACCAGTGCATCGCGATGAAAAGATTGTCGATAAAATTGAACTGGATAAGCCGAATACGCAACTAGTATGCCATATTACGCCGCGGAGAATCGTGTTTGGAGAGGCGGAGGAAAGTTGGAGCCTGAGTCGGGTAGATATGATGACACACTTGACGATTTATTCGATTATTGTGGCGACAATTTTGGGCGTGATCGCGGCGGGCGGGGCGCCGGCGGATGCACTGCTACTCGCGAAACTGAATGCGGAGCATGCGACTTTGGACGGTTCCCTATCGACGGATAAGCTGAAAGAACTCGCGGAGGCGGAACTCGCAAAAAGGACAAATTTGAAACTGATCGCGCGGTCACTGATGACGCCGAGCAAAGGGATTTTGGCGATCGATGAGTCAAGTAAAAGTTTGGCGAAGCGGCTGGAGAAGTTTGGAATCAAAAATACGGCGGAAAATCGGGATGAATTGTATCGGATGATGATCGAGACGCCGGGGATTAAGAACACGCTGAGCGGGGTGATTTTGTCGGAAGCGAATATGCAAGTCAAGATGACGAATGGACAGAGTCTATTGGAATTTGTAACCGATAAAGGGATTATTCCAGGGATGAAAGTGGATCTGGGGACGGCGCTGATGGAGCGAAGTGAAGATACACATACGCTGGGGCTGGAGAATCTCGCGGAGAGGCTGAGGAAGTATTATGAGAATGGGCTGAGGTTTGCGAAATGGCGAGCGATGTTTAAAATCGGGAAAGAGCAGCCGGGATTTTTCGCAGTACAGAAAAATGCGGAGGAACTGGCGAGTTTTGCGAAGGAAAGTCAGATGGCAGGGCTAGTGCCGGTGGTCGAGGTCGATGTAGTTGAAGACGGAGATTATACGACCGAGCAAAACGCGGACGTGATGGTGCGGATTTTGAACGAAGTATTTGCGAGATTAAATGAGCGGCGGGTGGAACTGGCGGGTTGTATTTTGAAATGTAATATGGTGAGAAATGGGCGAAAAGCCGAGGAAGAAGCGACGCCGGAACAAATCGGGATGGCGACGGCGGCGATTTTGCGGCATGTGGTGCCGAGGTATTTGGCGGGAATCGTGCTACTGAGCGGAGGACAGGATCCGAAGATGGCGACGAAGAGTTTGACGGCGGTGATGCAAAATTCCCCGTTCCCGTGGCCAGTGAGTTTTGCGTTTTCGAGGGCGTTTGAGGAGCCGGTGCTGGCGACCTGGAAAGGCAAGCCGGAGAATATTAAGGCGGCGCAGGCGGCTTTCACGCGGCATTTGTTGGCGAATGCGGACGCGCTGCATTACGGACGAATCGAAGGCACGAACGGCGGACAGAGAGCACAGAGTATTGGGGTGCTAGACTGGGCTTAGGGGATTTTTGGGATGGGCTTGAGGCGGAGATTTTTAGATATAAGAAACGCCGGGTTTTTGGTCTTTTACGACGGGGTTCTCGGTTAGGAGGGCCTGGTTTTAGTAAGCGCTGGCGCTCAGGCATCGTTGAAGGCTTTCAAAACCAGGAAGTTTAGCGAGAGCTAAAGATCAGGCGTCGTTTAGAGTTTCAAGGCCGGGGAGTTTTTGACCAGAGAGTAAGGCGAGAGCAGCGCCGCCACCAGTGGAGACGAGGTCAAAATGGAATTCAGGATGTTCGGCGGTGAGCTCTTCAATGAAAGCGGTAGTATCGCCACCGCAGATAATCGAGGTGAGGTTGGGACTTTGGCCGATCAGGCCGGCGATAATGGTTGAGGCGGTAGCATAGGCAGCGTCTTCGGTCTTGCCGAGAGTGCCGTTCCAGAGCACGACGCGGGCGGATTCGAGGACTGAAGCAAAATGTGCGGTCGAGAGCGGGCCGATGTCGAGTTTGGCGCCGGTCGAATCTTCGTCAAAGTCTTCAGCGACATAAACCTTGGGATCCGGAGAAACGTAGCCATCGGCAGCGATTTTGCCACCCACGAGGATATGGTCAGCGACCGAGAGAAGACGGTCGATCAAAGGCTGTTTATCAGTGACTTTGGCGCCGCCGATAATAACTACGAAGGGGTGAGCAGGGTCATGCAGTACGCTGGTTAAAGTAAGAACTTCGCGCTCAAGTAAAAGCCCAGCGACGGAAGGCAATAATTTCGTAATGGCGGCGGTGGAAGCGTGGGCGCGGTGAGTGATAGCGAAGCCATCTTGGACAAAAAGGTCGGCGCTAGTAGAGGCGACGATTTGCTCAGCGAAGTCGGAGAGATTGGCGGTTTCTCCGGGATGGAAACGGAGATTTTCAAGCAAGAGAATGCCGCCTTCCGGCAAAGACTCGACTGCAGACTCGACGTCGGGACCGAAAAGTTGATCCACAAATTCAACGGGAACACCGGGCAGAAGGCCGGCGAGCGACTCAGCGACGGGGCGCAATGAGAGTCCGGGATCAACCTGGCCTTTGGGGCGACCGAGATGAGAGATAAGGATAATCTTGGCGGCGTGGTGATCGCGGAGGTAATTAATCGTGGGGAGACTGGCGCGGATGCGCAGATCGCTGACGACGTAAGGTTGGTTTGTCTCGGGATCAAGAGCAAGCGGAACGTTGAAATCGGTGCGAACTAAAACAGTTTTTCCAGAAACATCGACGTCACGGAGAGTTTGCTTTGGAAAAGGTAGCGAATCGGAGGGGGCAGGGGCACTCGGCTCCAAATCAAGAGGCGAAGCGGAGGAAGGTGAATGGCTAATTGAGAAATTTGCGGACACGTTAATTCCCTTTTGTCAGATTTGACGGAGTTTGATAGTGTCGGTGCCAGCATCATCGCGATCGCCGGAAACAATGACGACACGGAGGGTTTGGTCTTTGGAATCCTCGGAGACCTGCAAGTAGCCGGAATCTTTAAGTTCATGAGCAAGATCAAGGCCGGCGTTGATAGAATAGGGGCGGACAAAAGCGGAGCTAGCATAGGCGAGGGCGAGTTGGTTCGCAACGCGCTGGTCGCCGGTGACGGCGATAATCGGAAGATTCGGGCGCTGAGAAGCCATAGCGCGGGCGGTGCGACCGGAGGCGGTTTGGCAAATAATCACGTCAGCATGCAGACGCTCAGCGAGACGCGCGGCGGCTTCGGAAATGGCGTCGTAATTCGGATTGTCGCCGCGAGGATTACCGGGGATGGGAGTGATTTCAGAGTGATTTTGAGTATAAAGAATAATTTTCTTAAGTTCTTTGACGGTTTCGAGGGGATATTTACCGTTGGTAGTCTCGTCCGAGAGCATAATGACATCGGCACCCTGAATAACGGCGTTTGCGACATCGCTGACTTCGGCGCGAGTCGGGATCGGGCTATCAACCATCGAACCCATGGTTTGGGTGGCGATGATACAAATTTTGGCGTGTTCGCGGCAGAAACGGATGAGTTTGCGCTGGACAATGGGGACGATTTCGGCACCGGCTTCATAGGCCATGTCGCCGCGAGCGACCATGATGGCGTCGGAAGCGCGGACAATTTCTTCGAGGCGCTTGTCGTTTTCAACGGCGCGTTTGGTTTCGATTTTGGCGATAATTTTGGCTTTGGAGCCCTTGCTGCGGAGCAATTTGCGGAGTTTGCGAATGTCATCGGCGCACTGAACGAAAGAAATGGCAACATAATCAAAATCGCGAGAAACACCCCAATCGATATCACGGAGATCTTTTTCGGTGAGAATGTCGCCGCCAAAATCAGTGTCGGGGAGATTGAGACCTTTGTTGCTCATGATGAAACCGTCATTCTCGGCGACGACTTTAATCGCAGTATCAGAAACAATTTCGGTGACATGAGTGCGAACTTTGCCGTCGAAAAGATAGATCGGCTCACCAATTTGAACTTTGGAGGCAAGGTTGTATTGGAGGGGCAAGACGTTACTACCATCGTGCTCGGTAATATTAGCATCAAGGATCAACTCATCGCCGGTTTTAATGTCGTAATGATTATCAATAATTTGGCCGAGACGGATTTTCGGGCCTTGGAGATCTTGAAGGATGGCGATGGCGCGACCTTTTTTCTCGGCAGCGGCGCGAATCCAACTGATAAACTGATCCATTTGCTCGTAGGTGCCGTGGGAAAAATTGAGGCGACAGCCATTGACGCCGGCCATGATAATTGCTTCGATTTGCTCGGGGCTGGCTACAGACGGTCCGATGGTAGCCAGGATTTTCGTACGCTTAAATAATCTGCTCATTCTTGTATTATAGCATACCTTGAAGATAGAGAGAAGGTCTTGGAATAGTAGAAGGAGAACGCTAATGGAAGATTTTGTCATAAAGTATTTAACTTATGGTAAAATAAAAAGAGATGAAAATAAAACGCAAAAAGCATGTGCTAGGTTGGTCAGAAAAGACGCTACTCGGGATGATTTTGACTTGCGTGGCGATGGTAGTGTTGTCGATTGGTTTGACACTAGCGATGGAAACTCCGCAAGAAAAAGCAGAGCATGAGTTGAAGCGGCTGGCGGATGTGTATTATACGGAATATTTATATCCGCAAATTCAGAGATCAACAAAGGACGTGCAGGCGAATTTGAAGCAATACGATGAAGTAGGAATTCCGCAAGTGTATCTGCGGCGACTATTGCATTATAATAATGATGAGCAAATTGGGTCGAGCGGGATTTTTGAGGCGGTGGGTTGCAATACAAACTATACGGGGGTAAGGTATTTTCCGAAAGAACCTTATGGCCCAAGAGATTATGAGGTGTTTTTTACCTGGCATTGTGATAAAATGGACTCAAATTAAAGAAGGAGTTTTATTTTATGGCTGCAGTGATTATATTGGCGTTGATTTTGGTGGTGGTAGTGCCGGGGATTCGGATTATTAACCAGTACGAACGGGGAGTGGTATTGAGGCTGGGAAAATATAAAAGAACTTTAAACCCAGGACTAAGAGTGATTATTCCGTATATTGATAAAATGACCAAAGTGGATATTCGGACAACGCCAATGGATATTCCGAAACAAGAAGTAATTACGAGAGATAATGTCACTGTAAATGTGGATGCGGTGGTCTATGCGCGAGTGATTGATGCGAAGAAAGCGGTGCTTGAGACGACAAACTATACTTATGCAACTAGCACGTTTGCGCAGACGGCACTCAGGGATGTGACGGGAAATTTTGATCTGGATCAACTTTTGTCGGAGCGTGATCAGATTTCACGACAGATTCGGGAGATCGTCGATACACAAACAGATAAATGGGGGATTGATATTGAAAGTGTGAAGCTGCAGAATATTGAGTTACCGGCAGACATGAAGCGAGCGATGGCGAAGCAAGCGGAAGCGGAGCGCGAACGGCGGGCGGCGATTATTTCGGCGGAAGGTGAAAAAAGCGCGGCGGCGGCAGTGGCGGAAGCAGCAAGGATGCTGGCGCAGACACCGGGCGGAATCAATATTCGGACTTTGCAGACTTTAGAGAAGATTAGCACCGATCCGTCGCAGAAAACGGTGATTTTGATGCCGACGGATTTGACGAAATAAGTGGTCGATTTTCGAAGTTTAAGGATTCGGGTGTTGGAGTTTGGATTTTTGCTAATCGGTTTTAAATTTTAATTCAGGGATTTGGGTTTTGGGGCTAGGTTTGAGATTTTTGGTTCTTTGAAGGCTTTTTGGGATTAAGGGTTTTTGTGGGCTTTTGGACTTTTGGACTTTTGGGCTTTTGGAATTTTTGATTAGTTTTTGGAGTTTCGGGAAACTGGGCAAGCTCTCATGTTTTTCTCATTGACAAGAGATAAGTCTTTTGCTACAATAATGAGGAGATCTGGTCTCTTAGTATAACGGTTAGTACATCGGGTTTTCATCCCGACAACGCGGGTT
>CAZAJJ010000024.1:0-11653 GCA_964485445.1 uncultured Candidatus Saccharibacteria bacterium | reverse complement strand
CGCCTTGTAAGCGGCAGGTCGTCGGGGCAGAGCCGACACACGGCTCCATTTTTGTGGTAATTATTTTTGGATAGACTTTGAAAAATATTTAAGAGGTTCGCAGACTAGCAATAGCAGAGTGTTTTCTGGACACGCTTGATTCAGCCCGCCGTCGCGGGTGAATCTGCGCTTCGCCACGGCGCCGTCCTTGTGGAGAGTCCAAAAAATACTCTGCTATTACTAGCCTGGTGTTTCTTCAAGCTGTTTTTAGGGACTCAAAATAATTATCACGTTGTAGAGTATTGGAGGGTGAAGCCGTTGGAGTGAGTGGTGTTGCTTGATGGATAGACGATAGTGGAATAGAGGCGAAGGTTAAGGGCGTCTTGGTTGTTGGCTGGGTGAGCGCTTGAACTCCAGATGAAGCCATGGACGCTGGCGTACATGAGTGAGGCGGACGGAATGTAAATATAGCCACTACGGACGAAATACATTGAAGAGATATAGCGTGGGCGTTGGAGGGAGAGTCCGTAAAAGCGGTCGGAGTTGTATGAAGATAATGTGATATTTGGCGTGAGGTGAAAGTTGTCGGTCTGCAGGGATGAGGTTGGGAGCGGCGTGGGTGACCAGTAGAATCCGCTGGTGCCGATTGACGAGAGTGTGCCTTCGGGAGGATTGATATAGCCACTACGGACGAAATATTTTGGAGAGGTATGGAACGGTGTTTGGTGTGCGCGGACGGAAAAGCCGTAATGGAGACTGCTGGCGGCTGAGGGGCTGGTGATGGTAGGGTTGAGGTAGATATTGTAGGCGGAATAGGTGTCTGTAGGGGAAGTAGTGGAAGCCCAAGAATAGTTAATATATCCTGCGTACCGAATTGAGTCATAGGCAAAATCGATATAGCCACTATGGACGAAATACTAAGGAGAGAAATGAATATAATTTTTTTGAGGAATTGGCGGTTTTGACAAGAGTGGTGGAAGATGGTTAAAAATGTAAAGTGGGTACCGGATACCCAGTTTGGCAATTCGGTAACAGGGGTGGAAAAACGTAAAAGTGGGTACACGGTACCCAGTTTGGGTTTTGTTCGGGTTTTATTTTTGGTGAATTTGGGGTTCGGAGGGAGATGCCGGTGTGGCGAGGTGGGCTGGGAGAGGTGATGACGGTGTCAGATTCGATGGCGGAGTCGAAAGCGTAGTCGAGGCTGATAGAATAAGCAGTGGAAGACCAGAGGTAAGCGCCAAAGCCTGCGCGCTTGAGTGCGCCGTGAGGAAAATTAGTAAAGCCACTACGGACGAAATACTAAGGAGAGCAATAAAATGCGGAGGGAGAGAGCGCCGTAGCGGGCTGCGTTGCTGGATGTATAGATGTTTGAGTCGTTGGACATGAAGTCAAAGACGAGACCGAGATTGGTGGGAGGGGTGGTGGCGCTAGTGTAATCGCTGCTGTAGCCGGCGTAGCGCATTGTTGCCCAAGGAAGATAGATAAAGCCACTACGGACGAAATATTTTGGATAGTGATAATTGCTAGCGGAGGGAGTTGCCAAGGAAACGATCGAAGCCAACGGATGGATAGGTACGAGTGGAGTCGAACATGAGGTCGTAAATGGTGAGTTGATTGTCGGCCGGATGAGGTGTTGAGGAGCGGAGAAATGTAGCATGGGCTCCGTATCTGAGCGAGCCGAATTGAGGATAGATAACGCCACTACGGACGAAATACATAAGAGAGTCATAAAGCACATATGATGGTCGGCTATATGGAAAATGGGCAGATAATATGATCAGAAAATGAAGAAAATTGGGCGGATGGTTTAGGGGTTATTGAATTTTACGGCGAGTGGTGCGGGGTTTAGTAGCGGGACGGGGGCGTGGAGCGGCTGTGGAGGTTGAGGACGCAGAGGCGGTGATGCGGCGAGGGGTGTTATTTGAAACGGCGGTGCGGGGGCGAGAGGTGGCGGTTGTGCGAGGTTTGCGAGCGACGGTGCGTGAAGCGGGAGCGGCAGTTTTTCCGGCGGTGCGGGGGCGGCGTTTCACGGGAGCCTTTTTGGTAGTGTCTTCGGCGATTTGGGTTTCGATACGGGCGGTGATGTCGGCGAGGGCGGCAGTGTCGCCGGCAGCTTCATAAATAGCAAGGATTTGGCGCAGGGTATTGACGCTGCGGTCGAGCGAATAAGCGTGTTCGAGGGCGTCGATAGCGCCCTTGGTTTGGCCGAGACGTTCCTTGGCTTTAGCGAGGGCAATAAAGCGGGTCGGGACGTCAGGCTCGAGGTCGATCGCCTGCTCGAAGGCCATGGCGGCCTTTTCGTAGGCGCCGGTTTCGAGATAAATCAAGCCAACATTATGCAGGGAAGAGGGGTTATTGTCGAGGGACTGAGCGATTTCGAAACATTCGATGGCTTCGCTAAATTTCTGTTCCTTGGCGTAAAGAATGCCGAGGCGGTTATAAGCGGCGGCGTTTTTCTCGTCGAATTTGAGGATCGTAAGGAGGGCTTTTTCGGCACGGAGAGGCTTATGGTCGCGCATGGAAGTCTGGGCGGCGTTCCAGAGTTTTTTCATCTGGATGTCATAATGTTCGCTACGGGGGGCTTCGGCGGTTTTGGGGCGGAAAATAGGGTACAAAAAGGCTAAATAAAGCGCAAGAACAATAACTAAACCGATCCCTAACATAGTTTTATTTTAACATAACCTAGGGCGGGCGGTATAGTATTGACTTTTTGAATAGTGTGTGATATAATGGAGAGATGGGGTGGGTAAAATCGTTCTTTAACACCTACGACCAAATTTCCTGAAGGAGGGTCAAAGAGAATAGGCAAAGGCGGCCGAAATGGTCAAAACTGGAAATTGTGATTTTGGTAATTATTGTGGTGACTGCGGGGCTAGGCGCACGGAGTTGGATGTTTGAGAGGAGGTTGGATGAATTGAGAAAGGAACCAAAGGTTTTGATTTATGAAATGTATCCGGCGGCTTGGCCGGGTGGTTTGACGGAGATGACGGAGTTTTTGCCGAAACTCGCTAAGCTAGGCGAGATTGATTATATCTGGCTGACGCCATGTTATCCGAGTGGTGGAGTTGATGGTGGATATGATATCACCGATTATCAGGCGATCGATCCGCAGTACGGAACGATGGCGGATTTTGACCAGTTTGTGGATACGGCGAATGACCTGGGAATGGAAGTGGTGATGGATTTGGTTCTAAATCATACTTTTGATCAACATCTGTGGTTCGAGAAGTCGCTGCAGGGTGAAGCGCCGTATGACGATTATTATTTATGGTCGGATAAGGACCTCGGTTGGGGGGCAATGTTTGACGGATCATCGGCGTTCGAATGGAGCGAAGAGCGGCAGCAATATTATTGCCATATTTATAATAAGTCGCAGCCGGATTTGAATTGGGATAATCCGCAAGTACTGAAAGAATTTCAGGAAATTGTGGATTTTTGGGCGCTGGAACATGGTGTCGCGGGATTTCGGATCGATAGTGTGCAATTAATCGGTAAGAATTTTTCGCGAACATGGTTGCCGCGAGAGAAGCTGGGGACTGTGGCAGGACTATTGAAATATTATCAGATGGCGAAGACGCCGGAGATTTTGAGGAAATTGTTCGAAGGGCGGGAGTTATTTACGTTCGGAGAAATGACGGCGCCGACGCAAGGAATGTTTAATCGAATGGTGGAACCAGATGGTCCGATGACGGCGGGGTTGAATTTGGCGGCGTCGAATGCTTTTGACAAAATGGCGGGATTCGTTGATGTGAAGCCGGATTTAGAACGGCTGAAGAAAACACTGTGGCGATGGTCGAAACATCCGAGTTTTATCGCAATGCTAGAGTCGCATGACGTGCCGAGATTTACGTCGCGAGCGAATGTGACCGGTAAAGAGGCGCTGGGGATTTTGTTTGGCGGCGACGCCAGGATAGTTTGTCTTTATCAAGGTCAAGAGCTGGGGCTACTAAATCCGGAAATGAGCGATGATATTGCGAATTATCGGGATATTCAGACGATTATGCGGTATCAGAAGCGGGTGGCTGAAGGCGAAGATCCGGAAAAAGTGTTGGCAGAATTGAAACTGGAATCACGGGATAATGCGAGGGTGCCGTTGGACTTAGAAGAATATGAACGGCAAATGACGGATCAGGATTCATGTTGGAACGCGGCGCGAAATTATATTAGATATTGGAAGGAAGATTTGGGAAAGTAGGTGAAATTTGAGGCCTCGGGTGATGCTCGGGGCTTTTTGAAGTTTGAGATTTTCATCGGGGTATAGTATAATATAGATATGAATTTGAAAATTGGGATCGTAGGGTTGCCGAATGTGGGGAAATCGACGTTGTTTAATGCGCTGACGAATGCGGGGGCGCTGGCGGCGAATTATCCGTTTGCAACGATCGAGCCGAACGTGGGGATTGTACCAGTGCCAGATGAGCGGCTGGAAGTTTTGGCGAAGATGTATGAGACGGAAAAAGTGATACCGGCGACGGTGGAATTTGTGGATATTGCGGGGTTGGTTGAGGGGGCGTCGAAAGGCGAGGGTCTGGGGAATAAATTTTTGGCGCATATTCGGGAGTGTCAGGTGATTTGTCATGTCGTGCGGGTGTTTGAGGACGGAAATGTGATTCGGGCGGAGGGGTCGAAGGAGCCGCGACATGATATTGACGTGATTAATACGGAGTTGGAACTGGCGGATTTGGAGACGCGAGAAAAAGCTGAAGCGAAGCGAAAAAAGAATGCAGGTAAGGACGATCCGGGGATGGTGATTCCCTATTTGATGGAGAAGCCGGTGATTTATATGTTTAACGTGGATGAGAAACAACTGTTAGACGAGGATTTGAAGGTGAAACTGAGTGAGATGGTGAAGCCGAGTCGGGCGGTGTTTGTGAATGCGAAGCTCGAGGCGGAGATGTCGGGGATGAGTCCGGAGGAACGGAAAGAGTTTTTGCAGGAATATGGGGTGAAGGAGGATGCGCTGGGGGAACTCGTGAGGGCGGCGTATGAGACTTTGGGGTTGCAGAGTTTTTTGACGGCGGGTAAGAAAGAGGTGCGGGCTTGGACAATTAAGGCGGGGGCGACGGCGCCAGAGGCGGCGGGAGTGATTCATACGGATTTTCAGAGAGGGTTTATTGCAGCGGAAGTGATGAGTTTTGATGATCTTAAGGAGCTGGGGAGTGAGCAGGCGGTGAAGGCGGCGGGAAAGTTGAGGACGGAAGGAAAAACATACGTAATGAAGGATGGGGATGTAGTGGAGTTTAGGTTCAACGTTTAGGAGGGCGGGTTCTCTTCGGATACTACTGCGTCAAACCTTGCGCTACTCAGTCGCGGTATGTTAAAAACCGCTTCTTCCGTTGCTCAGGTTTCCCTTGTATTATCTCGAAGATAAGCCCGCCCTAGCGTAGAGCGCTCTTTTATGTTGCAAGAAAAAGCGGAGCCGGTGAGGGCTCCGCGGGGAAATGTTGTTTTAGTGACGGGTGGGGTTAGGAGACATGGGGCTGCTTGGGGTGTTGGCTAAGCTTTGGCTGGTCAGTTCATGTAGAAGTTTGATGATACTCTGGATGTCCTGACCGAGAAGTTGGCGTTTAGCCTGCGCCTTATGCTCGTTGATAGCTCTAGTGAGTGCTCCCCAGTGATACTTACAAAGTGGATGTTCATCGGTGCTTACATAGCTCTCCTTAAGAAGGCGCTCGTACTCTGTAACGATGCGATGGGCGTCGTCTTCGTTCGGGCGGTTAATATCGAGTTCGATTAAGACTTCCATTCTCGTAAAATCCGCATCGAAGTAAATTGGGAGAATCTTTTCTGTATTGCGGTAGGACAGTCGCAAACAGGGCGTTTTAGAATAATTCTGCTGTTCGGCGGGAGACAACAAGTTATATTTGGCGGGCGTAATAATATCGTATAAATCGTCATCGCGATAATCGTAGGTTGCCCAGTTTGTGGGGTCGGTCAGGAAGTGATGAATTTCATCTAAATCAAGATTGCACGCTTTAATCAGCGTCTCTTGGACGGCTTTATATTCTTGCCTTTGGTAGGCCTCTTCTTGGATAGCGAGGTAGCGAATCCATTCCGAATCCTTGCGGCTGACGATATTTTTTTGGTCGGAATCCTTGCAATGGGCGAGGACGTCCATAATCAGGCTGGCTCCGGCTTCAAAAGCGGTGCGGATTTTTTCTTCTTCGTGACAAGCGTAATGAGAATATAACATATTTTTCCCTCCTTAAGATGTGCGCCTAAAACAACGTTTTCAGAAGTTAAGGTGCAAAACAATAGTTATCTTTCTATATTATCACAGATTTACTAAAATGTCAATACTATAACTAGGTTTTAGGAGTGGATTAGGTGGAGATTTGGGGTTGGAACGAAGAAAACCTAGGCTCTTGGCCTAGGTAATCAAGAATTTAAGTTACTAAAGAAGATGTCGCCATGCAAGGACGCTTTGGATTATGGTGTCGATGATGGTGTTGAGGTTGTCGAAGATATGAAAAAGTTTGGATTGCATATACCAAAGTCCTTCGGGTGAGGTGTTCCAGGAGAGTGCAGGCAGGAGGTTAATATAAGCCTCAGAACGAATAATATTGTCAGGGCAGTCGTCGATGAAGAAAGTGACTTCGGGACCGATGCGCTTTTTGGTGGTGTTGGGCTGGACGACGGTGAGGATGAGGTCGGAGTCTTCGAGGAAAGGCAGGACGGCTTTCAGTTGCGGGCGTTTTTGCTCGACGACGGCGAGGCTGAGGTTGTTGCTGAGGACTTTGATTTTGATGCCGAGTTCGAAAAGAGTTTGGATTTTTTCGACTCCAGGATAGAACTCAATATTTTCGAACAAGGCGGGATCTTGGAAAAGGACATTGGAGATGTAATCTTTTTCGGCAGTATCAAAGCAGCTGTTTTCGCTAACTGCGTAGATAGGCATGTAGCGATTTTCAAAAGGTGTGCCGCGGAAGGCAGTGCCGATGAAATTCCAGAGCGTGTCATCAACGTCAAAGCAAGCGATAACGGGATTTGGCAAAGGGTTCGGCGGTGGGATAAGGATGGGTAAGGTATGGATTAGGACGGGTTCGGGAGGGGGTGATTTCGAGGCGAGTACGGTGTGGATTTCGGGTGACGCTGAGTTTAGTGGAGCATGAAATGCTTGTGATCTTGTTTGCGATATTGTTCGTGACGTCGTTTGTGACATTTTCTGTGACATATAAACACCTTCTTTCGGTTTGGTAAGGTTCGAGTTACCCTTTTATTATTGCACGGCGGAGTGGAGTCGCCAAGCATAAGCGGATTTTTTGGGAGTTGAGGGTTAGGATGATTGTAAAAAATGACCCGAGTTTTTGGCTCGGGTCGGGTTGATGGGATACGTTTTAACAAATTGCTAGTTCTGAAAAACGTTGGTCAGCTTAACTCGGCACTACTTCGGTAGTGGCGAGTGCGCGGATCATGGACATGAGCTCTTCCTGATGTTCAGGTGTTATGAGATGGCCATCTACGCCTTTAAACTCGCTAAGGAGTCTTTTAAACTCAGCTTCACGGGCTGTGGTTAAGGGTTGCTGGAAGAACCGGTTAAACTCTTCGATGGCTTTGCCATCATTGGTTTGAAATGATCCTTTCCAGGCAGGTTTGTAAAGTGATTCGAGACTTTTAAGTTTTTCCTCGGCATCACTTTTAATTGTCTCAGTATTGTTGCGAACGGAATCTATGAGTTCGTTTTTAGCTTCCTTGGATGGCGACTGACGGCACATGCTTTCGGATTGTTCTGAAATTGTCTGGAATTGAGATTTTGTTTCTCGTTGGATGTTGGCCCGATCCTTGATGGTATCGTTTTTTAGGTTACTCATTTTGTTACCTCCTTTTGGTTTCATGGTTTTACTATTAACCTAAGTGTATCTCTGGTTATATTAAAATTTGGCAGGTTAATAGATTAAACCATGAAATTGAGGAGGTTGTATCCCCAATGGTTAAAGAACAGAGGCTGCCCTCTGTCTTGTATTGTAGCATTGATTAGATAAAATGTCAATTATTTTGGCATGGTTTGAGGGAGTTTGACGAGTTTGAACTGGGTTTTTGGAGTATTTGGAAGTGGTTTTGGGGATTATTCTGCGGAAAGTGGAAACCAGGTTTCGACTTTGGGCGGGGTGCCGGTGACGGCGGCGACGGCGAGAAGGGGTTCATATGCGGAATATTCGGGATGAGTAGAGAGGAAGTTTTCGGCGGCGAAGTGCATTTGGTGGCGTTTTTCTGGGGTGATGCGGACGAGCGGAGTGTCGGCAGAAGTGAGATTTTCGCTGTATTTGACTTCGGTGAAGAAAATATTTTTATTTTCGATCGAAATGAGGTCGATTTCGTAGGCGGGAGTCTTGTAATTATGGGCGATTATTTCGTGGTTTTGCGCCTGAAGGTAGCTGAGAGCGGCAATTTCGGCGGTTTGACCAGGAGTGGGATGGGATGGCGGTATGGAAAAAGAAGGCTTAAAAACGGTTTCCTGAGGGCTAAAATCGGGATTTTGGGCAAAATCTGGGCTATTTTTGGGTTTTTCGGCGGGATTTGAGGCGGTGCGAGAGATAATTTCGCGGATAGGGCGGAAAGATTGGCGATGTTCGGGACAAATTCCCTGCTCTAGGAGAGCGGATTTATGAAGGGCGGTGCCATAGCCAACGTGTTTTTCGAAGCCGTAGCCGGGGTATTTTTTGGCAATTTCGACCATGTAAGTGTCACGGGCGACTTTGGCGATAATTGAGGCGGCAGAGACGGCAGGAATGAGCAGATCAGCCTTCTTAAGGGTGGTGACGCGGTTCTCGAGTGGAGTGCCGGTGAGGAAATTTACAGTGCCGTCGATGATAATTTCGTCAAAATAGATTTTTTGGGCGAGAATTTGTTTGACGGCGCGACGGGTGGCGAGTTTGAGGCTGGCGGAGAGACCGTAGCGGTCGAGCTCATTGGCGGAGACCCAGCCAGTAGCGTGGGCGGCAGCATGGGCTTGGATGAGAGCATTAAGGGGTTTGCGCTTTTTCGCGGTGAGTTTTTTGGAGTCGGTGAGATCTTGCCAGAGTTCGAGGCGGGAAGAGGGCTTCGAATCGAGAATAACGGCGCCAATAACAAGTGGCCCTGCCCAGGGGCCACGTCCAACTTCGTCAATGCCTAAAATGATTTTTGAATCTGGAGTCAAAATTTACTCTGCGGGCTCAGCGGGGCCTTTAGGATTGTTTTTCTCGGCTTGGGTTTCGGGATCAATGCTTTCGGCGGCAAGGACTTCTTCGGCTTTGACGTCGGCAGTATCTTGCGTGTTCTCGGTAGTATTGGTCGGCGCTTCTGCGCTCTCTGAGACCGGAGTCTCGTCAGACACGCTAGCGGTTGATTGAGGATTATTTACGGCAATGCGATCGAAAGATTTATTCGTCAAGCGGGCAGATTTACCGGAGCGTTCGCGGAGGAAGGAAAGATTCTTGCGGCGAACTTTGGCGCGATGGACGATTTCGATTTTCTCGACCAAAGGATTATGAATCAAGAAAGACTTCTCGACGCCGACACCAGAGGCGATTTTGCGGACAGTGATGCGGGCGGTGTGGGAATTTTTGCGGTCGGTGCGAATTACGACACCTTCGAAGACCTGAGAGCGGAACTTTTCGCCTTCTTTAATTTTTTGGGTGACGCGAACCGTATCACCAGAACGGACATCGACAACGGCTGGTTTCTTTTGGGCGTCGCCAATTTTCTTTAAATTAATAAAACTCATATTTTACCCTTTTATATTACAATTGTTTTCTATTTTATCATACTTTTTTGGATTTGAGAAGGGCGAAATCTAAAAATAAAAGTGAGCCTAGCGTTGTTTTAAGGCGAGGCGAATGCGTTCTTCGACGGGTAGAGTTGGATCGACTTCGGCGAGAGCCAAGGAGGCTTCTTTGAGAGGAAAACCGAGAGCAATGAGGGCGTCGAGGGCTTCGTCGCTCTTCTGGGCGGCGAGAGGGGCGGTAGGGGCGATAGTGGCGCCGTAGTGGCTGGGGGCGCCGACTTTGTCGCGGAGATCGACGATGATGCGTTCAGCGGATTTTTTGCCGACGCCGGCGGCTTTGGAGATAAAAGCAGAATCGGTATTAGCGATGGCGTTGCGGACTTCCTCGGGGGTGCCGAGACTGAGAATGTTGATGGCGGCCTTGGGGCCGACACCACTGACGGAGATGAGCATTTCGAAAAGGCGCTTCGCAGTGAGGCTGGAGAAGCCATAGAGTTCCTCGGCGGTCTCGCGGATGGAATGGTAGGTGTAGAATTTCGTCTTGTCGTTGAGGTTGATGGCTTCGGCTTCGGGGGCGGGGATAATCACTTCGTAGCCAACACCATGGACATCGATGATGACGGAAGTGGGGAGTTTTTCGGTGATGGTTCCGCTGAGATGGGCGATCATTGACGTTTGCGATTTAGGAGGTTAATAACAATGACAAAAATGATGGTAAAACCGAGGACGCCGAGAGAAAGATAGAGCGGCCAGACTTCGGGGTCGGAGGCATCTTCGACTTCTTCCTCGATATTTTCGCCAGGGCAGTCTTCACCTTCGGTGCAGGTAACTTCGGGTTCGGTGGAGGAGCCTGCTTCAATGGCGTTTTCGAGATCGGTAGTAGTACATTCAATGAGGTTGCCGGATTCATCGAGACAGTTTTCTGGGGTGTTGGTCGAGTCGGGTGTTGCTGAGTCAGTTGATTCAGGGTTAGCGAACTCGGTGGGTTGGTCGGTGGGGGTGCTGTCGATTTCTTCGACTGTAATCGTACCAGTGTTGAGATTTTCGTCAGCATGAACAAGAGAAGGGGTAAATAAATTAAAGCCGAGACTAGCGCAAATAAAAGCAAGCGTCAAAGTGATGTGTTTTTTGTTCATAAACCTCCTTGAAATGTTATTGCTATTTTAGCATGGATGGTGCGGAAATGGCAAGGTTTGTGGGAGATTTAGGAAAGTTGCCGGGTTCTGGGGTCAGTTTGGGCGATGAAGGAATGGACGATGGCGACAGCGAGAGCGTCGGCGGCATCGTCGGGCTTGGGACGCTCGGCGAGGTTGAGATGGAGGCGGACCATTTCTTGGATGCTGGCTTTATGAGCGTGGCCGTCGCCGGCGATGGCAAGTTTGATTTGGTTGGGTGAATATTCGAAAATGGGGAGGTGAGCTTGTTTCGCGACGAGGAGGCAGACGCCGCGAGCTTCGGCGACGGAGATGCCGGTGGTGATGTTTTGTTTGAAGAAGAGTTTTTCGATGGCGAGGACTTCGGGATGATTTTCGTCGATGATTTCGTGGAGAGAATTATAGATATCTTCAAGGCGATCGGGAAGAGGGGTGTGAGGAGGGGTGGCGATGACGCCAAAATCGATGGCGACGCGACCGTCAATGATGCCAAAGCCGCAGATGCCGGTGCCGGGATCGATGCCTAAAATGCGCATAAATAATCCCTTTGCGATTTCTGAGAATTACTCTTTTTTGGAGCCGGTGAGCCTCTCGAAATCGAACCCTGCGGGCCGTGATTTCGACCCGGCTCAGCCGTAAAATGCTCCCAAAAAAGATAATTCTCAGGGTTCGTAAAGCGTCTATTCATTGACATATTTGATTAGGGTGGTGCGGAGGTCGCGGACGGGGACGACGAAATCGTCTTTGACGGTGGCGGGGGCGATGGCGTGGGCGAAGCCGAGTTTTTTGGCTTCGGAGATGCGTTGGTCGGGGC
>CAZAJJ010000023.1:0-12765 GCA_964485445.1 uncultured Candidatus Saccharibacteria bacterium | reverse complement strand
GATCTGGGTCATACCAATTTTGGTGCCGATGATGACTTGCATCCTGTTCCTTTCCGTTATTAGACGCAGGAAATCTAGACTGATGAGTGGTTCTCTATGTATGAATATTAGAAACTGCGCAGTTAAATACAGATTCTAAAATTCAGTCTAGAGCCTTCCCTTTCGTCTAGTTCATACGTCCGATTATTAGACTATACGGATTTAGTTTAGCACAGAATAGGGGAAAAGACAAGACTTTTTTCGCGAGAAAATAGTTTCCAGCCTTGATTTCTTTGAGATTTGTGCCATAATGAAGCCTAGAGAGCAAAAAGTTCTGGAACGTTGAGAATTTGGGAGGTGAGATGATGGATAGATTTACGAAAGTGTTGTTTTTCTTGATGAAAGTGTATGTGGTAATGTTGCTGATATTCGGGGTGGCGTTGTGTTTTGTGGCGAGTGATGTGAGGCCGGGAAAGGAGAGTAATGCATGAGAGAAATGAAGCGATTTTGCGCAATACTTTTAGCGATTATCGGAGTGCTGTGCGGAATTTTGATGATGCAGGAAAAGATGTTTGGTCCGCCGGATTATGATAGTGCTGATGAATCTGGAAAGAGTGGCGGGTTTTCGAAACGGAAGTATATTAAGTTGTCGTAGATTAGTTGAGGAGGAAAGATGAATTTAAAAGGGATTTTGGTGGTAGATGATAATGACCACAAAAGAAGAGATATCTTAAAAATGATGCAGATGCTGGACATAACTAAGAATATTCATTCGTTCGGTTGTGCAGATGAACTGCTGCACTTTGTGCGCGAAAGGATGCCGGATGAGGAATCATAAGATTGGCTGATTATGCTGGATATGCAGATGCCGCGAGAAGCGGGCGGGCGAATCTTGGCAGACTGCGGATCCTTAGTGATGGATACGCTGTGGGATTTGAAGAAAATGTGTCCGGTAATTGTGGTTTCGTCGGAAAAGATTGATGAAAAACGGGCGCGACTTTTATATAAGCATTATTTAGGTTGTGTGGAGTATAAAGCGTATCTTTTGTCAAAACTTTATAGTGAGATTCGGAATCTACTGATTAAAAACGGATACTTATTTGTTGATGACGAATGAAACCTCCTGAAAATTATGAAGTTGCTTGCGACGAGTGCTCTTGAATAGGGCTACTCAAGATGAGTGATGAAAATGTTGAGCCCTGCAAAAATGCGGGGCTTATGTTATTTGTAAGTTTGGTTTGTGGTAAAGATATTGAATGCGTGTTGCGAGAGTTTGTGATTTATGGAAATATCGACTAGATAGAGATTAGACTCCGGGAGAGAAATTTTTGAGTTTTTGGCGGTGCTCTTTGTAGCGTGGGTCGTGGGTGGCGACTTCTTGCCAAAAAGCTGCAGAATGATCCATGTGGTTTAGGTGAGCGAGTTCATGGAGGATGACGTAATCGCGGAGAGGTTCAGGGACTTGCATGAGACCAATATTGAGAGAAATAGTGCCAGAACTAGAACAACTGCCCCATCTTGTGGCGGCGTGGCTGAGACGACAGCGATCGTAATGATAGCCGTAGAGTTTAGCGTAATATTCGAGGCGGTAAGGGAGATATTCTTTGGCCTTATGCGTGAGAATTTTCTTTTTGGCGTCGCGGGCACGTTGAGTGTTCGGGTCGCTGAGAGGGATTTTTTCGCGAATAAGTTTGCGGTTGAGATGGAGGAAACGTTTGACGGAAAAGTCACTAGTATGCTGAGGAACGGACATCTGGAGGCGGCCGGAAGGCGATACAGAAAAACGGACGCTACGAGAGAGTGGGTTTTTGCGGACGATAACTTCACCAAATTCTTGATCTTGGAGAATCATCGTTCTTGGAGTTGGGTCAAGACCTGTTTGAGCTGGGTAGTGTAGGTATGTTTGCCGGAAAGTACGATTGGCATTTCGACTTCGGCAGGCCCTTCGAGGAGTTTAATCCGGGCGTCATAGACAGCCTTAGCCTTATCGACGGATTTGAGTTTGTTCTTGAGACGCATGCGAATCGTATTGACGTCAGTTTGGATCCAGACTAGAGTCGGAGAATAGCCGGCGGAACGAAGAATCTCAGCAAGTTCGCGGCGATCTTTTTCGGTATCGTTCCCTCCTTCGAAGACGAGCGTGGAGCCGGTGCGGGCGATTTGTTCGACGAGAAGTAAAATAAATTGACGAGATAAGTTATGTTCTTGTTTCAAGGCGTCGAGATCGTAGAATGTCGCGTTGAATTGGGCGGCGAATTGTTTGCCGAAAGTTGTTTTCCCGCTGCATGGTGCGCCAAAAACGAGGATTGCGCGTTGGCCGTTGCTGGGTGATGAATGTGTTTTTCTACCTTCCATAATATACCTCCATTGTAGCACAATTACCTTTCATTGAGATTATTTTATCATACTTTTTGAAAAAACGAAGGGCTAAGGTAAAAATGATGAATTTTTGGATGAATTAAGAGGACTTCGGAGGGTGGAGCAGGGTGCGAGGTTTGGTTGAACTGTTGGAGATAAGAACTTGGGAGGGGTAATAGAAGAACCAAGCGAAAAAGTTGGCGAGGCCATAAAAGTAAGCGGGGAGAAGATGGTTGAGACTGAGGAAGGAAATGCAGGTGCAAATGTCGCAACAAAGGAAGAGCATGAAGCCAGAAGTGGCGAAATAGGCGCGTGGGTTGGTTTGGTCACGATTTTGCCAACGCCAACTGACGTCGATGTTGGCGACAAGAGCGGCGAGATAAAGTGGGCAGATGGCGAAAAGCGGTGGGAGAAAATTGGTAAGGAAACTGAGCAAGATGAGAGCGAAAGAAAATAAAGCATAAGTAAGAACATAGCAGAGACGACGAGGTGGGTTGAGGCGCCAAGCGTGGATGAGTTGGGCGATGAAAAAACAAAGGATGCCGATTTCGGCGGTGTTGTTGATGGCGAGGATGATGTCGGCGATAAAAGTAACGAGAAGGGCGAGGCAGAGCAAACGGTCGGTATGGAAATAACAGACAGCGTAGAAGAAGCAGAGGAAGATGCCGGTGACTTTGATGGTAGCGATGACTGGACTGGAAGGAAGAAAAATGCCGACGAAAATTATACAGAAGATAAAAAGCCAAATCCAAGGCCAAGGTGCAGGGAAAATTTGGCGAAGGAGGGCGCGGCGGAGAGGGGATCTATTAGTCATATATAATGTATTGTAACATAGATAAGGAAGAGGAAGATAGACATGCTTGCAAAAAATAAATTATTATGATAAAATAGATAGGTCTGTAGTCAAAAAAGAGGGAGGTGATGAAGTTTTGGCGGCAGAAAGTAACTTAAAGGAGAATGAGAAATTAACAAAAGCAATGATTGTAATGGGCCGAAAAACGGAATTGGTTTATCGGATCGCGGAGGAATTGGCTGAATTATGGTCGGCAAAGAAGGATAATTGGCCTTCGGCAGATCTTGGACGACCGGAGCTGGGGCAGCGTGTAATTGTGCGACTGGTATTATCGGAATGTGTTGGATATGAAGCGTGGCTGGAACTAGTCGATGAGTTGAAGAAAAGAGGCGTGCAGAAAGTTGCGAGTCTTTATATAATCGACGAAAACAGCGAACAGGACGACGAGCCGAAGATGATTTGTAGCACTGAGATGAGCTGGAAGGCGGTAAAAGCGCAGATAATGAAAGAAGACAGAGGTGAATGATGACGAATGTAGTGGTAGTGGCTGATAATACGGAGCGAAGATTATTGCAGGAGGCGATTGAAGGCATGAGCGATGATGTGAAAGTTGAGATTTTTGATGCGCCTTTGGGTAGTGCGAAATATCGGTCAGAAAGAGGTGAGCTGAAACACGCGGATGATCCAAAAATTAACATGAATGATGTTAAGCGATGTTTGGGGCGGGCGGATGTTGTGATTGGTGACCCGCAGGCGGGGCAACGGTGCTGGATTGCGCTCGACGTAGCGGTGTCGCTGAGAAAGAAGTTTATTTGTGTTTATGATGGATTTGATGTTGGGCAGCAGCGGAGACTGAAAGCGGCAGCACGAATGACGATGGTGTTTTGTGATGATTTTGCTTTGAATCGTTGGCAGGAACGAGTGCGGCGATATATTGAAAATGGCGAAATTTATGAAGAGGCGCAAGGACTGCCGGATGGAGAAGTCGAAAATTGGCAAGCGTTATTTGAAGTGGCATCAGCGATGAGTCATCATCCAGACACGGGACTTTATAATTTGAATGATTTGCGCGAGTTGCAGTTAATTGATTTTTAATTCTCTAGACTAAAAGGCTCCGCTTTGGCGGGGCCTTTGGCTTGGGCTGTGAGTTTTTGGTTATCTTTGGGATGTTAGGCGGATAGCATGCGACCGAGAATTTCCTTTCTGAGGTAAAGCTGATCGGAAATGAGCCAGTTCCCTGCTGGTTTGAGGTTTAGAAGGTTAGTGAAATAGGTTTTGAGCTCGGGAGTGCTGGTGAGGAGGTAATTATGAGTATGAGAAAGGTCGATGATATTGACAAGATAGGGCTTTGATTCTGACTGGAGTGCTTTAGCAATTTCAGTATGAAGCCTGTCGGGTTCGGCAACTTCCCAAAGAGTAAGTTGATAGAACTCGAATTTTAGAGAGGAATGTGGGAGAGTGATGGGTTTGTGGTCGTGGAGGAGAGCTTCTTGGAGATTAGCATGGATAGTTTTGGCGACTTCGGAAAAATACCAAGAAGTAAAATCGGCGAGAGGAATATTAAGGAGGCGGGCGAGATGATTAGTGGCTTGATGATCGCGGTCAGTAGTAATTTGAGCATGAAAATTGAGGGTGTTGTCGAGGATGGCGGCGAGAAGGAGCTTAGCGATTTCGGGAGACATTTTTGCGTAATCCCAGCATTCGCCCCACCATTCAAAAATGGAAGTGGCGATGGCGCCGATGGGCTCAATGATGGCTTTGTCGCCGATGCGGTCTTGCCAATAGGTTTCGTAGCCGGGATGATGGTCGATGATTTCGAAGATTTGTGAATCGTTGGGGACGAGGCGATGAATCACTTCGGGGATGGAAAGGTCGAGAATGATGACTTCGTCTTCGGGTTGGAGGTCGAAAACGGAATTTTCTTGCTCAGGAAGGCGGAGAGACTCGGGTACGCTATAATTCGGGGTGACGGGAATGTAAGTTTTAGCAGGTTTGCTGCGTTGGTTTAATAAATCAGCGTAAGCCAGGATAGAAGCGTATGCGTCAATATCGGCGTAGTCGCCGGCGATGGGGAGCCAAATCATATTGAGTTTATTGTATAGAGTTTTAGTGGTGATGTAAAGGGGTATGGTGTGGAGAGTATTTGTGATATACTGAGGAGGGTAAGGAGGAAGATGAATAAAACTGATTTTGAGCAGGAGAATATATTTGGGTTGGGTGAGCCAAATGAAGCGTATGCTGAGTTTTTCGTTGGGCAGAGCTATCTGAATCCGCTGGCGAAAACGGAGAATGGAATTGGGTTTGCGAATGTGACTTTTGAGCCAGGTTGTCGGAATAATTGGCATATTCATCATGCGACGGCGGGCGGCGGACAGGTTTTGTTATGCACGGCGGGACTAGGTTATTATCAAGAGGAAGGTAAGCCAGTGCAAAAGTTGAAACCGGGGGACGTCGTGGTGATTCTAGCGAACGTGAAACATTGGCACGGAGCGCAGCCGGAGTCGTGGTTTAGTCATATTACGGTCGAAGTGCCAGGTGAAAATGCGACGACAGCGTGGTGTGAGCCGGTGACGGATGAGGAATATGGGAGACTCGAGGAGAAGTAGGTAGGATTATAGGGGTTTTGATGGTTCTAATGGGATTTTGGGTGTTTTTTGGCGCAGTTCCCTGCTGATGCCGATTTTTGGTTTTGGTGGGATTTGAAAATTTTGACAAAGCTGCTGGTTAGTGTCTATGCTTATTGACATTTTTTGAAATGTGTGATACAATGGAAGGATAGGGCTCGCAAAATTTGATTGCGAGAGTATTTTAATTTTTTTCCATTTATTAGGAGGTGGTTTTATGGAGAAGAAAAGGAAATTTGAGCCATATGAGACTCCAAAACGAGACCTGAAGGAGCTTAAGTATCAGGATTTGGTTTGGCAGATTGTCAGAGCAGTGCGGAGACAGGCGCGGAATATTTCCGTACCTCATAGTATTCACGACGGATGTATTAGAGTGGCGATTACGCCGTTGTCTCGAGTCGCTAATGAATGGCTGGGCGGAATGAATGATTATCTCTGGAAGTCGAGGGAGATCGTAGATCTTTGTGAGCAAAGTTTTGTATTTCAGGCTGATCCCAGTGGCAGTTATACTATTCGTCGTCGAAATTATGAAGGAGAGGTTGAGACCTTTTTCACTGAAGCCTGTACGGCGGCGATGGCAGCGTATGTGTCGCGGAAAACTTGGCTTGAGCATGTGCGAAATACGCCGAACACGCCGCATATATCGGCTGGCGATTTTGTGCCTGATAATAGTAGTGGCTTGTCGGATCGTAAGGGCGCGCTTTGTACGATTGTTAAGCTTGACGGTGAAGATTTCGTTGGACTAACGGTAAGTGTTTTTATTGGAGAGCCCAGTGAAGACGAGAGATGTGCGTTGAATGGTTTAGTGGCGGCGCAGGAATTTTTCCAAAAATGCTCTGGGGTGATGAAATTTAATCCGCATATTGATGGCCAGAAATTTCCGTTGGAACAGGTATGGCTAGACTGAAGTCTGATAAAAAATAACCCTCGCTGGGAAAACTGGCGGGGGTGGTTTTTGCTGGATTTTCTTGCGTTCGTAAAAAGATAATTGTGAAATTTATCGTAATGTAAAGTAAAGTTGCTGTTAATTTTGGGGGATTTTGGTAGGGTAAGTTTGTGGAGTGCGGAAGAATTAAACTAAATTAAAGGTTTATTGCTGTATTCGGTAGTGATAACTTTGACCATTTCTTCAGGGGTTTCTTTGCAACCATTGCTTAACCAACGGCGAATAATTGCTGTCATTCCGGCGGCAAAAAACTCCGCGTGATAGCGCACTAGATTATCTTCCTGTCCAGGATAATGCTGCTTAGCCTGATCCTTGTTGTAAATGCCGAGCATTTCGTCGTAATTAGGGTTTAGCTGAAAGTAAGTACGATAGACAATTTGATTATCGTAAAAGTGTCGGAACATAATCAGTAGATTACTGGGGGTGTAGCCGTCGTGATTACCTTCAAATTGTCGCGCAAATTCATCCAAGATACTTTGCCGGACGCCTTTTGCTAGTGTACTGACATTATCGTAATGATTATAAAAAGTCGTGCGATTCACCTCGGCCAAATCGCAAAGTTCGGACACGGAAATATCGGCTAGCCGTTTGGTCTGGATTAACTCAAAAAGCGCTCGGAGCATCTGCTCTTGACTGGCCTTTTTGCGTCGATTATCTGCTTTATTACTCATAAAATCTCATTTTTTCTCTCATTATCGCAACACTTGTCGCGTTTTTGTTGTGGTAAAATCGTCTGTTGTTATTTATACTAACATTATAACATAACTTCAACATTCGTTGAGAAAGGTCAATATGACGATAGCAGACGCGAACGATAAAAGCGCTGAAAAGGTGGTTGGTGGCTACAAGGCGGTAGAAAATGCCGTGACTGGTGGCTATAAAAAGGTGGAAGACAAGTTTGTCGATAAGTTCCTGCGCAAAGATGGCGAAACCGTAGAAGATGCCAAGGTTCGTATTGAACGCGAACAGGCAGAACTGAAGGAAAAACAGGAAGCGGAAACCAAGGCGCGTGCGGAGAAAATTGCACAGATGTCCGGCGCGAAAACTACCGAGCAAATTCAAGCGGAAATCAAGGCTAAACATAATTTGTAATTTTATAAGGAATAAAATATGGAAAAGAAAACTCTGATTAAAATTATTCTTGGTACGGCCGGCGGGCTAATCTTCTCACTGGGGCTTTGCTGCTGTCTGATACCGGAGTGGAACTTATTTACCTTTGGGGTCGGTATGGCTACCTCTGGCGGTGTGCTGCTGGCAATTCTGCTGATTTATCGCTTGGCTACGCGCGAATGGAAGCCGCGCACCGAACCCCTTAATGTTGGCGCGGTTGTCGCTTGGGCTATCGGAATTGCTGCTACACTCTTGATGGGTTTCGGGATGTCTAGAATTATGGCCGTAGAGAACCCTAGTCAAACGGATATGATTATCGGTATGGGCTGCGGTATTGTTGGTCTGCTCGTGGATGTTCTGGTCTTTCCGGTTTATTCTGATCTTAATGGTGGTAAAAATAGATGAAGGTGCCCAAAAATGCTTTTTGGTTTTTGGGCGGGGCGCACGGAAATTTCGTTCGCTGCGCTCACTCAGCGGCGGGGCGTCGGCTCTAAAAATCTAAAATAAATTTTAGATTTTTCTCGCACTTCTACCGCCTACGAACCACTCGCCTGCGGCGAGAGGTTCTTTTCCGTGCGAACTATGAACTGTTAGTTTTTATCACCATGCTGGCGCATGATGCTAAAAACTAGTGGCAGGGGCGCACGGAATCGAACCATGATCTACGGTTTTGGAGACCGCTATACTAGCCGTTGTACTACGCCCCTATGTGTTTTTATCTTAGCATGAAATGAGAAAAATGAAAATAGGGCAGGCTAATGTTCTATTCTTGAGTATAGTAAGTCTTCGGTAATGATGCGATAAATAGAAAAAGTGGAGTTTAAATGGTGAAAGTGGGATGGAATGAGGTGTTTTTTTGGGTGAGTGAAGGTTTTTATGGTATTATAGTTATAATGGTTAAAGACGAGGTAATGAAATGCGTTTGATTCATCTGTTTTTTGAGTTGCATTTGCTGCATAAGATTCGTATTACGGAAAAAGATGGACACATCTTAGGATCGTATTTTGAGACGAAAGAGGAATTTACGCAGTTAAATACTGAGGCCTATCAACCGTTGTTTGCTTTTTTAGAGCGGACAACGCAGAGGTATCGGGATTTTGGAGTGTCGCTAGTTGTTTCGGGGCTGTGGTTGGAGTTGGCGGAGAAGTATGATCCGGAGCTGATTAATCGTTTGAAGAAACTAGTGAAGGCCGGACAGGTGGAACTGGTGGCGACGCCGTATTATTATTCGCTAGCGTTTTTCTATAATAGGGATGAGTTTTTGGCGGAGGTGCAGAAAACACAGGATGAGTTTGAGCGACTTTTTGGGGTGAAGAGCAAAATTTTGGCAATGCCGGAGCTGATTTATAATGATGAGATTGGGCGAGCGGCGGAGGAAGCAGGATTTATTGGGATGATTATTGGCGAAGCGAGAGGGCTGATGGACTGGCGTAGTGCGAATCACGTCTATGAGGCGGAAGGATGTCGGTATTTGCGACTTTTAGTGCGAAACGCGAAATTGTCGGACGCCTTGGAACTGGAAACGCAGGAGTTTCTGACGGAGAAAAAGCAGGAAGATGGTAGTGTTAAGAAAGTTTTAGTGGCGCAGGGTTTTGAGAAGAGGTTGGATTTGGAGTTTTTGCGGGGCGGGATAATTAATTTGGGGTTCCAGGCGGAGATTTTTCGGAGGTTGAAGAACGAGAAAATTGCAGGATTTTTTGATGAACTAGTGCGAGATTGGTTGAAGAACGGAAATGATCGATTTGGAATGGCGACGGCGACTTGCGCGGCGGAGGAGCCGACGATGACGCTGAGTTTTAAGCAGAGTATTAGCCAGCGGGAAGAAGAGCAGCAGGAGGCTGGACTGGTTGTGCAAAAGGACTGTGAGGGGCAGGTGCCGAGGTGGTTGGCACGGCCGGAGCAGGAGAAACTTGCGAAATTGGTGTATGGAGTGCGGAAAGAGATTTTGTCGAGCGAGGACGAGGGGTTGATTCGAGATTTTCGGACGCTGCTCGCGGTTGATTATCAAAAAGGGGCGAATTCGAGCGTTTTAATAGATTTTGAGAAAATAATTGAGGACTTGAGGCGGCGAACGGCGGAAGTGAAAAAACAGCAGGTGGTGGAGATTTCGCGGGCCTATACGCAGCGACGAGAGCGAAATATAGTGAGAGAGACAGGCGACGGGGAGATTAAGGTGAATTTTGGGAAGAAGAAGAGTGCGGAACCCGTGGTTTCACAAAAAGTGGAAGAGGCGAAGCGCAAAGTGCAGAAGGGGGTGGTAAAAGTGGCGATGGATCCAAATGAGCCGAAGAGCGTGGTGACGGTGAAGTGGGTAAAAGTGGAAAAACAGGAAGTGGTGTCGAAAGAGGTTCCCGAGGAAGCGCAGGGGCAGGTGGCGGAGGATTCTGAACAATTAGTAGAGTCTTCTGTTCGGCCAGTGGAGACTTCTGACCAGCCAGTGGAGGCGAAAAAGAAGCGACATACGATGCGGAAGATTATTCGGAAGTTGGTGATCGAGTAGAAGTGATAGTGGAGCTTGTGGCTTTGGGCGTAGTGTTGGGTTTGTAATCATGCAGTCACATGCTCATAAATACCACTATATAATATATAGTGGTATTTGGTATGAAAAGAAGCAGAAATTAGCGTTTCTTTTCTTTGACTTCGTTGCGGCCGAGGTTCTTCTTAGTTTCAGTGAAGACGACATGTTTGCGCAGAATTGGATCGTATTTGCGCAGACTGAGTTTGTCAGGGGTGTTCATCGTGTTTTTCTTGGTGTAGTAAGCACGAATTCCGGATTCTTCGGAAACTAAGCCAACGAGTTTGCGTTTAGTATTATTCTTCTTTGCCATAATGTGTATTATTTTATCATATCTGATTTTAATTGTAAATCGAAAAATGTGATTTATAGTGAGAAAAGGCGATCTTGTGAAAGGTTAGGAGTTAGAGTCGACTAGCGTTACTTCACTGGTAATTCCCTTGCCGGTGTTGGGCGTGTGACCAGAGTAAATTGCGTCGGTGAGAAAACAGGAGATGAGAACGACGCAGAGGATAGTTTTGGCGGGGAGATGGAGGCGAGAAAGGTATTTTGTAAGGAGAGGGTAGAGAAAATAGACAACAAATAGTCCGCAGATGCCAAAGATGGTTAGACTCATGAGGCAGATGCGGCCGTCGAGATTGAGCCACTGGTCACTGTAATCCCACCATTTGAGGTGTTTGAAAGTTTCGAGATACCAGCCGGTAAAATATTCGAGGGCGCCGCAGAAAAGGACGGCAATGGCGACAACTAGGAAAGGATGGTCTTTTAAGTTGCGCAGAAGTAAAGTAATGCCGAGGCCACCGAAGCCGTAAATTGGGAGCCAGGGGCCGTGGAGGACGCCGCGGTTGATAAATTCGCCATGCTGGAAGAAAGCGAGGACGACTTCCCAAATCCAACCAATAAAAGCGCAGGCAAAAAAGATAAGAATGAGATTTAAGATTTCATTCATGTGGGAGGCAGTTGGCTTGGAGGAGGCTTGGGGAAGAGGCTTACGTGATTTTGCGGATCGGTTGGTAGTACTCATGTTTATATGATGATAACAAATTTGGTAGAATTTGGCTAGAGGTTATTGCCGTAGAGAATAGTAGAGCGTATGGAAAACACGAGGTTATCGTTTTTGCGAAAATGACGCTGGGTTGCTTATATACTTTCTGTGGTATAAATCTGCAAGGAGACAAAGCTACGTCTTTGGCGTTAGAATATAGGGGTTTGTGATGATAATTTTAGAATAGGAGTAAGGATGGACGTTTGGAATAAAGCAATAGACGAGATAAAAGATGGTCTTGCGAGATCAATATATCGGAATGAAACGGCAGTATCGCAGAGTATTGTCCGGCGTTTGCTTGGGCTTTTGGGCTGGGATATAGATAATCCAGCGATTGTTTATCCGGAATATAATTGTGGAGCAAGCGGACGAGTGGATTATGCTCTTCTGAATGAGATTAACCATCAGCCAATGGTTCTTATAGAGGTTAAGGCGGTTGGATTGATAGATGATGGAGTTACGGAACAGCTTGTCAGGTATGCGTACGGAACGGGCGTACCAATAATTATTCTGACTGATGGTAAGGAATGGCATTTCTTTTATGCCGCTGCTGGAAATGTGCCGATGAGCGAACGGCGTTTCTATAAAATAGATTTGTTTGATCGTAAGAGTGATGATATATACAATGAGATGCAAAAATATATCGGCAAAGAATCGGTCATGCAGGGTAGTGCTGCAATATCAGCAGAGGAAACTTATAAGAACAGTAGCATCAAGCGAAAAGCCAAGGCAAGCCTTGCGCCAGCCTTCAAGCAGTTAGTGGAGACTGGAGATGATGAACTTTGTAAAATAGTGAGTGAAAAAGTGGCTGACATCAGTGGCGTCTTACCGGAGAAAGCTGCTGTTTTTGATTACCTGAAAGATCTGATCAGTGGAGCCGATGTGAAGCCAGCTATTATAAATCAAACATTGCAATCACGGTGCAAGGTTCAAGCAATTTCACCTCAAGAACATATGAATAGTCATGGTCAATATTCGCAGAAATCGGGACGGAGCAGTTTTCAAATGCTAAATATCCCAGTTGGGTCAATTTTAACGGCCACTTTTAATCCAAAATTGCAGTTTCGGACAATGGATAATAAAAACAATATCAAAGATCTAAGCGATGGAGTTGTTATGCCAATTTCTAGAATGGCTACTCGTTACTTAGGAGGAAGTAAAAACGGATATGAGTACTTTATGTATAACGGTAAGAAATTATCGGACATTCGTTTGGAATTTGATCCAACATATCTTAATAATCATGGAGTTGAATAAGATTTCTTTTGCTTTGCAAAAGAGGTTCGGACCCTACTTCTGGCATTGTTAGTATAGAAATATCTTGAGCGGATGCTCAAGATATTTCTATGGTGCTGGAAGTAGGACTCGAACCTACGAAGGCCGAAGCCGAGAGAT
>CAZAJJ010000022.1:0-13142 GCA_964485445.1 uncultured Candidatus Saccharibacteria bacterium | reverse complement strand
CCGGCATAGCCGGCAAATACAAAACCACCGGATCGAGTATCCGGTGGTCGGTTATTATTTCTTGATAGTCTTAGCTCTGTCAGCGGCTTTACTCGCGGCGGTAGCACTACGTTTCGCGGAACGAGCCTGTTTTGCAGCGGCTTCCGCTTCCTCGGCAGCCATTTCACGAGCGGTTTCGCGAGCAGCGTCTTCTTCGGCATAGCGGCGCTCTTGATTTTCGACCACCCGATTCGCGAAAGTTTTAACAATGCCACCGACTGAAGTCATTCCTTTGACATTATCAACAATATCGTCGGCCTTGGCGGCAATTCCCTGCCCAGTCTCGACGATTTTGCTAGCCTCTTCGGCAAGCTTGATAAGTTTAAGGATAAGAACAATTCCGCTAATGAGAAAAATCAATAATGTGATTGAGAGTAGGATGACTAAAATCCATTCTGCGATATTCATTTTACCTCCTTTTAAACCAAATCATAGAGCTTTGGTCTAAAGTTAATTATCTTAATTCTATTATAGCGAGATTTTGGGTTTATGCAACTATTGAGAATATTTAAAGTGGCTGATGCTCTCTTTTTTGAAATATTTACTTAACTATTAATAATGCTTAAAAGACTATTACTCTCTTTTCTCAATGCCCACTCCCGCGCCCGTCTAGCTATTGAGAACGTTTAAAGTGACTATTACTCTTTTTTCTCAATGCCCGTTCGTTCGCCTATCCGCATAGGGAACTCACTCCGGAAGCGACCAGCGTGGTCGCTTCCTTTAGCATCTCGAAAAGAGAGTAATAGTCACCTCAACATTCTTATAATTCGGGTCGCCCTTAGCGTCTTGGAATAAGCATAATAGTCGCCTTGACATATTCTGCTGGTGGCGGAAGGAGAAACCATAGTAACGATTGTTATCGAGTGATAAGTAGGCGTTAGTAAGGTTAAAATGAAGATAGAAAGCATGTTGAATTTTATTAGGATAGGCGGTAGATGTCCAGTAGAAACTACGATAACCGGCGTAGAGAAGCGCGGCAATTGTAGGACTAATATTGCCACTACGGACGGAATACTTATGAGAGCTATAGGGATGAGCGGAGGGGGTATCCATAGTAACGATTGTAGCCGTTTGATGGGTAGGTTCTAAGTGTATGATAGGAGAGGTGAAGTGCGCGTTGAGTGTGAGTCGGTTGGGCGGTAGCTGACCAAGAATTGCCGCCATCGCCCGCAGCGCGGAGAGAACCGGCAGGGGGTTCAATATTGCCACTACGGACGAAATACATAGAAAAGTTATCATGAAGGATACGAGCAAAGAAAAAGATTCCTGCTCAAGGCAGGAATCTTAATGTTGTAATTAGCGGAGGCTAAGCGAGTCGAGCGCGGATGTCATCGGCGAAATCTTCGTGATTCAAGGCGTAATCGAGTTGAGTCAAGAAGAAGTTCTTCGGATCGCCGGTGGTCATCCATTTACCACGAGTGCGTTCGACGAAAACATCGCCGCCGGCTTCGACCAGGCGCGTGATTGCATCGACAGTCCAAAGTTCCCCATCCAGGCCAGTGTTGCGCGGGTCGAGATACTTGAAGATTTCCGGAGTCAAGAGGTAGCGACCGTAGCTAGTGAGATTGGACGGCGCGTCCTCGATTTTCGGCTTCTCGACGATATCGTGCAAGGTCATGCGCTCTTCGTCGGCGAGTTTGATAATGCCGTATTTATTGAGGACTTCGCGAGGCATTTCTTGGGCAATGATAATGGCGCTGGCGTCAGGGTGCGCAGCGTAGGAATCCATGAGAGTTTTAACATCAGAAGTGCCAAAGACGACATCGTCAGAGTAAATCACAACGAAGGCTTCATCGTCGTTGATGAATTTGTGGGCTGAGGCAATCGGAGAGCCGTTGCCGTAAGGATAAGCCGGATCCTGTTCAATGACAACGATTTTTGGCAGATCAAGAACCTCTTGAATGGGCGCGTAGCGGTCGTCCTTGCCCTGGGAATGGAGTTGCTTGCGGATGGAATTCACGGAATTATTAAAATAATCTTCGTAGATGGCGCGACCATCAGGGGTGGCGACAATGATAATTTCCTCGATTCCAGCAGCGGCACACTCTTCGACGACAAATTGCATGACCGGTTTGTTCCCGAGCGGCAGCATAGCCTTAGGGATGGTTTTAGTAATAGGTAGAAAACGACTAGCACAACCAGCATCGGTAATGATCGCTTTCGTAGGTTGATGATACTTCATAATAATCTCCTTGAGACTTAATTATAGCATACTTTGCGCTAATTGTGAAATCGACGGCGAAAATGAAGCGATTTTGAGTAAAATTATGTTGTTTTGGGCGATTCGAGGGTGGTTTTTGGCGTTTAAACCTATAAGAGTCGGCCTTCAAGTAGATTCAAGCCGTTTTTAGGCAAATTTGGGCTTAGTTAGGCAAATTTAGGCAGTTTTGGGCAATTTTTGTCGCTTTTTGTTACCCTAAATTAGTAAAAATCGCATTAGGGGCTATTTTGAGGCGTTTTTAGAGGATTTGCGGGATTTTGGCTCTCTAGTGGCGGAAATTTTGCGAGAGGCGCGTTTGGCGTCTTCACGGCGCGCTAGGCGATCTTCGCGTTGCTGTTCGCGGTTATGAATGCTATAAATCAGGCTAGAAACGCCAAGAATGAGCATATAAGCCCCGAAAAAGCGGACAAAATCAACATTGGGCAGGTGACCAGAGTTAAAGATAACGATAGCGAAAACGATACCGGTAACGCCGCAAATGCCCCAAATAAAGCGATCAGTAGGATCAACCGTAGTACGGAAGGCAATAATAATCTCAAAAATGCCCCGCAAAAGAGTATAAAGCGAGAGTAGAACGAGTTGCATGGTCATGGTTTGATTCAGGGTATAAAGCAACAAAACACCAAAAACGGCATCAAAAATGGCGACGCCGGTGGAAACGAGCCAACCTTCGCGGTTGTGGCTGCGGTAAATTGAGTTCGCGAATTCAACAACGGCGAGAGAAAGCAGAGACATGCCAATAATCGGAACGAGGGTATTCGGGGAGGAGCTGGAGGTGAATAGGGTTAAGCAGCCAAAAACCAGGGCGACAATGCCTTGAAAGATGAATACTAGCCAGTGGCTATCGATATATTTACGCTTAATATGCGCCATAAATTCCTCCTACTTTTGTTTATTGTAGCATAAGTTGTTCGGAATGTGTAGGGTTTTGGATACATCGGATTGCACTAAGTATATAGGAGGGGAGGACGTAGTTAGAATTGAAGTGGGGGTCGAAGGCGTCCTGAGATGAAGCAGCGTAGGCGACGGAGGACCAGAGGAAGCCAGCATAGCCTGCGTACCGGAGTGAGTCGTATGGAAGACTAATACTGCCACTACGGACGAAATGCTTGGAAGAGCGATGATAATGAGATGGAGGGAGAGACCGCCATAACGATCGTAGCCGGCTGATGCACTGTCCCTAGTAGGGTTAAAGAAGAGGTAGAAAGCATTTTGAGAGTCAGCAGGATAGGCGGTGGGCGACCATGCGTAACCTGCATAGCCCGCATACCAGAGCGAGCCATATTGAATGTAGATATAGCCACTACGGACGAAATACATGGAAAAGCAATAAAGGCGTGTCTGGTGCCGCTAGGGCAGAGGTTGGGAGTTTAAACTATTCTATCTTGAAACTTTCGGTTTTCAAATTGCAATAATATCTGCCGCTCGTGGCAGTGAATTTGAGGACACAATAGTCCGGGTCAGTGACACCATTTTTGTAAAACATTTGATCACCGGGGCGCCAAATCATATTCTTACTTTTTTGGTCGGTTAAGACTGCCATTTTGCCTTTTAGTAGTACGCCGACATATTTAATCAGACCTTTGCGGTAAAAATAAATACTAGATTTGGGATTATCGAGATATTGCTGGACTTTGGCGGAAGAAGTGTTGGTAGAAAAATAAAACACCTTTAGACCGACGCGCCCTCGCGGTTTCAACATGGCGCGGACAACCGGGTAATTTTCATCATCTAGCGAGCAGATGAGACTAACTTTCTGCCGGTCAATGAACTTTTCTATTTTCTTGAAATCCATAACCTTTTACTACTGTTTGAACTTAGACTGATCGTAATTATACGGAATACTAGTGCCAACTACGACATCCTCAATTTTATCAATAATTAACCAATCATCCATATTACCTTGGTGATCAAAATCAAGCGGTTTGATTGCTTCCACATCGCCAAATTCTACTAGGCAAAGGCATTTCTTATGCCAGCGCTCTTTTTGTTTGTCAGTGAGCTGTAGTTTATCATTATTATCTTCAATTGTCTTTGTGATTTCCTCATCGGCAAGTTTGACAAAGTTCTGAACATCTTTGACTACGGCTTTTGCGGTAATCTTTTTAGAACCTTTTTCCATAAAATAAAGTTCTTCGCCGACAAACACGCGACTATGCGGGATCTTCCGCCCGGCGGCGCCGCGGATCACCATGGTTTTACTACCGTCTAAAATTTTACTTAATTCTCTTGATCTATTGTCGCAATAAACTAAATGAACCATACTTATTGCTCCTTATTTTTCGCAATTCTTGCGGTGGGCTTTGAGTTTCTTTATCGCCCAATCGTAATGGCTGGGCATGACACTGACGAAATACGAGCCTAAATCTGTATTGACCCATGAATAAACTCCGCGACTAAATAATTGTTCGTTGGTATATTGGTTGGCGAGTTTCAAGACTTTGGCGTACGATTCTTCAAACATCTTCTTGGCATCTTCGCAGCTAGTGTTCTGATGTTTCTGCCAAAACTCATAGTTCATATCGCCGTAAGTCTTCCAGGAATAGGGTTCGGGAATAAAGGGCTTTTCTTCTCCGCCCTCATTGGCTTTAATCCAATTCAGCAAAAGTTGGTGCCATTCGTAAAGGTGGATATAAATATCGCGCAAATTTTTGTCGCGACCCCAGTGGTGCTCAGTTTTCTTCGGGTCATCGCTAAAATCAAATTCAGTAGTGAGTTCTTGCTCGGTCATTGAGGCGATGAAATCGTTTAACTTTTTATATTGTTCGTTGGCAGCTTTAATTAAATCGTCTTTGTTGCGGGGTCGGGGCATAGCGTCCTTTGGTTAAGTGATATTATTCCTATTATACCATTTTTCGCTTGGTTACATTTTTGAAAAAATGAAAGCAGGATTTCCGGTGATTAACAGGGGTGGGGAGGAAAAATCTTGCTTGCGCTTTTGGAAAAGTGTAAGCAGGACTATGTTGAAAAATTTGGGGTTTAGGAGTTGAGTTTGCTTGGAGACTTAACATTTCTTTCGGCTGGCGCCACAGAAAGGCCTGCATCTCCTCGAAAAACCCAAGTGAAACTCGGCTTTTCGCTTCGAAGACTTGACTTTTCTCTCGGCTAGCGCCGTAGAAAAGCCTACGTCTCCTCGGAAAAGCTTGAGCCAAAGCTCAGCTTTTCACTCGAAGACTTGACTTTTTAGACGATGTGTGATACAATGAGAAGATAGTACATTACATTCTCAAAGGAGGGGGCAAGAACATGAAGGACCTGAGTGGTAAAAAGCAAGTTATCATCGTAGTGGCGGTGCTAATAGTATCCGTGCTGGGGCTGATAGTTTCCTGGTACGAGAAAGCGGCGGGGACCGTCCTAGACGCGAGATGTTTTTTCGGGAGTAATTCCCTGCCGATCGCCTGTGACGAAGCGTTGCATGCGGACACGTATTGCGGAAATTTGACACTGAATAACGGCGTTTATAGCTTGGAGTGTTATCTACCGAAGGCCAAAGCGGAGGAGTTTCTGCAAAATTTGGACGAGACGGATGAGATGGCAGCGGCGGTGCGACTGACAGATGCCGATGGCGAAAGGCTGTTAATCGCAAACGGACGACCGGTGGAGATGCTGCTAGATCGATATTTTCTGTCGGAGGCACTGGAGCAGAGTGACGCATCAACGGAAGGATTTTTCTTTGCGGTGCAGTGGAAGAAGGATCCGGAATTCGCGAAACAGCGGATAGATCCGATGGTGGCGCTCGCGGAGAAACGCTTATACAAAAGTATCGCTCGGCGTTCCATGGAGAGCGGGCAGAGCGTACTCCTCGCCAGCCGGACGGCACGCATGCGGGCGTTTTGGTGGTCGATTGCGGCTTTTGGGGTGACGGCTCTGATCTGGCTGACTATGACCATATGGGCACTGATTTGGGTGATTCGGAGATGGCGAAGGAAAAGTCCTGAAACCCGTAAAACGCTTTGAGTTGCCGATAAACGCTGACCGAAAGGTTGGCGTTTTTTAAGGGCTTGCGGCTAGCTGGGATGGTAATGACGGAGAGCTTAATAGCGGGTTAGCCGAGGTGACGCTTCTTTTTGCGGATCGATTCAATAGCCTTCGTGATCGCGTAGCGGGCGGGCTGAAGAACGAGGTCGTGGGCGGGGACGTATTTCAGTTCGGTCACGCCGAAACCGCGCTTGAACTGGGAGACGCCGTAAAAACGGTGCCAAGTTTCGTCTTCTTCGACGATACCCCAAAGATTATAGCGTTCGATTCCCCGCTCACGAGCGTCGCGCATGGCGGTGAGGTGGAGCAAGGGCGCACCGGAATATTTGGTGCCGAGTTCGGTGCTGACGCCGTAGTGATAGGAGGCTTCGTTGCCATAGAAAATCATGAAGTTTTGGGCGAGGATTTCGCCGTTCAACTTAGCCGTATAGAGGACGGCTTCGTTATTCTTAGCAAAAGCGGCAAATTGTTTAGTCAGAAAATCTTCGGAAAAGGCAACGAAATTGTGGCGACCGGCGGTCTCGGTTTCGATTTGGTAAAATTCGTGGATGTCGGCGGGGTCGGTGCTTTTTTCGACGACGATGTGGTTTTTCTCGGCTTTGCGGAGAGCGCGACGGAGGCGTTGGCGCATACCGGCGAGGATTTCGTCTTCGCTTTTTCTAAGGTCGAGGATGCCGGCAAATTCGACGGAGAGATGCATGGGGGCGGGTTTTAAGCCAAGGCGACGCATGAGTTCGAGGCTTTCTTGGCTGCGCTCGAGTTGCGGGCGGACCCGAATGAATGCGCAACGGTGCTGACGACCTTGGTCAGCCATATCGCTAAAGACGGCTTCGACCAGATCGAGTTTGCCCCAATTCAAAATCGGTCCGCCCGCAACAGCGAGGTGTCGGCCACGTTTAGCATTTTCAACAACCCCAGCGTAGGCGGCGAGAATGTGATAGGATTCGGAGGGTTTGACGGTTTCCGTGGACTCTGAGGATTTGGAAGCTTTAGGAGATTCAGAAGAATTGGACGGCGAGGAAGAATCAGTTGAGGTCGGCTGGTCTTCGACGACGAGGCGACGCACGACCTGGTTACCGCGGCTGCGGTAGAATTCGTAGAAATCCCAGGACTGGAGGAAGTTGGCCTCAGGGTGACTGGTGATGAATTGATCCCATTCTTGACGATTGGTAGCTTCGATGATGCGCATGTGACTCCTTTTTGCTAAATATTATTGAGGTGAAATGGCGATTTTGAGGGGTGGGGTGATTTTAGAGCGGCTCGAGGGCGATTTTAGATGGAGCGGCGAGGGGAGCGGGTTTTGATGATACATATTGACTTTTTTCATGATGTGTGCTATAATTGAAGGTTAGGCTTATTTTAAACATAATTTGAGGATTTTAGAGGTTACGGACCTTCTTACGGAGGCGCTCAATGACGAGGTCGGGGAGGTAGCGGGCGCGGCGGAGGACGAGGTCGTGAGCGGAGACAAATTCGATGCTCTCACCGCCGAAACCAGATTTGAAGGTCGTGACGCCGGAATAGCGGTGATTCTCGACGCCAGGCGGGGCGATGCCCCAGAGATTATAGCGCTCGAGGCCGAGTTTTTGGAGGTCCTGGATGACTCGCCACTGCAGGGCATAGGCGCCAGGTAATTTGCGGTTCAAATCAGTCGAAGCGGCTTCATAGTAGTCGGCTTCGCGGCCAGAAATCAGAATCAGGCCATAGGCGATAGGCTCGCCAGAGGCGGTTTTGGCGACATAGAGGCGGACTTGCTCGGAGGAGACTTGGCTAGGATGGTCGGAATTAGCAAAATCGGCGCGCTCAGAAAGGGGTCGGCTAGGATTATCAGAGTCAGCAAAGGTGGTCCGTTCGGAAGAGGATTGGTCGGGCTGATTAGAAGCGGTAAAGGCGGCGCGCTCGGCGAGCAGGGTTTTCAGGTCGGGCGGGACGAAATGCTGGCGGGCGGCCGTGGCGGCTTGGACTTGATGGAACTCGCGGAAAATGGCTTCGCTATTCTGCCAAGAGACCTCAATGCCCAGTTTCGCGGCGCGGCGAACCTCGTAACGAGTCTGACGACGGAGGTCAGCGAGAAGTTCAGACTCGGGCTTTTTCAGATCAAGAATGATAGTATGCTCGGCGTGGAGATGCATGGGAGCAGGCTGGGCGCCGAGGTCACGGAAAAGTTGCTGGTAATCTGGGAGCACGGGGATTTGGTCGGTTTTTCCAGAAATATTTTTGCCATCCTGGGTAGTTTTTTCGGTAGTGGCCTTAGCCAACAACTGAGGGCGGAAGCGGATAAAGACACAGCGCTCGGCGCGGGCGAGGCGGCGCAGTTCTATAAAAACTGCGGTAACGAGTTCAGTGTCACGCCAGTCCAGAAGAGGCCCAGCGGGGACTTCGAGATAGCGGCCGCGCTTGGCATTCTTAATAATCATTAAACACCAAGCGCGGCCAGCGAGATACGCGATGCGGACTTGATGGCCGATCAACTCGTTAGTGCGCGCCCAGGCGGGAGATTGAAGGAAATTGGCTTCGGGAAATTGTTGGATGACTTTTTGCCAGGAATCGGTGAGTTCGGAAAAATGCGTGGAAACTAAAGTAAATCGAGAAGAAGACTTAGGCTCTAACTGAGGCTGAGACTTCGACTCGGGTTTTGGTTGAGATAAGGATCTTGAAGAAGGCTGAGAATCCTTGGATTTAGGCTCTGAGACAGATTGTTCTTGATGCTGACCCTGGACCTGATCTGGTTTTTGGGATGATTGCTCAGACTTTTGATTATTTTGACTTAATTCCAGCGGATGAGTTTTTTTCCACTCTCGAACAAATTCACGCACGGGGGCGAGTTTTTTCTCGGGATACCAAGTGGGGTAATTAATGATAGTTTCGGAAATTTGCTGAGTCCTAGGACAACGGGCAGCAGGAAAATCCGCCTCGGCCATGTAGCGCGCGGGAGCAACTGGCGTGTCGTACCAAATCTCTTCGAGATGGTAACCTTGGCGACGCAGAGCGGCGAGCAGGGCGGAGCGGTCGGCGACAAAATCGTGCTCGCGCAGAGGCGTGGTGGTCAGAGTTTGGAGTTGAGGTAGAGCAAGTTTGGCTTGCCAATGAGTCAAGCGAACATTAAGATCCAGAGGCGCATTAGCGGAGCGAGCAATCCAATGGATCTTAAGAAGAACGCCAGTAAAAATCTTGCCGAGGCCGACATGATAGCCAGCGCGAATTAGCCAGCCAAAAAACGGATACCAACGATCACGTAGGCGGTCAGAGAGCCGAGGCGGACGCTCAGGCGAAACGGGCGCGGACAGACCAGACTCACGCAAAACCAGGGCGCCGCCTTCGATAGTATCAATAGCCTTGCCTTTGCCGAAAGAAAAAGCCGCCATGGCTCCAACTGAGCCAACCGGACGGCCGTCAGGATAAACTCGACCGGCAGAATGGGCTAGGTCTTCAATCAAAGCAAAATGATATTTTTCAGCAAGCGGGGCTAGTTTTGACATGTCAAGAGGTAGTCCAAGGGTATTTTGCACTACTATCCCTCCATTATAGCACACATGCTTATTTTTGTCAATAAATTTGGCAGTTTCGGCGCTGGATTCAGGGGTTTTCTGATCAAAATAAGTATTTTGAGCGTTGGTAACTGGGATCTTGGGGGTGGTTTTTTTGGTTTTTGAGCTGAGGCCAGCGGTTTGAGGATTCTTCTGAATCTCAGCGAGATCTGCCAAGGTCTTTTCTAGCGCTTGCCAGTCGTATTGTAAAGTTTCCGGGTCGATATCGATATAAACTGGTTCGAGACCAGCGGCTTTCACGGCGCGGACGACGGCGATACAGGTCAAGCCTGGGATGAGGACTGGGCTACCAGGAGGAAGCAGGGCCTTCAGACCAGCAGCCAGCGCGGAACGGCCGGTCTGGTAAAGTTCGACCTGAGCCGCGGGGGCCTGACAATAATCGGCAAGATTCCAGCGAAGAGCCTCGGAGTCATCGATCGAGCCATGAGCAAAAAGATGACGGAGAGCGGCGGAGAACTTGTAGTTGGAGGCGAGACCGAGAAAAATCATGAGCGGGAAGACCTCCTCTCGGAGTGAGACGAGACAGAAGATTGAGTAGCGGAAGGTTTCGGGGCTGATGGCTGCTGATCGGAAGTAGTTGCCGATAGTTGGCGATGAGGAGTGGCTTTAGACTTTTTCGTTCCCTTACGACGAAACTTGCTAGTTTTGGGAACGGAAGCGCTAGTGATAATACCAGGACGAGCGGGCAGTTCGGGAATTTGATCAGCGTCCAGAGGAACGAAATCGACGGCGCCGGAAGTAGCACGAGAAAGATCGGAGAGTTCGCTGGTGGGCTCCGTAGATTTCGGTTTCGACTTCGGGGTGGATTTTGTGGCCGACTGAGAAACTGTTGAAGCGGGTTTTGCGCTTGACTGAGAAACCGCTGAAGCAGGCTGAGAAGATAGTTGCTTAACTTGAGCAGGACTCGCTGGCGGTTGGAGAGTTTTCTTAGTGCGCAAGCCCCCCAATCGCGAAGCGGAATCTCCGGTCTGAGCGGAATGGGCTAGTTTTTTGCGTAATTTCTGGATACGACGATTCTCTTTAATCGCTAGCGTTGCAGAAAGGGCGGAAGCGTCGGTGGTTTTGGTGGCGATTTCGGACCTTCTAGGCTCATACTTCACGGCGGCGCCTTCGGCATCAGAAATGACTAAACCATCAGTCAATTTCGAATCACCGCGGTGCAAAACTAGTTTCGTGGCAACGTCGGGGGCGACAGGATTAGTAGCGGGATTCTTAAGAATAGGCTCGGGAGCCTTTTTAATAACAAGAGCGGCGGAAGCCGAGGCAGCGTCAGTCACTTTGGGCGCAGGCTTAACCTTGGGCGGTTTCCGGAAGGCACGCAAAATAGCTTCAGCCAGAGCATCAGGATGAGAAATATAAGGAGCGTGAGTCCAATGAGGATAAATCTTGAGAGTGCTATTAGGAAGTTTTTCATGCAGAATCTCGGCTTGACGTGGCGGAGTAATCGTGTCGTCGGCACCCCAGATAATTGACGTAGAAGTGGTGACGCGAGAAAGATCGAGATTCTTGTCGGAATCGAGCATATTGGTCAAAGTTTTTTTCATGTTTTCGGGAGCACGAGCGTAATCACTGGCACCAGTCAGTTTATGCCAAATCTTCGCTAGGAGCGGAATTTTCTTGAGAAAACCAAAGGCTTTAGAGAGCCTTCGGGAGGCGTCGCGTTTTTTGGAGGGTTCATAAACTCCAGCACTATCGAGCAGAATTAAGTGCCCCAGTTTTTCAGGTTGCTTCGCGCAGAGATTCAGGAGAATACGACCACCATTACTATGACCGAGCGCAACGGCGCCGTCAGGAATATGGCGGTTAGCCCAATTAACGTAATCCTCAATTGTCCAGACTTTTTTGGAGTTAGTAGTGAGGCCGGGGACATTGAGCATTTCGACCTGGAGGCCGGATTTCTTAAGCGCGGCGAGGGTTTGATCCCAAGGCTTGGTCGTGTAAGTCCAACCATGAATTATATAGAGATCGGGAGTTTTCATTAGTTCAGCCCTCGTTTAGCGCGACGTTTGACGGCAGCGGGCTCGCGGCGAGGCAGGTATTTCGCATCGGCGGGATTTTCGAGAAGTTGTTCAATAATCCATTCGAGATATTGACTACCTTTAAAAATCAGGACTTCGTCGCCAGTGGTGTTTTCGGTGATAAATTTGAGGGCTTTTTTCGGATCGAGAGTGGTGCGAGTTTCGATGCCGAGTTCGCGAAGACGAGGCGCGGTGTATTCCTTGGTCCGGCGGCCGACGAGAATAACCATTTCGGGGGCGACAGCGGCAATCAGATCGGCAAGTTTGCGGTGCTCTTGTTCCTCAAGAGAGCCCTGATCGACGATATCGCCAATAATGAGCCATTTATGGCCGGCATGCATACGCTTAGCCATTTCGAGAATGCTTTCCATGCTGATGAGGTGGGCATTATAACTACTATCAATAATCTTGAGACCGCGCTTCCCTTGTAAAAAAGAACTGCGACCAGGCGGGAGTGGCATGCTTGAGAAATCGGTGCGGAGCGGAATTTGCAAATACTTGACTAAATCCTCAAGCATGAGAAGTTGAACGACAAGATCGAGCGGCTGAGGCGAGGAAAAATGGAAAGTAGTGGAGCCGAAACGAAAATCAGTACGGGTCGGATAGACGTCGTAACTTTGGAGCTTAGATTTATGGACGGCGATAACTTGAGCGTCGATATCACGGGTCGCCTTGACCATGAGCTCATTATCGGCGTCGATATAAACGCGATCTTTCGTATAGCGAGGAAGCATGGCGAATTCGTGAGCAATCGCTTCGTCGAGGCTAGTAAATTTACCGACTTGCACCTCCTTCTCAAATTGGACAGCATGAGAGAGACCAAGGGAAACCCAGAGCGTAATCTCGGGCCTTAGCCAACTGGCCAGAAATTCGGTCTCGTGCGGACGCTCGCCGTCAATTTCGACGATATAAAATTCTTCAATATGGCGATAATAGAGCGCGCGGAGGGGAGCCGCGAAAATCAACTTAAACCAGCGCAGTTTAGAGCCGCGGATACCGTCTAGGCCCAAAAGATCGAAAGCAATGCCGAAAGCGGAATTAGCGTCATGGGAATAATGGGCGCGATCGCCAAGCTCAAACTCGACGAGATGAAGCATGGTGGTTTTGCCAGCGGAGCCAGTAATGGCAATAATCCGCGGACGCCAACGTTTCAGGGCAAAGTTCGCAAAAAAGCGGAAATAGCCAGCCGCCACGAAGTAAAATCTTTTTTTCAGACGCATTACCAGAGTCATAGATTCATTATAGCATAGAATGGGCAGGAGAAAAATGAGGGCCTAAGATTCGGCTCACTTAACGAATCCAGAAAGAATTAACTAATAAGGTTCAACAAAAAAGGAA
>CAZAJJ010000021.1:0-13661 GCA_964485445.1 uncultured Candidatus Saccharibacteria bacterium | reverse complement strand
ATAACGCTGTGCAACTGGGGTATGGTCAGGGTAAGAATCTGAGCAAGTCGGTTTCCGGCCACGTCAAAGCCGCCGGAGTCACCCCTAAAGTCCTGAAAGAGTTTCGCACTGAAACTACTCCAGAACTCAAAATCGGCGACAAACTCAGCGTCGAAAACTTTAAACTCGGCGACAAAGTCACAGTCACCGGAATTTCAAAAGGTAAAGGCTTTGCCGGTACAGTCAAACGTTGGAATTTCAACGAATCCCGCAACACCCATGGTTTCAAGGGCAATATTCGTCGCGTCGGTTCAATTGGTTCCATGTATCCTCAAAAAGTCTTCAAAGGTAAAAAGATGCCAGGCCGCATGGGCCACGATCAAGTCACAGTTAAAAATCTCGTTGTCGCTTATCTCGACACCGAGAATAATTTAATTGGTCTGAAAGGCGCCGTCCCTGGCCCCAAAAAAGGCATCGTAACCATCGAGGGAAAGGAGTAATATGGCTGAACTAAATACCGAAATCTTTGGTTTGGATGTTCAGAATCATGAACTTCTCAAAACCGCCTACGACGCTTATCTCGCCAATTCCCGCAGTTCTCACGCAAAAACCTTGAAGCGTGGCGAAGTTCGCGGTGGCGGTAAGAAGCCTTGGAAGCAAAAAGGTACCGGTCGCGCTCGTTTCGGCTCGACTCGCAACCCGATTTGGCGCCATGGTGGTGTTGCTTTCGGTCGCACCGGCAATGAAAACTTCACCAAGAAAATCAGCAAAGCTTCGAAGAAACTTGCTGTTCGCCAAGCCTTGAGCTTGAAAAATGCCGATCAAGCGATTATCGTCTTAGACACGGCTCCAAAATTCACCGGCAAAACTAAAGAAGCCGCCAAACTTCTTGCTGATTATAATCTCAGCGATAAAAATGTTCTTGCCGTCACGAACGAGAAATATCCAGAATTACTCCGTTCTACTCAAAATCTTCCGAACGTCAAACTTGTCCGCGCGACTTATCTCAATGTCTTCGACATTCTTAACGCCGACGCTATTGTTTTCGGACCAAATGCTATTAAGACCACTGAAACCTGGCTACTCGAAAAGGAGGAAGCATAATGCGTACAATTCAATATATTCCTCGTGCCACCGAGAAAGCCTACGCTGCTCAGACCCAAAATACTTACATTTTCTATGTGCCGAAGTCTGCTTCGAAGCAAGAAATTGCTCGCCACATCGCCGACAAATTCAAAGTGACCGTCCTCGATGTCCGCACTTCAGTGCGTAAGGGTAAGCCCACTCGTTTTTCTCGCGGCAAACACGCCTATCCTGGCATCACTTTCCGTCAAGACAAAAAGGTCGCTTATATTACTTTGAAAGATGGCGACAAGATTCCGGTTTTCGAAACCGCTGAGCCTCAAACTGAAAAATCTGACAAAGAGTTGAAAAAAGAAGAAAAACAAGCTGCCAAGGAAGAGAAAAAGGTCGCCAAGGCAGAAAAGAAAGCCGCAAAGGAGGATAAGTAATGAGTATTAAAGCTTATCGCCCAACTACACCAGCCAGTCGCCAAAAAACGACTCAAGATTTTGACCAAATCACCACCAGAAAACCCTTAAAATCTTTGACTCGCAGCAAAAAGCAAATGGCTGGCAAAAACAACCAAGGTCGCATCACGGTCCGCCATCGCGGTGGCGGCGTCAAACGCCATTATCGCATCGTGACCTTTAACTTACCGACTGATAGCAAATTCACCGTTCGCGAAATCGAATACGATCCTAATCGCAGCGCTCGCATTGCACGCGTCGAAGATCAAAACGGTACTTTCTATTACGTTCTCGCTGATAGCAACATGCAAAAAGGAGCCACTTTCGAAACCGGCAAAAACGCCGCCATCGAAACTTCTAACCGCATGCCTCTCGAAAATATTCCAGTCGGTACTTTCATTTACGCTATCGAACTCACTCCCGGTCGCGGCGCTCAAATCGCCCGCTCTGCCGGGAACAACGCCCAGCTCATGGCTAAGGAAAACGGCTACGCAACCTTGAAAATGCCGTCCGGCGAAGTCCGCAAAGTCCTCGCGACTTGCGAAGCTTCCATCGGTAAAGTTAGCAACGAACAACATCAGAATATCAAAATCGGTGCCGCTGGTCGTCGTCGCCGCAAGGGTATTCGCCCAACAGTTCGTGGTGTCGTCATGAACGCTACTGATCACCCCCACGGTGGTGGTGACGGCGGTCGTCATGGTACCGGCAAAGCTCCACGCACTCCATGGGGGCAACTTACTCTTGGTTTCCGAACTCGTCATAACAAGAAAACTAATAAAATGATCGTGCGCAGTCGCCACGAAGGAAAGAGGAAATAATGTCTCGGAGTCTGAAAAAAGGTCCCTTTGTGGATTACAAACTCGCGAAGAAAGTTGCCGCTCTCTCCGCTGAGGATCGCACCGTGATTAAGACCTGGGCCCGGCAATCTACAATCTCACCAGAAATGGTCGGTCGTACTATCGCCGTCCATAACGGCAAAGTCCATGTCCCCGTCTTCATCAGCGAAAACATGGTCGGACACAAACTCGGTGAGTTTGCTCCTACCCGCAAATTTAAGCGCCATGGTGGTAAAAAAGCCGCTGAGGCTGCCAAGGGAGGTAAATAATGGATACTATTTTTGCCCACGCAGTCATCAAAGGTGTCGATAGCCAACCGCGCAAGACTAGCGTCGTTGCTAGCCTAGTTCGCGATCGCTACGTCGCTGACGCTGTCGTAATTTTGGAAAACACGCCTCGTCGCGCTGCTCGCGCTGTTCGCAAGGCTATCGAAAGTGCTGCTGCCAACCTAATTAACAATAGTGGCGTCAGTATCGACCCGAAAACTATCCGTATCGCCAGAATCAGCGTTACCGCCGGTACTCGTATGCGTCGCTACGTTCCTGCTTCTCGCGGTCGCGCCCTGCCTTTCGAAAAAATTTCTAGCAACATCTTCGTCGAAGTCGCCGGAGAACCTAAGGTTAAGAAAACTAAAGAAGCCACCGAGGAATCTAATTCTCGTCCCGATTCAAAGAAGAGCGCAAAAACCGCTGCTTCTCAGACCGCCGAGAACGAAGCCTCAAAGTCGGCAGAAAAGGAGACTAAGTAATGGGCCAGAAAGTCAACCCAGTATCTTATCGCCTTCAAATCAGTAAGGACTGGTCATCCAAGTGGTTTACCCGCAAAGCTGACTTCCGTAACTGGCTAGTCGAAGACGCTAAGATTCGCGACGTCATTGAAAAGCGTTTCAGTAGTCGTCCAACCATCGCTCGCATCGACATCGAGCGTAGCGCCAATCTCACTACCATCACCATTCTCACCGCCAAAGCGGGTGCCGTCATCGGCAAACAGGGTGCTGGTATCAATGAGCTGAAGCGCGAACTTGAAAAAATCGTTAAAGGACCAATTCGCATCAATGTCGAAGAAGTCAAGAAGCCCGAACTCAGCGCCAAACTTGTCGCCGAGAACATCGGTTTCCAACTCGGCAAACGTATGAATTTCCGCCGCGCCGTCAAAATGGCTTGCCAATCGACCATGAACGCTGGCGCCAAAGGTATTCGCGTCGAAGTCGCCGGTCGTCTTAATGGCGCCGAAATGAGCCGTCGCGAAAAGTTCATCGAGGGTTCAGTCCCTCTACATACTCTACGTGCCGACGTCGATTTCTATGTCTGCCACGCTAAAACAGTGGCCGGCATCGTAGGTGTTAAAGTTTGGATCTATAAGGGGGAGAAATAATATGGCTATTCTTACACCGCGCCGCGATGCGCATCGCAAAGTCCGCAAAGGCAAAAACGAAGGCAAGGCTTCTCGCTGCAACTACGTCGCTTTCGGCGACTGGGGCCTAGTTTCACTCGACAACGAGCGTATCACTAGCCGCCAAATTGAAGCCGCCCGCCAAGCTATCACTCGTTATGTCAAACGTGGCGGTAAAATCTGGATCCGTATCTTCCCACACACTCCTGTCACGAAGAAACCGCTCGATGTTAAGATGGGCAGCGGTAAAGGCGAACCTCAGTTCTACGTTGCCAAAGTTAAAGCCGGCACTGTCATGTTCGAAATCGCCGACGTTACCGAAGAGCAGGCTAAAGAAGCCTTTCGTCTCGCTGGTCATAAGTTACCAGTTCGTGTAAAAGTTATTAAGAAAGAGGAGCGCTAATATGGCTGGGGAATTACAAGGTATTGTGAGCTCTGCCGGACGCGATAAGACTATTACAGTCTCCATCGCCAGCCGTGAAACTCATCCACTTTACCGCAAACAATATACCAAAACTCGTAAATATACTGCTCACGACGAGAAAAATGAAGCCGGAGTCGGCGATCGGGTCGAAATCGTCGCCTGCCGTCCTTTCTCAAAGACTAAATATTATAAATTATCCAAAATCCTTGAGAAATCTCACGGAGCAGTCGAACTCAAAGAGGAAGTTCTCAGTGGCGACGCCGCTACTTCCGCTACAAAGGAGAACGCAGAATGATTCAACAAGAAACTCGGCTCAAAGTCGCTGACAACAGCGGAGCCAAAGAACTTGGCGTCATCCGAGTCCTCGGTGGTACTCGCGCCCGCTACGCTCGTGTCGGCGACATCGTCACTTGCAGCGTCAAAGACGCTTCGCCAACCGGCAACGTCAAGAAAAAAGCCGTAGTCCGTGCTGTCATTGTTCGCACTCGGCAACAAATCCGCCGACCAGATGGCTCCACGATTCGCTTCGACGATAACGCCGCCGTCTTGGTTAATGACGATAAAACCCCGAAAGGCACTCGCGTCTTCGGCCCAGTTCCTCGCGAACTCCGCGAACTCGGCTTTAACAAGATTATTAGCTTAGCACCGGAGGTATTATAATGGCTCAAAATCTCAAAACTGGTGACCAAGTCAAAGTTATTGCCGGCGATCACAAAGGCACAGTCGCCAAAATCGTCAAAATCGACAAAAAGAATCACAAGGCCATGCTCGAAGGCATCAATCTGCGCACCCGCCATTTGAAGGCAACTCAATTTAATCCCCAAGGCGGAAAAAAGGATATCCATGTCGGAATCGACCTTTCCAACTTGAAAAAGGAGGATAAGTAATGGCTGAAGTAAAAACTATGCCCCGGCTCAAGAAGTTATATAACGACGAAATCGCTAAAAAACTTCAAACCGAACTCGGCTTAAACAACATCAACCAAGTTCCTAAACTTGAAAAAGTCGTCGTTTCCAGCGGTGTCGGCAAAAAGCGTGAAGACAAGCGTTTCACTGAAACGGTCGATCTTACTCTTACTAAGATCACTGGACAAAACACCACTAGTCGCCTTGCTAAGAAATCTATTGCAACGTTTAAAATTCGCAAGGGTATGGGCGCACCAGTCGGCTACCTCACAACTTTACGTAACGACAAAATGTATGAATTCGTCGATCGCTTGATCAATATCGCCTTACCTCACGTCCGCGATTTCCACGGCGTATCCCGCAAGGCTTTCGATAAACAAGGCAATTACAGTCTCGGTCTCAAAGAGCAAACAGTTTTCCCCGAAATCACTTTTGAAGATGCAGCAGTTTTACACGGACTCGAAATCACATTTATTATTAAAAACGGATCCAAAGAAGGGAGCACCAAGTTGTTAGAAGCATTTGGTATGCCGTTTGAGAAGGAGAATAAATAATGGCGAAAAAATCTGCAGTTCTCCGTGACGAAAAACGGCGCAAAATGTACGAAAAATATAAAACTAAACGCGCTGAGCTCAAAGCAGCCGGCGACCTTGAAGGTCTACAAAAGTTGCCCCGCAACGCTAGTCCCACTCGACTCAAGAACCGCGACATGATCGACGGTCGTCCTCGTGGCTACATGCGTTATTTCGGTCTCAGCCGCATTAACTTCCGCGAAAAAGCTAGCAAAGGTGAAATCCCTGGCGTAACAAAGAGTAGTTGGTAAGGAAAGGAGAGCAAGTTATGTCATTACAATCAACTGATCAAATCGCCGACCTAATTACTCGCATTCGCAACGCTATTATGGTTGGCAAAACCGAAATTCGCGTTCCGACCAGCAAACTTAAAGTCGCTGTCGCCGAAAGCCTCAAAGACGCAGGCTACATCGACAGTTGCGAAGTTGAGGCTGGTGAGCCCCGTGGAACTTTGCATATTACAATTTGCGAATCTGGCACCCCTGCCCGCATCACTGAAATCACCAAAGTCTCCAAACCTGGTCGTCGCGTCTATGTTGGCACCGAGGATATCCCCGTCATCAAAAGTGGCCGTGGTATCGTCCTCATCAGCACTAGTAAAGGCATCATGACCGGTCGCGAAGCCAAAAAGCAACATCTTGGCGGCGAACTTCTCATCAAAGTTTATTAAATCGTCGAGATCACGAAAGTACCCCGAAAGGGGTACTTTTTGTGTTTTTACCAACACCTAGATCATCTATTTCTAAAAATCCCCATCCACCTCTTGAAATTCTCAATTGAATGTGCTAAAATTAAAAAGATATTAAATAAAAGGGAAATTATGAGTCGTATCGGAAAACAACCCATCGAAGTTCCGACGGGAGTGACAATCACGGTCGGCGACAAGGAAATTGCTGTCGCTGGACCGAAAGGTTCACTCAACGTCCCGCTTCAAGAAAACGTTAATGTCGCTGTCGAGGGTAACCAAATCATCGTCACCCGCATCAACGACGAACCCAAATCTCGTGCCTGGCATGGCCTCCAACGCGCCCTGCTAAATAACGCCGTCCAAGGCGTCACCAAAGGCTTCGAGAAAAAACTCGAAATCAACGGCGTCGGCTTCCGTCTCAGCGGCGGACCGAAAGAAATTGAGATGGCTCTCGGTTTTTCTCACCCCGTGAAATATAGCGCCCCCGAAGGCGTCGAACTTAAAACCGACAAAATGACCATTACAGTCTCCGGAATCGACAAGCAACGCGTTGGTCAAGTTGCTGCCGAAATCCGCGCCCTCAAGAAACCTGAACCATACAAGGGTAAAGGTATCAAATATGCCGACGAAGTCATTCTTCGTAAAGCAGGAAAGGCAGGTAAGAAATAATGAATAACGCATTTCGAGCAAAACGCACCCGCGCCAAGATCCACGGCACCGCCGCACGACCGCGCCTCAGTGTGCATATCAGTAATCAACATATCACCGCCCAGCTCATCAATGACGATGATGGCAAAACCTTAGCTTACGCTACCACAATTGGCAGCAAGGCAACCGGCACAAAAACCGAAAAGGCTGCTCTCATCGGCAAAGAAATTGCCGACAAAGCTAAAAAAGCTAAAATTTCCACTATCGTTTTTGACCGTGGCGCTAAACTATATGCTGGTCGTATGTCTGCCCTAGCAGATGCCGCCCGCAAGGAAGGATTGGAGTTCTAATATGGCTGATGCAGATAAAAATGCCAAAGTCATCAACAAATCTGGCACCCTCAAAATGGACGATAAAGTCGCCGAAACTCGAGTTCGTCGCGACATTTCCGGCAAAAGCCTTGGCAACCGTCGCAACGATCGCCGCAACCGCGGTCGCAACACCGACACCGCCCCGAAGGAATTCGACACGGTCACAATCAACATCGACCGCGTCTCCCGCACCGTCAAGGGTGGTCGCCGTATGCGCTTTAAAGCCCTAGTCGCCATCGGCAACCACAAAAACAAAATTGGCATCGGCATTGCCAAAGGTGGCGACGTCACCACTGCCGTCCAAAAAGCCACTACCAAGGCCAAGAAATCCATGATCGAGTTCCCGATGGATGGTGAAACCATTTGCCACGAAGTCGAAACCCGCGCCACCGGAGCTGACGTTCTCATGAAGCCAGCCGCGCCTGGTACTGGGATTATCGCCGGCGGCGTCGTCCGCAGCATCATCGGCTTAACCGGTATCAAGAACTTGATCTCCAAAAGCCTCGGCAGTACCAACAAAGTCAATATCGCCTACGCCGTTATTGAAGGCCTGAAGCAGCAAGTCCCCCGCGACGAATGGATCGGCAACAAGAAAACCGCCGAAAAAAGTTCTTCGAAGGCCGCTAACACCAAAGACCAAACTAAAGAGGAGGTCGCCTAATGAAATACAATGATCTACAAGTTAGTCGCAATACCCGCCCGACTCGCGCCGGCCGTGGTATCTCCGCTGGTCGCGGTAAAACTGCTGGCCGCGGAACCAAAGGTCAAAAGGCTCGCGCCGGTCATCACAAGATGCCCGCTGGCTTCATGGGTGGCCAACGCGCCATCATGCAGGCTATTCCGAAACTCAAAGGTTTCAAGAGCCTTCATGACAAAGCTTATGTCGTCTATACCGATCGTCTTAACGACCTCAGCGGCAAGATTGACAACTTTGTCCTCGCCGACAAAGGTTTAATTGAGAATCCTTATCACAAAGTGAAGGTTATTTCTCGCGGTGAATTAACCAGCAAGATTGACCTCGAAACTCAATTTGCCAGCAAGACTGCAATCGATGCCCTCCAAAAAGCTGGCGGCAGCTTCAAACAAGTTGCAGTCCCGAAGCGACTTAAGGCTAAGACCGAAGAATAGTTTTAGACTAATCCCTGGAAACAGAAAGTGTTGTAACTTTTACAACACTTTTTTTGTGCATATCTGCCATAAGCGTGATATAATGAAATTGTTCTACTACTATCATAACCAGTTTTTGGTAAGCATTTTATCAAAAATTACACATTTTCTATTGTGAAAACACTCTATTAGTTTTTTGTATCACATTTAAGCGACATCGCATAAATAATCGATACAAAAAACGCACAATGCGCGGATGTGTAGGTTATGAATGGTAGTAGAACACCTTGCGGTGTCGCTTTTTGTTGGGCGGCAGGGAATATTAGCTACATATACTATATGATCTAGTCTGGAGCCTATATATTATCCTTCCGTGGTATTAGCCTTAATACTATAACAACTTATTATCTTTTACCACATTGCTAGGAACAAAAGCGACACCTCTGAAAAAACATCAAGGAGGTCAAAATGAAACAGTCCAAAATCAACTTTAACTATGTCGCCTACGGCAGCCTCGGCCTGCTCGGTATCCTGCTCGCCGCCCTCATTCTACCGATTTCTTCTCGTTCTGCCTCCGCCAGCCCACTCACCGCCCAGGCTACCACCATGGCCTCCTGGAGTGTCGAATCCGTTGTTTCTATTGCTCTTGATAATATCCTTAAACTCGATATTACCCCTAAATCCAACGGCAGTTTCTCCGTCGGCACCATCGGCGTCGATGTCGCCACAAATAATACGACCGGCTACAGCCTCTACCTCCAAGCCACCAACCCTGACGGCAAACTCCACGCCATCGACAAATCCAATACTAGCACTATCGATCCGGTTCCCGCCACTCTCAACTCCACTAATTTCAGTTCTCCCGAAAACCTCAACACCTGGGGCTACGCCAACACCACCGGCATTTCTGCCGAAACTGCTAACTACACCGCCATCCCGACCACAAGTAATCAACCTTTCCTCACCACCGATCAAATGAACACCAAAGATCATCACGAAATCAGCTTCGGCGCTTCCATTTCTACTGCTCTCCCCGCTGACACTTATCGCACCTCCATCATCGTTTCCGCTATTGCTAACCCTATCGAAATCACCAACCTCACCCAGCTCACCTATCTCCAAGATATGACTCCAGATATCTGCGCCAACACCCAAGATTATGTCAATAAAGACGACTATATCGAAAAACGCCTCATCGACTACCGTGACGGCAACTCCTATTACGTCGCCAAACTCGCCGACGGCAATTGCTGGATGACTCAAAATCTCCATCTTAATTTCGCCCCTACAACCATCCCCCTTACTCCCAACACTAGTGATGTCGTTTCCGACGTCGAACTTCCCAGCACCGGTGCCGGATATTGGCAACTTAGTCATGGTCGTCTTGTCCTTACCCACCCCTCCACCTATTCTCCTTGCACTGGCACCGAAGAATGCCTTAATACTAAAACCCTCACCCAAATCGATCCCGATACTTGGACGATCAAAGAGGCTTCCGAAATCACCGCCACACTCGGCACTGATGTTTATACTGCTGCTGACCCCGCCTCTAAAACTTACGACCCCCACTATCTCATTGGTAACTATTATCAATATAATTACGCTACTGCCAATTCCGGCACCGACCTCACCTACAACACTGCTCCTTACAGCATTTGTCCAAAAGGTTGGCAACTCCCCGCCACGAACGATACTGCCGAAAAACTTGATCCAAAAAGTTTCCGTAACCTCCTAACCCCTTACGACCTCACTACCAATCTCACCGGCACCGGCCCTGGCAACGAAACCTACAACATTACCATGAAGCCCCTCTACTTCGCTGCCACTGGACTCGTCGCCAATACCGGAGTTTTAAATATGACAGTAGGTGCCGGCTATCTCACTTCCTCCTATGCCATGGAGGCCACTACATCCGCAAAATTCCGCTTCAATCTAAATTCATACACGCCGATCATCAATTTTGCCAGTGACGACGCCGCCCGCTCTACCGGCTACTTCCCAGTTCGTTGCCTCGCTCGCTAACTTCTAGACACACCAAGCCTTAGCGTTTCCACATTCGCTAAGGCTTTTTGGCGCCAATAAAGACGGGCTGTCGCGCGGGTGCCTAGAAATACATGAATTCATCCCCAATAAAAAGAAGTATTCATAAAAAATCCCAAAAATCCCTCACTCTATGCTATAATACATATCATACGGAGAAAACAGGGAAATGAATTTCAAAACCATCCTCAAGTCATTCAAGAATAAAGACATGCTCAAGCGCATTTTGATCGTCCTCGGTCTCTTGCTCGCTTATCGTTTTCTTGCCCATATTCCAGTCCCCCTCGGCGAACCGACCACTTTCCAAGAAGCTATTACTAATCTTATTCAAAAGTCCGATTTCGGTAGTTTTCTCAACCTTATTTCCGGAGGCGGCTTCACCGCTTTCTCAATTTTACTGGTCGGCATTTCTCCCTATATCACCGCTTCGATCGTTGTCCAACTTATTACAAAAGCCATCCCCAGCCTCGAGGAACTCTCTCAAGACGGCGAAACTGGTCGTCGCAAAATCAACCAATGGACTCGCATCCTCTCCATCCCTCTCGCCATTCTTCAGTCCTGCGCTTACATTTTCATCCTTTATCAATCCGTCATTAACTCCAACGTTTCCCTCGCTTACACTCCAACCACTGCTGACTGGCTGCTTTCGATCACTTCCATGGTCGCCGGCTCGGTCATCCTGATGTGGTTTGGCGAACTAATCACCGAACAGGGAATCGGTAACGGCATCTCTCTTATTATCTTTACTAGCATCATCTCCCAACTACCCTCCACCCTTACCAGCCTCGGCACCGCCCTCTTCGACACCTCTGCGGGCAGCCTCTCCCTCTTCGGCTGGCTTAATCTCCCAGTGAATCCCACAATTTTCTGGATCGTCCTCGGCTTCGCTGTTGCCTTACTGATCGTGATTTATTTCCTCGTCAAGCTCAACGAAGCTCAGAGAGTTATTACTATCAACTACGCCAAGCGCGTCCATGGCAACCAAAGTTACGGCGGCATTAAGTCTATCCTCCCTCTTAAGCTCATCGCCGCCGGCGTTGTTCCCGTCATTTTCGCTACCGCCTTCCTTTCTCTCCCCGCCCTAATCGGACAACTTCTCCAAACTATCAACCCCGAAAATACTTTCGGAGCCACCCTTATCCAACTCTTCACTGCTCCTTCCGCTGACAACTTCTACGTCTATTATCCTAACGGCATCACAGCTCAATGGTTCTTCTATCCCGCACTCTATTTTATTCTAGTTGTTCTCTTCACCTATTTCTATACCAGCATCATCTTTAATACTAATGAAATTGCTGATAATCTCCAAAAACAAGGCGGCTTCATCGAAGGTATCCGTCCTGGGGCTCAGACCGCCAAATATCTCGGCAAAACCATCAGCCGCCTTAACCTTTTCGGCGCCTTAGCTCTTGGCCTAATTGCTATGTTGCCTTTCGTTACCGATTACATTTTCATTGTTATTTCTGGCGCGCCAATTGGTCTTTCTCTTTCCGGTACTGGATTGCTCATCATCGTCACGGTTGCCCTTGAGAACCTCCGCCAAATCAACTCTCGCGCACTCATGGTGACCTACGACGAATATAAATAATTTCACATAGCTTAATCAAAAGGAAATCAAAGTGGGCAAAAACAACACCAAATCATCTCAAAAATCCAAACTTAACTCTAATACCTTACCTATCAATAAAATCAAGCAAAAAATTTCCACTTCCATACCCCAAAAATTTACCCTTAAACCAGTCTCAAAAGCCCCAAAAAACCAACCTTCCAAAATCAGCCCCAACATAAAAGCTCAACCCGCCACGCCTGCTGCATCCCAAAAATCGAAATTCAAATTACCCTTCTTCCGTAAGCTTTATTTTAAACCTTCCTATATCATCCTGGGGATTATTGTCCTTCTTTTAGCCATTTTCTTTCTCCGCGTTGCTATTTGGGAACATTCTTATATTAATCGCATGGAAGGTAGCGAACGTCACACCGCCGTACAATCAAACTCCGAAAACCCCGACGACTACCCCGAAGCCACTGACGATACCGAACTTACTCCTACCGAAGTTGCCGCTTATCAAGTTGCTCCCGACAAACCTCGCTACCTCACTATTCCCAGCCTCGCCGGAATCAACCAAGCCCGCATACTCGAAGTTGGCAAACGCCGCAATGGCGAGCTCTCAACCCCGTATAATATATATGACGTCGGCTGGTATTCCGGCTCCGCTTTGCCAGGCGCCCGCGGCACAGCCATCATCGATGGTCATGGTGGCGCTCCTGGCATCGGCGTTTTTGGTAACCTCCCTTTAATTCAGCCCGACGCCCTAATTCGAGTCGAAATGGGCGACGGACGCATTTATACTTATCGCGTCATCGATACCGCCACTAAAGCCCTCGGCGAAGAAGCTGACGCTTACATGACTACCGCTTTCAAATCTCCTAAAACCGGCACCCCCTCGCTTACCCTGATCACTTGCACTGGTGACTATTGGCTTTCTCGGCGTACCTATTCCCATCGCTTCTTTGCTCGTGCAATTTTAGTCGAATAACCCACCACTGCTTTACTAACCAAAAACCACGAAAAATTCCATAATTCCAGTTAAAGCTCATTCAATCGTCTAATGCAACAAAAAATCCTTATCAAAATCCTTTACAATCCTAAAATTCCGTGCTAAAATGAAAGAGTAATTTATGGCTAGTCAAAAACGAAATACTTCGGCTAAGTCTTCGGGCGCCAGCCAAAAGGAAGTAATCAAGCTCACGGGTAAGGTCGTTGAGTCTTTACCCAACACCCAATTCAGGGTGGAGCTTGAGAACGGCCATAATATCATCGCACACATGAGCGGACGTATGCGCAAAAATTTCATTCGCCTTGTGCCGGGAGATCGGGTCGAAGTTGAATTGACCCCTTATGATTTATCAAAAGGTCGCATCAGCTTCCGATTGCAATAAAATATCAATTGTTGTAATTTTTACAACAATTTTGTTTGGTTAAATGCGCAGAGAACAGCAAAATTGTTGAGATCTCTACAACAGGTAACGGAAAGGATTTTGACACTATGAAAGTACGTGCTAGTGTTAAGAAAATCTCCCCCGATGACATCATTGTTCGTCGCAAAGGCGTTCTCCGTGTCATCAACAAGAAAAAACCTAAGAATAAGCAAAGGCAGGGTTAAGCATGG
>CAZAJJ010000020.1:0-17568 GCA_964485445.1 uncultured Candidatus Saccharibacteria bacterium | reverse complement strand
CCGCGATTTTCTGGATGAGAACCAGACGTCCTAGACCACTAGACGACGGAACCATTCCTTTTATTATAGCACAAAAAATCCTCTCGTCCAATACTTTTCTCTAAAATCCCCATTTTTTTCGACTTCGCTAGGCTTGTTTTTCCGAAAAACCTAGCCTCATCTTTCCGTCTCATCTTTGTAAATCACAAAATTCAGGCTTAAATTTTTACAAAAAACTAAAGCGGTAATTTTCTCTCTTATCTCTGTTAATCACCAGGAATCCTACTTGAGTTTCCCTAAAAACTAAAGCAGTATATATCTTCATTACTCTTCCATGTATTTCGTCCGTAGTGGCTATATCTACCTTCCGGCCGGCTTACTCCGGAACGCAGGCTTCGCTGGCTACTTCTGGTCTTCCGTCGCCTACCCCCTTAACTCTCAGCCCGCCTTCTACCTCACCTTCGATGCTACTGACGCCAACCCCTCGGGTACCATCAATCGCTACCTCGGCTACTCCCTCCGCCTCCATATCTCTCCTATCTATTTCGTCCGTAGTGGCAATATTATTCTCCCGCGCGCCACGCTCCGAACTGCTGGACATTATAGCTATTATTGGTCCTCCTCCGCCCCTCCTGCTGATATCAACTACTCCTTCTATCTCGACTTCGATCCTACTATCATCGTCCCATCAAATGACTACCATCGCTACAACGGTTTCTCCCTCCATCAGATACTAAATAATTATTCACCTTATCCTGAGATATCAAAAACTATAAAAGTACTTGCAGTAGTTATTACTCCTATTTCAAAACACTAAACATACCTGGCTATAAGAATATTGAAGGAGTTATTACTCTCTTTTTAAAACGCTAAAAGCGTGCTCGAGCCGAGCACGCAGAGTGATGACCCTGTGCAAATAGGAGTTATCGAGAGAAACAAAAATGCTTGCATTTTTATTTCCGAGATAACGAACTATTTTCTAGATTTGCTCCGCAAATCTAGTTTATGGGCGTCATCACGGGCGTCGAGAAAAGAGAGTAATAGAGCTCCCTTAAACATTTTCATAGTCAAGCAAATCTTAGAGAAGAGGAGTAATAACTATTCTTCATCCTTCTCCGTCCTCCGTACAATATACACCGGCCTCCCCTTCGTCTCTAGATACGTTTTCGCAAGATATTCTCCAATCACCCCCAGCGCCAAAAGTTGCAGCCCACCCATCATCAAAATCACACAAATCAAACTTGGCCATCCTCCCACCGAATCCCCAAACGCTAACGTCTTCACAATAATCACAATAATCATTATGAACGCAATCAGACAAAACGCTAGCCCTAGCACCGCCGCAATCACCAATGGCACAGTCGAAAACGCACAAATTCCATCAATCGCATACACAAATAACTTCCAAAACGACCAATGCGTCTCCCCCGCCGCTCGTTGCACGTTTTCATATTCGATCCACTTCGTCCGAAACCCCACAAAACTAAATAACCCTTTCGAATACCGATTATATTCCCGCATCGAAATAATCGCATCGACCATCTGTCGTGTCATCAGCCGAAAATCCCTCGCCCCATCTACCATTTCTACTTTCGACATTTTATTAATCAATTTATAAAACATCCGTGCAAAAAAGCTCCGAATCGGCGGTTCGCCTGTCCGACTCACTCTCCTCGTCCCCACGCAATCATACTCCCCGCTCTGAATATCCTTATACATTTCCGGGAGCAACGCCGGTGGATCTTGCAAATCCGCATCCATCGTCGCCACATAATCGCCTTTCGCATAATCCAGTCCCGCGAGTAGCCCCGCTTCTTTCCCGAAATTTCGCGAAAAGCTAATGAACCGCACTCGCTGATCTTTTTCCCGCAACTTTTCAATTTCCTTCAATGTCCCATCTCGGCTTCCATCATCCACAAAGATAAACTCAAAATCCACTTCGCTCATCTCATAACTAACTTTATTAATCTCCGCATAGAACTTATCCAGCACCGGCTCCTCATTATAGCAGGGAACTACGATCGAAATCAGCTTCCTCATCCTATTTTTTCTCCTTTTTTGTTGTTACTTTAGCGCTTTTCGTCTCGCTAGCCTTCTTTCGCGTCTTCGTACTCGCGCTTGCCGTCTTCCGCGCTCTCGACGTCTTCACTTTCGGCTCCTCTAGCTTCACCATCGCCTCGCTTTGTTCCATCACTTCGCGCACCGAATCCATCAGTTTTTCCATCTCTTTTTGCTTCTCGGCCCGCCTTTTCTCTACGATTCCAGAAATCACCACCCAAATCAACCCGAGCCCCGCCGTCGCCCCTGACACGATCATTCCAATGAGCGTCGGCCGACTCAGCCCATATTTCACTTCCACCTTACCGCTCTTACCCGCCGGAATTACTACTTCCACCATCCCATATTTCTCCGAAGGCTCAACTTCCAGTTTCTCCCCCGCCATCTCTGCCGCGTATCCTGGATAATAAATCAAAGGCAGTTCCACTTTCGTCACCAAATCCGCGTTTTCCACCTCAAAACTCACTCTCAGTCCATCTTTCTCCATCGCCCCTAGTTTTGCTTGCCCATCCACTATCCTCAACTTCATTCCTCTGGTCTCCAAAATCTGGTCAATTTTCGCCAAACTACACGCATAGCCCTTTTCTAAATCCTCTTCATTTTCCGGATCACATAAAAGTTGCATCGGTGCATATTCCGCCTGCCATCCCACACTTCCACTTGTCGCCTTCTCCACAAAAACTCCGCTCTCCATCGCATTCCGCTCTTCCTTCGGAATAATAATCCCGACCATCGGATATATCGCCACCAACCCCATAATCACAACTAAAACTTTTTGTTTTTCTTCCGCCAGTCCCTGAATCAACGTATATAAAACATACCCCGACACTACACTCATTGCAAAAGTAAAAATCTCCATCAGCCGCCACGGGAATTGCATTTGCCGTAGAAACAGCGGCATCATATGCCAGTCCAAAATCGGCATCACGACTAGAAGCGCCAAGATCGCAATCACATATAGCGACGTCACCAACCTTCGTTCATTATCATTCTCAATCTTCCTCCGCACAAACCAAAATCCAATCAGACCCACGATTGCCACCACCCCCATCGCGAGATCCAGCGCCCCGATATAAGAATCGGTCAGTAGTAACGACGACGGCCACAACCGATGATCATTCATACTCTGACCATTCGCCCCGAAATATTTCTCCAAATATCCTGCATCCATTACCCCATAAATCCCCACTCTCTGCACTTCGATTAGTGGCAATATAAAGAATGCCGTCAGTCCTAGCGCCACGATCACCGCTAGTACCATCCGCCAAATGCTTTTGAGGTTACAAATCTTCCGAATATTTAGTAACACAAACACTGCCGCCATCGCCGCAAATAGTAAAGCCGATAGACTATGCGTTAAAACTAACAACGCCGCCGCCACCGCCAAACTGCGCGTCGCATGACTTTCCTGATTAATCAATTGATATAATCCTAACAGCAAAATCGGAGCAAAACACAACGCTGCCACTTCGCCGATCGCCATCCGCGAATACAGATCCGTCAAATGATACGGTGCCGCCATATAAATAATCGCAATCAGTGCCGCCAAGCCCTTCTTTCCGCTAATCTTCATCATCGCATAGCACATCAAAATCCCCGACCCCATGAGCAGCAAAATTAGCGTCAAATTCACCGCCACCGGCCACGCCCCCACAATCACCTTCAGCCCCGCCGCCACATATGTCACCAGCGGTCCATAGAATATATTATAAGCATACCCGAACCCACCCAACGCATCTGGATCCACCTGCGGCAAAATCTGCCCATTCGACCAAGCGTGCGAAGCACCTTGCATCCGGGTAATATGAAACGCAAAATCGTCACCTTGCGTAAATTGCACTAAATATCCCCACAACCCCACGCTCAAAATCACCCCAAAAACCATCACTAGAATATAATGCCATTTCCGCCCCAACCCCTCTAGAATTTTCCTGCCTATCTGCTTCAATTTCTTCATACCATAATTATACCATATCCTAGCCCTAGTTTCTAGTCTTCGTCGCGTTCCTACGCTTTCTCCGTTTCATCACTTCATAAACCCCTATTCCGCCTAGCGTCACAACACTAATCCCCGCTCCCACCATCGTCATCGTACTCACTCCATACCACACCCTCACTTCCGTCGTTCCTTTCACATCCTCAAGTACCACCTCAACCAATCCCTTCTCCTCATCCATTTTCACTCGCGCTCTCACTCCTTCCGCTTTTGCTTTATACCCTGGATACCAAATCAGCGGCAAAACCATCCGCACCTCACCTTCGCCCCGCACTGTAATCGTCACTCTCATTCCTTTTCGCGACTTAATCTCTGCCTTAGCTCCTTCCGCCAAAACCTTCACTTCTGTATTCTTTGGATTATTCACATACTCATACACAAATTCACCCCTACAATTCTCCTTTGTCCGTTCCTCTCCTTCACACAACATTTGTATTGGCGCATATTCAATCTGCCACCCCGCACTACCGTTAAAAACATCTGATGGTATATTTCCTTCCGACCAAATCTGCCGCTCAGGGCTATTAGTAAATAAATTAAACACCGGACAGATCACTAACATTCCCGCCAATAGAATCATTGTCTTCTCCCGTGTCGGCGCCACTACCTGGATCAAATCATATAATACATACCCTGTCACAATACTCGCTCCCGCCATAAAAATCCCCATAAACCGCCACGGAAATTGCATTGAATATAATATACTCGGCAACCACCGCCAATCTACCAAAATCGTCGTCAAAACAAAAGCCACTACCGCCAATACAAACATCGTTTGCACTAATTTCTGCTCTTTTTTATTCGCAATCCGTTTTTTACCATAAAATACCCCACCATTCCCAAAATCGCCACTAGCCCTATTCCAATATTTGCCTGCGTCAAAAAGCTATTATGCTTACCAATCAAAAGTTCCGAGAACGACATTCTCCATGAATTCAGATGATCTGCATTAGCTCCCATCAGATTACTAACATACGACTGATCAAAAATCGCATAACTCCCCGTCATTTTCGCTTCAACCAGCGGCAGCGTAAAGAACGCCGTCAGCCCCAAAATCAACCCCACCGCCACGCCAATCTTTTTCCAAATCTGTCGATTATTCAACTTTTTGTAATTTAGCAGCAAATAACCCGCTGCCATCAGCGCAAACAACATCGTCGAGACATTGTGCGATAACAGCATTACTGTTGCCGCAATTACCAAATTCCGCACCGCTCCCGCTTCACTATTCACTAGCTGGTATAAACCCAAAATCAATAGCGGCACCACCATCAGCACCATCAACTCCCCCACCGCCACTCTTGTATAAAGATCTGCCATGTGGTACGGCGCCGCCATATAAATAATCGCGACCATAGCCGCCAACCCTTTCTTCTTGCTGATTTTCATCATCGCATAACACATCAAAATCCCCGAAACCGCCATCATCAACACTAAAGTCAGATTTATCGCTACCTGCCATGTCCCCAAAATCCTCAACACCGCCACCACGTACCCCACAAGCGGTCCATAAAAGATATTATAAGCATATCCAAACCCATTCAAGGCCCCTGGATCCACTTGCGGCACTATTTGCCCATCCGCCAATCCCCGCGCTACACTTTGCAATCTCACATTATGGAAATTCGCATCGTCTCCAATCCGAAAATACGTCACAGCACTCCAAATGTCCAACGTCAAAATCAAACCAAACAAAATCACCATTAAATAATGCCAATTATCTCGCCCAAACTGCTTAAGTTTATCCCAGGATTTTCGTATCTGTTCCATATTTTCTATCATACCACACTATGCTATAATAATCTCATGAAACAGCTCCCGATCGTCGCTCTCATCGGCCAAACCAACGCCGGCAAATCCAGCCTGCTTAATCGTTTTGCCCACAAAAACATTGCCATCGTCGCCCGCGAAGAAGGAACTACCCGCGACAACGTCGTCGCCCGCATCGATAACCGTTTTCTACTCATCGACACTGCTGGTCTAAAAGATCCCGATGACGATTTCGAAGCCACGATCCAAGACCAAATCGCTGACGCCATTGCTAGTGCCGACCTCATTTTACTAACCCTCGATAGTTCAAAATATCCCGACCAGAAAGACAAAGACATCGCTAGAAAAGCCCTCAAATCTCGCAAACCCGTCCTCCTTTTGCTCAATAAGTCTGACCTCGGCGAATCCCTCCCCGAAGACGAATTTCTCCATCTTGGCATCAAACCCGAGCAAACTTTCCGCGTCTCCGCCACCACCGGACAAGGAATCAAAGATCTCAAATCCGCCATCTTAACCAGCCTTACGCCACATAGAGACGACAACGAAGCAATATTGAACGGATTATCGGCGACTGGAAATAGACTTTTTTCTTCTTCGAAACTCTCCGCGACTAACGAGGAGCGAGTGAAGCAAGGAGTCCCCGTAACGACGGGCGACGACGAAGCGGGTTTCGAAAAGGAAAAAGGCTGGTCGCCAGTCGCCTCTAATTCATTAAAAATTGCTTTGATTGGCAGACCGAATGTCGGCAAAAGCAGTCTTTTCAACTCTCTCGGCAAAAAACAACAAGCCATCGTCTCCTCTCGCCAGGGCACCACTCGTGACGTCAATCGCATCAATGTCAAATTCCACGGTAAAAACCTTGAAATCCTCGACACCGCCGGCCTTCGCAAACCCGGCAAACGCGAAGTCGGCATTGAAAAATTTTCCGCCCTCCGCACCCTCGCCGCCATCGAAGAATCCGACATTTGTGCCCTCCTCGTCGATGCCACTGAACCCCATTCTAAACTCGACCAGTCTCTCGCCGGCCAAATCATCGAAGCCGGCAAAGGCATCATCGTCGTCTTAACAAAAACCGATTTGCTCCAAACGCAAAGCTCAGACACAAGTCCCGAAGACACTAAAAATCCCACGCCAACATCTTCAAAAACCATCGACGAAATCCTCGACGACCTCGAACGCGACTTCAATTTTCTCCCCTACGCTCCAGTTCTCATTACTAGTAGTGTCACCGGCAAAAACGTCACCAAACTCTTTGAACTTGCCCTCGAAATCAACGCTACTCGTCATCTCGAAATCAAAACTTCCGAACTCAACAAAATTCTCGGCGAAGCCATCCTCGAACATCCTCCCGCCGGCCTAAAAAACACTCGCCCGAAATTGAAATACATCGTCCAGACCGACGTCGCTCCACCTTGGTTTGTTGTCCATGGCCGCGATCTCGAGCTTTTGCACTGGTCCTATAAGCGCTTTCTCGAGCGCAAAATCCGCGAAAAGTACCCCTTCATTGGCACTCCGATTATGTTCAGTTTCCGAAATGACTCTTCTAAGAATTCCAAATCCGACAAATCCAAGGATTCCGAATAGTCCAAAACCTAAAAACAAGTCCAAAACAAAATCCAATATCCCATAATTTTACCGCTCAACAATCCCTAATTCCGCAACCACCCAAACATCCCGAACAAAATTCAACACTCCTAAAAATCGACCGCTTTATAACCTCTGAACCCCCATCAGCCCGAACACCCCGAACAACTTGCACCTGACCTTAATCGCTGGACTCCACCCACGCCAAAAGCCCGCCATTTAGCGGGCTTTTTGTCAATTCGGCACTTCTTCGTAGCCGTAAATATTTGGGCACCATGGCATCACCGGCAATTTCACTCCACCGATTTCGAACTCATACGTTTTTCCGATCTCAATTCCATCCCATGTCTCTGCAGCATCAAACCGCCATCTAAACAAGGAATCAGTCACCTCCAGCGTCTCCCTCTCGCCGCTCTCGTTCTCAACCTCTACCAAATATTTCCTGGCTTTCAGCCAGTGCTTCGCAGTTTTCTCGATCACAGTTCCTTCGATCGTCCGCATGTTTATTGCCTTATTAATCGGCTGAATGAAAATATCTACAACTAGAACCACGACCGTAATCACTCCAGCCGCCATCGCCAATATCCACATTACCTGCGCCGCGACCGCTTCTAGATTTGAATTTCTAATCCTCTTCAACATCATTCATCCTCCTTAAGCCCCAGCCCATAACCCTCTAAGAACATTTTGATGCTCGTCATACAGATATCCCCAGCTCCCCGCAGCCTCCGAATATCTCGCTCAGTACGCTGAATAACATCCCCCAAGGTATAAAGCCCACCGGAAAGCAAGCAATTCTTCGCTCGCGTGCTCAACTCACTATTACTCAAATCCCTGATTCGAATCTTCAACTTCGGATCCTTAGCCACGTCTTCACAAAGAATCTTCTGCAATTCTCCATCTATGGCAAATCCATCTTCTCCTCCCCCTTCTATTTCATCCATTTCCAGTATTTTCTGAATCTGTCTCATCCGCTGCCTTAAGAGATAATTTTCTCGTTTCAGTTCATTATGTCCCCATAGAATCCTAAGTATAAACTCCGCCACATTATCATAACACTCGAACAATTCATAGATTTCATCCCCAACCTCTTCCTTCAACTCAGCTACCGCAATGTTAATCGTCGGCTTATCAAATTCAGCCCTCTCTTCCGTTGCATTACTCAGATCAAAATATTCCAGGACCTCATTCGCCACCGGTTTTGACAAAAACCGCTGAATCATCAACTTCAACAGCGCCAACCTCCCCTCATCTAAAAGCTTTCCCGGCCCTTCACCAAACATCGAATCGAATAATCTCCCTGCTCCTTTTTTCTGTTTCAAACCTAAATCCATCATTTTCTCCCTTTCCGCAGCGTTCATCCTCGGCCATCAACCCTATTTCTAACGCCATGTCCCAATTTTCAAGTTACAAGGTAAAACTACCCTATCTCCTCATTATAGCACACATCATCAGAATTGTCAATACTAAAACCACCTTTTTCTATTCAATTTCCATTTTACCCCCGTGAAACACCACCTTCACCGCTCCATCGCTTCCCCCCTCGAGCCGCTCGCCAATCGCCAGCCCATCTCACCCTTGCCAAAATCGCCAAAACATGCAAAAATCATATCATGAACAACATTTGGGACCACTTACCCCACCCCTTCACCATCCTTGCACCGATGGAAGGCGTAACCGACGCCATCTTTCGCCAAGTTATTGCGCGCGCCGGTCGTCCCGACCTTTTCTTCACTGAATTCACTAACGTCTCCAGTTTCGCATCCTCAAAAGGCCGCGAAAACGCCCTCGAGCGTCTTCAGGTCGTGCCGACCGATCCTCCGATTATCGCTCAGGTTTGGGGAAAGCATCCAGACCATTTTGCCGCGCTTGCCGGCGCCTTAGTTGAACTGGGTTTTTCTGGTCTCGACATTAACATGGGTTGCCCTGATCGTCACGTCAATGCTACTGGCGGCGGCGCCGCCATGATCCGCACTCCCGACCTCGCCCTCGAATGTATCCGCGAAGCCCGCGCCGCCACCCCGCTCCCCCTCTCCATCAAAACCCGCCTCGGCTACACCTCTGTCGATGAATATCGCACCTGGATTCCGACTCTACTCAAAACCACCCCTGCCGCCCTCACTATCCATCTCCGCACTCGCAAAGAAATGTCCAAAGTCCCCGCCCACTACGAACTCATTGATAGCCTCGTCGCCCTCCGCGACCAATTCTCACCCACTACCAAACTCATCATCAACGGCGACATCAAAGATCTCACCGCCGTCCAGGCCCTCTCCACCAAACACCCTAAAGTCGATGGTTTCATGATCGGTCGTGGAGTTTTCGAAAACCCCTTCTGCTTCACTGACCACACCCCCACCACCAGCGAGCTTCTCGACCTTTTCCGTTTTCATCTTGATCTCTTTGACACTGCTGACGCTGAACTTAAAATTAAACGCTCTCGCCTGCTCGGAGAGGGAATCGACGTACCCGTCCGCGGCCTGACCTTCGACCCTCTAAAACACTTTTTCAAAATCTACATCCACACTTTTCCCGGCGCCTCCGACCTCCGTGCTCGACTTATGGAGTGCAAATCCACTGCCGCCGTCCGCGAGATCCTCAACCAAATCGCTCTCCCATAAATCAGTTCAAATCAACAATCCGACGAAGGGAGAAGCCGACATCGCGAGCTTGATTACCGGAAGGATAGACGCTGGATGAAATAATCCCGCCATAGGTAGCATAATAGTTATTATCGGGAAGAGTGGAGGATGACCAGAAGATGCTGCTATCTCCGGCAGACCAGAGCGAGCCATAGAGCAGGATGATATGACCACTACGGACGAAATACATAGGAAAGTAATGAAGATAAGAGAAATACATAAAATAACTATGAAGACTAATTCCAGGGGATCGCAGAGACCTCTAGTGCTTGAGGGGCGTGAAAGTATATAGAGAGGCTATCAAACTGAGGGAGAAACCACTGTTGCGGTCATAGTAATCTGACGGGTCAGCACGACCAGACGTAAAATATAGATAGAAGGCATTCTGAGTATTATCAAAGTAAGCAGTAGATCCCCAAACAAAGCCATTAACGCCTGCATGTCGAAGCGTGCCGAATCGAAGATAGATAAAGCCACTACGGACGAAATACATAGGATGAGTAATAAAGACGGGTTTGCTTTCCAAGGAATTGCAGGCTTTTCTAGAGTCAGAGACAACAAGAAATACATAAGAGAACCACCAAGACATGTTTTTTAAAATATATAAAAGGATCATCAAACAATATAATCCCCAAACATCATTCCAGAAACCCAAGGGCGAGAGTATCGCAGATGAAGCGCAAGACAAGAACCTTAGGATAAGGCTTTCTGAGATGGAGTACAAAGCGAAAGCGAACCGCGGAGTAAGCCGTACTTAAGGTACGACGCACGAGCAGTGCAGCTTTCAACGCAGTAATCCGCTCAGAAAACTTATCCTCCTTAGAACGTTCTAATTTTATTGAACGGATATAATCTTAACCCCACCGGCCCAATCACCCGACAAAACGGAATCGTCCCTAGTCCCGACCGTGAATCAAAACTATGCGACCCCTCTCGATTATCCCCAGCCACAAACAACTCTCCTTCCGGCACAACCGTATCAACATCACCCGAAGAATATTCCTTCGGTCCATTATTCTCATCCACTCGCGTCTCCTCATCCGGCGAAAAGCCTTCTGGATGCTCCTCGTTATAAACCGTCAATTTCCCATCCTTCACTACCACCCGCTCCCCCGGAAAAGCAATCACCCGTTTAATAATATATTGATCAATTTGCCCCTTCGGCACATCGCAAGTCACAGTCCCCGTCGCCTCCCCATTCGCAAACACGATCACTTGCCCCCGCTTCGGCACATACTCCTTACCCAAAAAATGCGCCCAAGACACCACCAGCCGATTCACGATCACCCGATCATCATTGTGCAAAGTATTCTCCATACTCGCCCCCACCACATTATACGACCGAAATACAAACGCATTCAAAAGCACCGTTCCACAAATCACACAAGCCACAAACAACACCAAAGACAGCAAATCCTTCGTTAAAGGATGCTTCTGAAAGAATTTCGGCTTTTGGTTCATGCTTATAATTGTACCACGCTCCTCGATTTTCCACAAGCGCCCGCCAGCCCCAACCAGCCCAAAGTCACCAAAACGTCACCTTATTTTTTCAAACCATTTTCATCTTTCCATCCTCATGCTATAATCAACCCATGGCTGACTACATTTTTATTCGCAAAAGCCGCAACGCTCTCAGTTCGCTTTTGCATGTCTTGCTCAACCTTCTGCTCGCCGTCGTCTCGATCGGTGCCACGATTATCACCGGCAACGCCCTTATTGGCCTTATTCTCGTTATTGTCTCTAAATGGCGCGTTTTCGCCGTTAATCACCGCTACTGGTTACTCAACCTCCGCTCCAGCCTCGTTGATTTCATCGTCGGCATCAGCTTCGTCCTCCTTGCCTACGCCGCCGGCACTACCCTTCTCCCCGTCCATTTTCTCTTGATTGCTGGTTATGCAATTTGGCTCATCTTCATCAAACCTCGTTCTTCCGAAGCCTTCACCATCGTCCAAGCCATCTCCGCCATTATCCTCGGCGTCACCACTGCCTCAATTTTCGCCGCTATTACCGATTCCGCCGTCCTCGTTCTCGCTTGTTTCGTAATCGGTTTCGCCGCCTCTAACCACGTCCTAATCCAAAACGATCATCACGACGCCACCTTCATCTCTCTCATTTGCGGGCTTTTCTTCTCCGAAATCGCCTGGATTTCCTATTCTTGGCTCATCATCTACACCCTCGGCACAACCGGTATCTGCGTCTCCCAACTCAGTCTCATCCTCGCCGTTCTTGCTTTTACCTATTTCAAAATCCAATCTGAAATCGCGAGACACGGCAAAAAATTCAAATTCATCAACGTCGCTCTCCCCGTCCTTTTCAGCATTTTTATCATCCTACTTCTCATCATCGGTTATAGCCAACCACGTTTTAACATTCATTAAGGAGGAATATGCCCAGAACGAAAACTTCAACTGACACTACTAAGCCTAAGACCACCCGCCCCATCGGCCGCCCTAAATCAACTAAATCCGCCGACGTCGAGAAGACTACACCAGTTGCTGCCGAAACCAGCGAAAAAGTCACCGACAAAACCGTAAAAAATACTTCCATAACTGAAGATAAATCAAAGACTTCAAAGTCTAAAAACAAAGCCGAAAAAATCGACCCTAAGACTAAAGCCGAAAATTCTTCGGCCGAAAAAACCATCACCATAACTCATGGCGAACATGTCGTCATGGTTGCCGGTCTCGCTTTTGCCATCATCGCCTCAGCGCTCTGTCTCGGCTACTGCGTTTGGGATTTTATCGACGAAAATCTCCACGCTTCCACCCCAATCTACAGTCTCACCGACGGCAACTCCGCTAACTTCACTGAAGGTTCAATCGCCGATGTTGCTGCCAAAGTTACCCCTAGTGTCGTCTCCATCGTCACCGAGACCACGACCACCGGCTTCTTCGGCCAGAGCCTCTCTGCCAGCGCCGCCGGCACCGGTATGATCGTCACTTCCGATGGCTACATCCTCACCAATAAACACGTCGTCGATGGCGCAAACACCATTCAAGTCGTTCTCGACGACGGCACAATTTACGAAAAAGTCAAACTCGTCGGCACCGACCCCTTGAATGACGTTGCCTTCCTCAAAATCGAGGACGCTAATGACCTTCCCGCCGTTACTCTCGGCGATTCCAAGACCATTGCCGCCGGCCAACAAGTTATCGCCATCGGCAACGCCCTCGGCCAACTCCAAAATACCATCACCTCTGGCATCATCTCTGGCACCGGTCGTACTATTACCGCCAGCGACGGCACCGCCTCAAATTCCGAATCTCTCGTTGATATGATCCAAACTGACGCCGCCATCAACTCCGGCAATTCCGGCGGCCCACTTGTCAACGCTGCCGGCGAAGTCATCGGCATCAACACCGCCACTTCCTCAGGCGCTGACGGTATCGGCTTCGCCATCCCAATTTCCAGCGTCAAAGGCATGCTTAATAATATCATCAAAAACAACTCCGCCACCCGCGCCCACCTCGGCATCTCCTATCTCATCATCACCCCTGAAATCGCCACCACCTACAACCTCCCTGTTACTTCTGGCGCCTACATTTTCAGCCCCTCTCAATACTCCGCCATCACCAACAACGGCCCTGCCGCCAAAGCTGGTCTCAAAGACAAAGATATCATCCTCGCCATCGGCGGCGTTCGCATCGGCAAATCCGGTTCCATTTCTTCACTCATCGGCGAATACATGCCTGGCGACATCGTCGAAGTACTAATTCTCCGCGAAGGGAAAGAACAAGTTATCAAAGTCACTCTCGGTACTTATAACGCCAAATAGCTCTTAAAACCCAACCACTAAATATTATACATACCTAGGCTCCAAGAATATTCATTATGGAGTCTAGGTATTTTCTTGACCATAGTCAAAAAAGCGCCCTAAGCGCCACGTTCAAACAGAAACCTCAACCCCAAAATCTGGCAATAAATTCTTTTTTACGCCAAACCGCCCCGCGCAAAAACCGCGCAAAAACCGCGCAAAAACCGCGCAAAAACCGCGCAAAAACCGCGCAAAAACCGCGCAAACAGCTCAAACCGCCCCACATCAACTCATCCCTAACTCTCTGCAACACCCCTATACCTCCATTATAGCACACGTTATCATATTTGTCAATAGTTTTGCACTCTCAAACCTCATTTTTCGCTCCTCCGCCAACCTCTTCAGGCCCCCTTCCTGACATTTATCCGCCTCTAGAATAATCTTACCTCGCCAGCCTCTCTCCACCAATTCATCCAGTAGTCTCCGATAAACTCCTAATCCTGCCTCTTCAGCAAACAGCGCCAACCTCGGCTCAAACCCCAAGGCCCGTCGATCTATCCATTCCCAGCTTTCATCCACATATGGTAAATTCGCCACCACCAGCCCAAAGTCCTCCAAATTATCCACCCCTTCCGTCAAATCCGACCGCTGAAATTCCACTTTCACCCCTAGCCTCTCCGCATTTTCCCGTGCAACCACTAGCGCCTCCTCACTAATATCCACCGCCGTCACTCGCACATCCGGCACCATCAGCGCCAAACTCACCGCTATCACTCCGCTCCCCGTCCCAATTTCTAAAATCCTAGAACCTTTTTCCATTTTCTGTGCCTCCCGCGCTGCCACTTCCACGACCTCCTCCGTCTCTGGACGGGGAATCAGCACCGCCGGATTCACCTTAAACTTCCACCCCAAAAACTCCGCCGTCCCCAAAATATACGCCAGCGGCTCCCCCACCACTCTCCGTTCCAATAATTTATCCAACTTTTCCCAACTCGCCTGCGACATCCCTGCCTGCCCATGCGCCACCAAAAAACTCCGCCCCACCCCCGGCGGGAGCACTTCCTCCAGCCCAAACAACATAATCAACTCCGCCTCCACCGCCGGAATCTGTTTTTTTGCTATTTTCAACCACGCTTCAATCGTCATAATCCATTTTTCATTCTTTTAATTACCATGCACCCGCCCCAGCGGCAGGCGATAAAACTCGGGGCTCGACCAGCCATAGATAGCCCAATAACTCACTACTGAACTGCACGCAGTGCCTATACAAGAAAACTTGTTTCTCAGTAACGCAAGCCGCAGCAATAACATCTTCAGAATCTTCCTAAAAACACTATTGACTATCTCAAATTACCTTGATAAAATATGAGCAGATCAGGTAAGGTTTTCGTCCTTAGATGCTTCACTATCAAGGACGATTTTCCCTTTTATAGTGATATTACCATCACGATCAATCTTGATCCAATACGGTAACACTTCGGACATATTACTCCTTATCTCCGCTATTTCCAAAAAGTTCTATCCCCGCGATTATATCACAATCCCGTTTAATCTGTATAGACATCAACCCTCATTCTCATCTTCATATCTCTCCATTGTATTTCGTCCGTAGTGGCACTATCAATTTTCATCACGCCGCCCTCAAACGCGCCAGTCACAATGGTTATTTCTGGTCTTCCACTGCCCAATCCGTTAATACTCAAAATGCCTTTTATCTCTATTTTAGTCCCCTTGAGTTCTACCCCTCTGACAACACTCCTCGCTACGTCGGCTCCTCCCTCTATATATCCCCGCCAATATCAAAGCCCCGCCTTTTCAGCGGAGCCTTAACTTTCCAACTTTCGCTAAACCATACTACTGTCTCGCAAACGCATAAAACAAAATAACCAAAAAACCAATTAGAGCCAACCACACAAACGTCCGTAAAACTGCAATAAGTATATAGACCAGCAACGCACACGCAATTACCAAGGCAATTTTCTCTACTACTAACTCCTCTATAACATCTTGGCCTACATCGCTAATTTTCTTTCCCGAAATTAGCTCTCCAATCCTAATCGGTAAAAAGACTACTCCATGCACTACCGCCAACGCAATCGCCATCGGCCACAGCATCCCCTCCAATATTGCCCACCCAACCAGCATTACAGAAAATCCCAGCGTTTCCCGCAACTCTTGCTTATACACATTTTTACACACCGTACCACCTTCCCGTAGAACTCTTCGTTGCTCACGTACAGAGTCCCATATCAGCCCAGTCCTTAACATCCGACCCACTACATCAGCCACTAAAATCGCCGCAGCAATTACCCAACCCGTCAAATAAGCCAGCAGGACACTTCTCTCCATCTTCATTCCTCCTAACTGCATCCATCTTCATCTTTCATTCCTAGTCACCGCACAGATAAGCGCCTTACACATTATCTTCATTCTTACCTCCTCTTCTAGTTTCGGGCATTCCTTCAAAAACAGTCTTTTTTGTCACTTTGTTCTTTTTAAGGGACCTACCCACTCTCTCCCCATTATATCACACCTTATCAAAAAAGTCAATACTAAATCCCCAACCCCTTATAGCCCCTATTTATTCTTCTCCGTCCGGCAACTCCCGCTCCGCCCGCGTCAGTTCCTTCACGAGGTCATCAATCTCCCCATCCATCGCCGCCCCAATATTCGACCGCGAATAATGAATCCGGTGATCTGTAATCCGATCCTGCGGAAAGTTATACGTCCGAATCTTCTCGCTCCGATCGCCCGACCCGATCAAACTCTTCCGTGCATCACTCGCCTGTTGTCGCTCTTCTTGTTTCTTTTTTTCCATCAGTCGTGACCTTAAAACCGCCATCGCTTTGACTCGATTTTGCTGTTGCGAACGCTCATCTTGCATCGCCACCACAATTCCTGTCGGCAAATGCGTAATCCTAACCGCCGAATCCGTCGTATTTACACCCTGCCCTCCATGTCCGCCTGACCGATAAATATCAATCCTCAGGTCCTCCGGTCGAATCTCCAAATCTTCCTCCGCCGCTTCTGGTAACACTGCCACTGTCGCCGTCGAAGTATGAATCCGCCCTTGCGACTCCGTCACCGGCACCCGTTGCACTCGATGCACTCCCCCCTCAAACTTCAACTGCCCATACGGCTTCTCCCCAGAAACCTTAAAAATCGCTTCCTTCATCCCACCGGCTTCGTTTTCATTCTGCGCCAGCAGTTCAACCTTAAGACCATGCCTCTCCGCATAGCGCACATACATCCGATATAATTCTCCCGCAAACAGACTCGCCTCATCTCCACCCGCCCCCGCGCGAATCTCCATAATCGCCGACTTATCATCCAACGGATCACTCGGCACTAATCTCTCTTCTAATTCCTGCTCCCGTACCGCCATTTTTTCCTGAATTTCCGCCACATCCCCCTGCGCCAATTCCGCAAGATCCGGATCACCTAGCAGCGTCTCCGCCTCCGCCAATTTCCGTCGCAAATCCTCAATTTCACTCGCCAGCCCCAAAATCTCCTCAATCTCCGCCAACCTTCGTGATTTTTCCGCAAAATTCGGTTGTGTATAAGCATCCGGCTGCGCCAAAAACTGCATAATTTCGGCTTTTTCTGTTTCAAACTTCTGGAAATCTCTTTTCATCTATGCTATTATAACATGTAGGAAGGGGAACTAGCCAATATTCTCACCTTCCAGAGCCAAATGTTGTCATTTTTACAACATTTTACTAATTATAATTCGGTTCTTTAGCTCAGTTGGCTAGAGCGTACGATTCACATTCGTAAGGTCATTG
>CAZAJJ010000019.1:0-17709 GCA_964485445.1 uncultured Candidatus Saccharibacteria bacterium | reverse complement strand
TCGACAAATCAAAATTTGCCGATCTCAAAATAAGATGGTCTGTCGTAAGAGAGGCTCCAGCATATTATCAAAGAGGTCCGCCGCACTCTAAGCATTATTCTTATAAATTGAGCTCAAAAAACCGGCTAATCCGACACTGAAACCTCAATAAAACTTTTGGTGCGCCCAACTTTGTCAGGCTATTACCGCACTTAAAGAATAGAGTTGTTTTATAGGCAAAAATATATATAATGTAAATATCTAGACTCTTCAGGAGGTGCTAAGCTAGCATGGTGCAGATAGCAACGCTCTACTAGATACGCAAGTCAAGAGTTATTCGAATCTTCGTCACGAAGTTTAGAATAATCTTGACCACGATAGTAGCGACAGAGCCTCGGCTCACGCCGCTAACGTCAATAGTTAGATTGATATTAATATGCATAAGCATATTGTAGATCCTTCCTAATGACAAGTGATTATTACACCATATAAGCTGCGCTAGCTGGAGAAATCCAGGCATTGTCACTATCATTACGACCTTGGTGTAGGGCAGATAGTGGCAATTTCAGGACAAAGAGCTATGGATTTATTTAAAGAATTTGATAATTGGCTGGACGAACAAAAAAGCATACAAAAACATTCGAAAAAGTGTTTTATTGGCTGTAGGAGCTACGGACATTTTGATTCAAAAATAGGAATTAAAAGATGTCGCAAGAGCAAGAAAATACGTCAAGAGGTATGTGATCCAGCATCCTTAAAAAGGCATAAATTTTGGCCTTTTATTAGACAAGACCAAAAGGCAAGGCGGTATACTCAAGATATAGAGAAGAAACTCAAGATTAAAGTCAAACTACGCAAAATAATGTATGCCTCACATGCGGACGCAATTATTTTGTCATTTTATGCTTCGCTATTGAAGAAAAAGTATGAGGACGTTATAAGTAACACGCTAGCGAGCGAATCGGTAATTGGCTATAGGAGGGTCCCGCTTACTGGACATAAAAATAAGTCAAACATAGACTTTTCCAAGGACGTATTTGAAACCATTCGCACAGCCAATGACTCCGTACTATTTTGCATAGACATTAAGGATTTCTTCGGAAATATCGAACATTGCAACCTTCGTAATTCAGTCATGCGTTTTTGCAAAGACATTCCCAAAGAGAGCTTGCAACTGGTAGTAAAATCTGTCAGCCATTATAGATATGTTTTTAAAAAAGACATCGAGAGTAAACTAGGAAAAGATGCGCAGAAGTGGGCAGATTCTAGGAGGTATAATGAGCTAATTAGAGACACGAATTTGATTCATAAAAACAAAAAGAAAAAAGGAATACCTCAAGGTAGCCCAATAAGCGATATTTTGGCAAATATATATCTGTATGATTTTGACGTATGGCTGGCAGAAGAGGTTGGTCAATACCAAGGCATATATCGTAGATATTCTGATGATATTTTGATATTGGTTCCCGCTTCGGAGGCTGAAGATGTTTATAACAAGATATGTGAAAAAATAGAGGGGAAAGACTTTAATCTGGAAATTGGAAAAGGCAAGACGGAAGCTTTTTATATTGATGCACCGAGTCAAACATTTAAGGATGTGACTAAAAAGTATGTCGCAAAGTACTCGAAAAATAAAGAATCTGCTCAGTACTTAGGTTTTGATATGAATCTAAACAGTATATCGGTTAGATCGGGCACAGTTGCTAGGCATTACAGAAAAGAAACTCAAAAAATAAAAGCAAAACTTAAGAAAGGGAATAAACAAGCGGTTAATAAACGAGCTTCAAATGAAAGGCAATCAAAATTTGGCAAGAAATACGGATACCTCAAATCGTCCGCCAAGAAAACGGGTAGTAGTATTCCGAAGCAACTACGTAAAATACGGAGGCATACACAAAAAATGTGGGCTAGAGTTAGAAATCTTTAGCCCACCGCTCTGATCAGTCAGTCATTTTTTCAACATTTTGTTAGAAGATTATAAAAACTACATATATTTTTGTCGATACGCTATCAGCGTGATATGATTAGTTGTTCCGTAGATACGGATATGGTTGTGCTAGTGGATATAATCAAACAGTACGAACTCAAGCTACTATAAAATATCAAACTTATTTTGGTAGATGAACTCGGCTTTAAGGATGCAATTGGTCGATTCGACGACGCATTATCCAGCGGAGTGTCTTCGGCTGATAATGAACACTCGATCTTAAAACAGGGATCAGCGCAAAAACGCAATTTTGGGAAAGTCTTTTCGCGTCTCAATAGGAAGAGAATCATCAAAAAACCAGCTAAGCCGACCCTGAAACCTCAATAAATCCTCTGGTGCCCGCGACTAGACTCGAACTAGCAAGCCTTTCGGCACATGCTCCTAAGGCATGCGTGTCTACCAATTTCACCACACGGGCCTGAAGAAATTATAGCATACCCCTCTCGATCTCTCAACTATCTAAAAAATCCCCTGCATAACCCCAACAAAACCGATAATGATTCAGCTATCTAAAGTGTTATAATCATCTCATGACCCGAATCCCCGCCCTACTCAAATCTGCTCTCCGCCATTCGCTTGCATTTATCGACTTCGTCTGGACAAACCTCCACACCACCTTTATACTTATGATATGGCTAATTATTATAACGAAACGGTCAAGGCGACCCTCCAGAAATTCTCCACCGACCCCGAAAAAGGTCTCAGCACCAAAGAAGCCTTGAAACGCCAATCTCTCTATGGCCCGAATATTCTGAAAACTAAAACCACTCCGCTTTGGCGTAAGTTAATCGCTCCTTTTGCCGATATTTTTATGCTAATTTTGCTGGCGGCGCTAGTTTTGTCGCTCTTTCAAGGGGATTGGCTTGAGGCTGTCGCCATCGGCGTAATTATTATCGCTGACGCTATTATTTATTACATCCAGCGTTTTTCAACCGATCGCATTCTCGAATCTCTCAAAAATAGCACCAAGCAAGACGTCACCGTCCTGCGCGATGGTCGTGAGGAATCTCTGGACTCTTCTGAACTCGTTCCTGGCGACATCGTCATTCTTGGTGAAGGCGATCGCGTCCCCGCTGACGGTCGCATTATTAGCGAATCGGGTCTCCTTTCTGACGAATCCATGCTCACTGGCGAATCTGAACCCATCGCCAAAGATGCCAAGGCCATTTCTGGCCCGAAAAAAGTCTATGAGCAGCGCAATATGGTCTTTTCTGGTGCGTTTATAGTGACTGGACGTGGTAAATATGTCGTCGTTGCCACCGGTAACGACACCGAATACGGCCGCATCGCTTCGCTCGCTTCGTCCGTCGAATCGACTAGTCCCATTTCCGAGAAGATTAATCGCCTCGTTATCAAAATCGCCATCGTAGTTGTTGTCGTCGCAGTCATTGCCTTAGTTGTCCAACTTTTGGACGGCATTGAACTCGTCAGCGCCCTGAAATTTACTCTTGCCATGATTGTTTCCGCCGTTCCGGAGGGTATGCCTATTGCCATATCCATTGTCCTCGCCCTCTGCGCAAAGCGGATGGCTCGGAAGCAGGCCCTGATTAAGGAACTCAGTGCCATCGAGTCTCTTGGTATCGTCACTACGATCGCCAGTGACAAGACTGGCACTCTCACCGAAAACCGCCTCACTCTCCAAGATACCTGGCTACTTTCTCCGCGCGCTACTTTCCGCGATATTCTCTCCCGTGCTACCTTGCGCGAGTCCTCGACTGACCCGGCCGATTTTGTTGTCCTCGATCCTCTCGATCTTGCACTCAGCGAATATCTCGCGACTGAGGCTCCCACGCCTGCTGCCCCTGAGCCTCTCCATTCCTATGTTTTCGACCAATCTCTCAAAATGTCCGGCAATCTTTTCCCTGAAACTAATCGGAAATTCCTTTTGGCGGTCAAGGGCGCTCCTGAGACTATTTTGGCTCGTTCCGATCTCGATTCTAAAACTCGTCTCCGCGCCGAGGCAAAACTGGTTGAGTTGGCTAGCCAAGGTTATAAAGTTATTGCTTTGGCTCACACTACCATTACTCAAAATATCAACGAACTCCATCGTCTCGACCCCAAGACTCGCCTGACCTTGGATGGCTTCGTTGCCGTTGCCGACAATTTGCGCCGTGAAGCCGGCCCCGCTATTAAACAAGCCGCGCGCATGGGTGTCCAAACTAAGATGGTGACCGGCGACCATGCTAGTACTGCCTATGTCATCGGTCGTCAGCTCAGTCTCGCCCGCAGTTCTGCCGAGGTCCTTGACTGTTCTAAGCTTGGCAATATTAACGATTCCGACCTCGAAGATCTTGTTAAAACCACCACTATTTTCGCCCGCGTTACGCCCGAGGATAAGTTCCGCATTCTCGAAGCCATTAAAAAATCCGAGATCTGCGCCATGACTGGCGATGGCGTCAATGACGTCCCGGCTTTGGTTGGCGCCCATGTCGGTATCGCCATGGGCGATAGCCCATCCATCGTCCAAGACGCTGGTGACATCGTCCTCCTGGATAATAATTTTCGCAATATTACCGGCGCTATTCAAGAAAGTCGCACGGTTCTAGCCAACATTCGCCGTATGCTTAGTTATCTGCTAGCCACTAACGCCGGCGAAGCTCTCACGATGATTGGTGCTCTTCTGCTCTTCGGTAGCCAAATGCTCACTCCTATTCAGATCCTCTGGATTAACCTTGTCACCGATTCGCTTTTAGTTATTCCGCTCGGACTTGAACCGCCTGAAGCTGCCGTTCTTCGCGGGAAGCCTGACCATAAAGACGCACCAATTTTGCCCCTTAACTTAATTATTCGCATGATTATCCTTGCCGTTACCATGTCCGTCGTGACATTGGCTACCTATTTTATTGCGCGTCTCGTTTTACATTCCGACGCTGAGGCGAATACCCTGGCCTTTACGGCTCTCGTCGTCATGCAATGGAGTGGCGCCCTGACTGCTCGTGGTATTCATGAATCCGTCGCTACTCGCTTGAGGGTTCGCCACCACGGCTTTTATCTCGCGCTCTTCATGGCGGTACTTCTTCAACTTGCCGCCCTTTTTGGTCCTCTTGCTCACGCGATCAATATTGTTGCCGTCCCCCTCCCTGCACTGCTTTTGGTTTCTGTGATTGCTTTTCTTTGCCCTTTACTCTTTGTTGAATTATACAAAAAGTTCGCCAAATTCTAGTTATTTTTCGCCCAAAAACGAGTTTTCAGGTGAATTTAAATTACGACCAAAACGTTGTAAATATTACAACGTTTTTATATTGACACACCATATATAGTGCCCTAAAATAAGTATAGACACTATATATAGTGTTCCATACGAAAAATACAAAATTATAAAAGATCAAAAATAGCTCGAACGAGCACAAGGAGGTATATTTTTTATGTTCAAAAAAGTTATCAAACGAGACGGCGCAGTTGTTAGTTTCGATCCCGAAAAAATCACCAATGCCATCGCTAAGGCCGGTTTAGTTACCGAAGAATTCAAATATGACCGCGCTAAGCAACTTTCCGAAAAAGCCCTGAAGCGTATGGAAGAAACTATCAAACAGCGCACGCCGAACGTCGAGCAAATCCAAGATATCGTTGAACAAGTCCTCATGGAGTCCGCCTTTAAGCGCACTGCTAAAGAATATATCACCTATCGCCAAGAGCGCAATCGTGTCCGCGAAGCTAAGAGTAATCTCATGAGCGTTTATAAAACCATCGCTATCGCCGACGCTTCCGAAGATTCCGATGTCAAGCGCAGCAACGCCAACGTTGATGGTAACTCTGCTATGGGTAAAATGCTCCAATTCGGCGCCGAAGGCTCAAAAATGTTTGCCAAAACCCTCCTGATGAAACCCGAATACGCTGCCGCTCACGACAATGGCGACATTCATATTCACGACCTCGACTTCTACGCCACTGGTACTTTGACCTGCTGCCAAACTGACCCGCTTAAACTTTTCGCTAATGGCGGTTTTAACACCGGCCATGGTCATCTGCGCACCCCGAACTCGATTGGTAGCTACGGCGCGCTAGCCGCGATCATTCTCCAAGCCAACCAAAACGAGCAGCACGGCGGCCAAAGCATTCCTAACTTCGATTACGCTATGGCTCCCGGCGTTGATAAAAGCTTCCGCAAAGCCCTGAAACGCGGCATTGAAGAATACAATAAATTTACTGACCAAGATCTCAAAGTTAAGATTCCTGAAGATTTGGCTTATGGCGACGAAAAAGCTCTGAAGAAACTCAAAATCCCTGAATCAGTCATTGAAATTGCCAACGAAGATGTTGAGCGCCAGACTTTTCAAGCCATGGAAGGCTTCATTCACAACCTGAATACTATGCACTCTCGCGCCGGTGCTCAGGTCCCCTTCACTAGCATCAACTTCGGCACTGACACTACTCCGAGCGGTCGCCTAGTCTCGAAGTGCTTGCTCCAAGCCACTGAAAACGGTCTTGGCCGCGGTGAAACTCCAATCTTCCCGATTTCCATTTTCAAAGTTAAAGAAGGCGTCAATTATAATCCCGAAGATCCTAACTACGACCTCTTTAAGCGCAGTATGGAAGTTAGCGCTAAGCGTCTCTTCCCGAACTTTGTCTTCATCGACGCTCCGTTTAACCTCAAAGGTTACAAGCCGGGCGATTATAACACCGAAATTGCTACTATGGGTTGTCGTACGCGTGTCTATGGTAGTATCTTCCCGGAGAGCGATGGTATTGCCACTAGCCGTGGCAACCTCAGCTTCACCACTATTAACCTCGTTCGTCTCGGCATTAAACACGGTATTGCTCTCGGTGAGCGCAAAGAAGCCGATTGGTCAGGTTTTTACAAAGAATTAGACGAAAAGATGGACCTAGTTGCCGGCGAATTACTTGAACGCTTCGAATTCCAAGCTAATCAGCATGTCCGCAACTTCCCGTTCCTGATGGGCGAAGGCAACTGGTTCGGTAGCGAAAAACTGGGCTGGAATGACACCTTGCGCGACGTTATTAAACATGGGACTTTGAGCATTGGCTTCATTGGTCTAGCCGAATGTTTGGTCGCTATGACTGGCAAACATCACGGCGAAGATGAGGAATCCCGCGAACTCGGTCTTGACATTATCACTCACATGCGCGAGCGCTGTGATGAGTATAGTAAGAAATATCATCTGAACTTCACCTTGCTTGCTACTCCAGCTGAAGGTCTGGCTGGTCGCTTTACTAGAATTGATCGTAAAGAATATGGTAAAATCACTGGTGTCACTGATCGCGATTATTACACAAACAGTTTCCACGTTCCAGTTTATTATCCCATCGGTGCCTTTGAAAAGATCGAAATCGAAGCCCCTTATCACGCTCTTTGTAATGCTGGTCATATTACCTATATTGAACTCGATGGTAATCCGTCTGATAATATTGAGGCCTTCGAAGCCGTGATTCGCAAAATGAAAGAATGCGGTATCGGCTATGGTTCCGTGAATCATCCTGTCGATCGCGATCCAGTCTGTGGTTATTCCGGCATCATTGAAGGTGATCGCTGCCCAAGCTGTGGCCGTAAAGAAAGCGAAGGCGATGTTCCGTTTGAAAGGTTACGCCGCATTACCGGTTATCTCGTCGGTAGTCTCGAACGTTGGAACGACGGCAAAAAAGCTGAAGAGCACGATCGTGTCAAGCACACTGTTGCTTGCAACGCCGCTGGGGTGTATAGTGTAGAAGAGAAGGCCGAGCGCGAAGCCGCCAAGAAAACCCGCAAAGCCATGACTGGCAAGAAGTAATCTTGCTACCCTGCCTAACGGCGTCGGAATACCTGGAGAATATAATTGGAGAAAATAATGCATCAACACATCTTGCACGATAAGGTACTAAGTTCTATCAACCTTGGCGCGAAAGGATCCGGAGCCACGGCGAGGACAAGCGTGTCAGCCCTGCGACGGCAGGCGCTGACAACGCGCCTTGAGCGCCAAGCGTTGATAGGAACTTCGGAGGGTTATCATGCAAATTAGGCTTTCTGGCCCATTAGAACACGACAACATCGTCAATGGCTACGGCCTCCGTGCCGTCCTCTGGACCCAGGGCTGCGCCCGTCATTGCCCTGGTTGCCAAAATCCTGAAACTTGGAGTTTCGACGCCGGAGTCATGGTTGATATCGACGAAGTCAAAGCTCGCCTGGCTGAATTCAAAGGCCAGGCCGGTCTCACCTTCTGTGGCGGCGAGCCGTTCGAGCAACCTGAGGCTTGCCTCGAAATCAGCCAGTGGTGTCGCAAAGAACTCGGCTGGAATATCTGGAGTTTCAGCGGTTATACTTACGAACAACTAAAAGATGCTGGTGGTTCGAAGCGGGAATTCCTGAAGAGTCTTGACGCCTTAATTGATGGCCCTTTCATTCTCAAAGAACGCGATCTAACTCTGAAGTTTCGTGGCTCCAGGAACCAGCGCCTTCTTCATCTCGAATATGGTACTGGCAAAATTTTGGAGGTTGAATAATGAAAAGTCTTAATCTGATCGCCTGCATTAGTCGCAGCCTCGGTCTCGGTTATCAAGGAGATTTGCTCTTCCATATCCCTGCCGATTTGGAATTTTTCCGCACAACTACGCTCGGCTCGCCAGTCGTTATGGGTGGCAAAACTTTTCGCTCCATCGGCCATGCTTTGCCTGGCCGTGAGAATATTGTTTTATCTCGCAGCCCCATTCCTGGTGAATCTATCACTAGTTTTTCTGATCTCGCCGAATTAAAATCCTACCTCAAAACTCTCGATTCCGACATATATATTATAGGTGGCGCCAGTCTCTACTCAGCCTTTCTGCCTGACGCTGATTATCTATACCTTACTCGAGTCGATGCTGAACCGCCCGCCGACGCGTTCTTTCCAGAATTTGATGTGAAGGATTTTTCTGCTAAAATTTTGCAGGATCAGCCCGCTTCAGATGATAATCCAGCCTACCAAATTATTAAATATTCACGTCTGTAATTATTATGTCGTCTCCAAAAGTTTGTCATTCCGAAGCAGTCGCGTCTAGTCCGCTAGTGGCACTACCTACAATTGATTCCGACCGAACAGTCTATCTAGACTATGCTGCTACTGCCCCGCTTTTGCTGGCAGCGAAGGGCGCTATGTCGGCCGTTCTTGATGGCTTGTCTAGCGGCAAACTTGGCAACCCGTCTAGCCTGCATGGCCCCGGTCAGGCTAGTAAAGCTCTGCTCGATCAAGCCTACGAGTCTGTCGCGCGGCTCATTCACGCCGCGCCCGAACAACTGATTTTTACTTCTGGAGGCTCTGAATCTAATAATCTTGTCACCGCGATTTTTGCCGGTCGCGATATAGCGGTGAGCGAAATTGAACATCCTTCAGTCTTGAAATCTGCTGCTAAGCGCGCTGGTAAGTTATATCGCATTCCTGTTGATAGTTGGGGGCGTGTTGATCGAGCCAAGGTTATTGAACTGGCCCCTCAAGTTGATTTAATTTCTATTATGCTTGCTAACAACGAAATCGGCACTCTCGAGCCGATTCGCGAACTCGTCCAGGCTTGTCGCGAGGTACATCCTCGTCTCCGCTTTCATACTGACGCAACTCAGGCTTTCGGTAAGATAAAAATCGATGTTCAAGATCTCGACGTTGATTATCTAACTATTTCTAGCCATAAAATTGGCGGTCCAGTCGGTATTGGTGCTCTCTATGTGAAGACGGGCGCCCCGTTCAAACCGTTGATTTATGGTGGCCATCAAGCGCGGGGTCGTCGTGCTGGCACTGAAAGCGTGCTTCTTGCCAGCGGCTTTGGTGCTGCTGCTCAGTGGTGCTGGGATAATTGGAGCTGTCAAAAATGGCAACGAGTCTCTAGTCTTCGCGATCAACTTTTCCAAAGGATCGTCTCTCAAATTCCCGCCGTTGAGCGTAATTCGCCCGAATCCGATTGTCTGCCGAGTATTCTGAACCTCACTTTTACTGGCGTCGAGGGTGAAAGTATTCAACTCTATCTTGATCTTGCTGGCATTGCTGTCAGTACCGGCTCCGCCTGCGCTAGCGATCGTCTCAGCCCTAGCCCAGTTCTCATGGCGACTCATCACGACGCCGTCCGCGCTCATGGCAGTATTCGTTTTTCGCTCGGCCTCGACACCTCCGCTGCCGACATTGATCGAGTTATGGCGGTTCTGCCGCAAATTATCACTTATTTGCGCGGCATTAGTACCTTGGATCTAACTAACTCAGGAGTAAAATCATGACACCTTGGGTCTATTCCGAAAAAGTTAAGGAACATTTCCTGAATCCTCAAAACTTCCTCATGGGTGACGAAACTCAATACTCTCATGACGCCGAAGGAATTGTTGGCAACCCGATTTGTGGCGACCAGATGAAAATGTTCCTCTGTATTCAAGATGGCAAAATCATTGACCTTAAATGGAAGACTTACGGTTGCGCCAGTGCCATTGCCTCAACTTCCGCTCTTTCCGTACTTGCTAAAGATAAGACCCTCGACGAGGCGCTTGCGATCGGCCCTCAAGAAATTACTGATTACCTCGACGGTCTTCCTGAACACAAGATTCATTGCTCTGTTCTCGGTCATCAGGCTCTCGCCGCTGCTATTGAAGATTATCGTAAAAGGAATCCTGGTGTTGCCGAATAATATTCAAACTTCCAGAGTTGCGCAAAAACTCAAAAAAGCTTAAAATAAAGTTATGCAAATCAAAGCCCCACTTTTCGCTACTATTTACTGTCTGATTGTTAGTTTGCTTGCCTTCTACACTGTTTATGCCGTGCTTTCTAGTTGCGGGCTCTCTGGCTTGCGTCTGCTCTCCTTTTGGATTATGCTGATAGCTGGTCTCTATTTTCTTATTTCTGGTCTCCATACTTTTTTCACTCGCACTCGCCCTGAAACACCGGTTTTTTGTCCTGTTATTCAAGGCGCTCTCATAGTTTTTAGCTTTATTCTGTTTCTCGGCTGGATCAGTAACTTAGTTTTTAATTTTCAGTTTTTCACTATTGCCGGCCCCGAGAGTTTTCTGATTTACCTTCTGTTGCCATGCTTGTTTTTGGGCGATTGGCTGCTTTTTTCTCCGAAAGGTGCCTGGACTGCCAGTTACCCGCTTTACTGGCTTGCTCTGCTAGCCGCCTATGCTTCGGTAATTATTTTAACTAGTCCCTTTATTTCTCAGAATTCACCCCTGCGCTTTCCGTATTGGTTTTTAAATTATCCTGATTCTGGTATTGACACTTTGCTTTGCTGGTTTGCGCTAATCGCCAGTCTGACCTTAGTCTTCGGCTATACTCTTTGGGTAATTGATTTTGCCCTCAGCGGGGAATTAGCCCGCCACATTGTCTTGCCTCGTATCAAGACGATCGTTATTGAAGAAGAACTCGACGAACCGCAGTTTCATTCTGTGTCTCAAAAATCCGTATCGCGCCTCATTCAACCTCTTCAGTCCAGTAAGATTCCTACTGCCGTTCGAAATCAGTCTCAACGAAAGTCGCAGCCTGACAAAGTTGAGGCTGCCTCCTCTCCGCGTCGAGCTAAGTCTGAGTTTCAGCCTCAGCCTAGCCAGATTGGCGCCGCAACTCCGAAGTCTTCCAGTCGCTCGTCCAAGGCTGCTCAGTCTAAGAATCATCAGTCCCAATCAACTCGCGAGTCGCAAAAAACAGCCTTAAATTCACAAAAATCTCCCGCCAAGCCCTTAAAATCTCAGAATTCGAACGTCTCCTCGACTCAACCTGCGAAATCTCCTACTCCGCCGACTATTACTAATTCCAAAGACCAAAAATCTGCCAAAAATATTCATGGCAGTTCTCATAAGTCTTCAGATTCTGAAAATCACGGTCATGATTCCGTAAAGAATCCTCTCCAGCCTGCAATGAATTCGCCAAAATCTTCCGGTTCTCAAACTGCGGCTACTCCCCAAGAAAACCCTTCTCGCCTTGGCAAACCTGCTCATCGATCCAGCGACTCTTATTCTGAATTGCCGCGTTCAGACTCAGGAGTCTCCGCTCCGAAACCTGCAAATCCAGAAAAATCTGAACCAAAATCCTCTGATCTAAAAGTTTCTGACGCAAAGTCCGCAGACTCAAAAACCTCTGCCTCGAAAACGCCAAATCCACAAACTCCAGCATCAAAGCAGCAGAACTCAAACATACCCAAACCAACGCCACCTGATTTAAAAGATTCCGAGCCTAAAACTAACTCAAAATCCACAGAATCTAAATCCCCAGAACCAAAAATCTCTCATTTCCATTCTTCTGACCCGAATTCCTCAGCATCGAAAACGTCTGATTCAAAATCTCCAAAATCCGTCTAAAGTCACTTCAAAGTCACTTGTGCTTGCTAGAATTATTTTAGATAACGAAGTCTAGAATTCGTTATCTTAATATTAACTTTAATTCAAGAGTCAATATGAAAATCCTAGAAGTTAAAAATCTGACCAAAATCTATGGCAAAGGCGAAAACGAAGTTCGGGCCGTTGATGACGTCAGTTTCTCTATCAACGAAGGCGAGTTCGTCGCTATTGTTGGTGTCAGCGGCTCCGGCAAATCCACTTTGCTTCACTTGCTCGGCGGCGTTGATCGCCCCACTTCCGGCGAAGTTATTATCGACGGCAAAGAAATTTATCAACTTTCCGACGACGCTTTAGCTATTTTTCGCCGTCGCCAAGTCGGAATTATTTACCAATTTTATAACCTCATTCCGATTCTTAATGTCATCGAGAATATCACTTTGCCTTGCGACTTGGATAATAAAATTGTCGATAGTCGTCGTTTGGACGAGCTCGTTCAGACTCTCGGCCTCGAAGAACGTCTGGAACATTTACCGAATGAACTTTCTGGCGGCCAGCAGCAACGCGTTTCTATCGGTCGCGCCCTCATTAACGATCCCGCGATTATTCTCGCTGACGAGCCGACAGGGAACCTCGACTCCAAAGCCGGCGATGAAATCGTTGCTCTGCTCAAACTTTCTAACAAAAAATATCATCAAACCATCGTCGTCATCACCCATGATCTCGAAATCGCCAAGCAAGCCGACCGCGTTATTACTTTCGAAGATGGCAAAATTATTAAAGACGAGAGGATGTAAAAATGCGCATTTTGCAGCACTTGACTATCGAAAATCTTCGCAAAAATCGTCGTCGCACTATCGTTACAATTCTCGGCGTTGCTTTGTCGTCGGCCTTAATTTTGGCAGTTGTTGGCATGGTCACCAGCCTTCAGAAAATGATGATTCAATACGCCACTGAACAAGTTGGCGATTATCATGATATGTATGAATCAGTCCCGCCCGAGGCGATGAAGTATATCGAAAATAACGTTCGCATTACCCAAAAATTCTATTCTGAACCAGTGATGAAAGATAATTTCGTCGATGAGGAAACTTACGATTGGTATCAAACTTACCAAAACGAGGCTTATACTGCCAAGCAATGGACTCGGCTCGATCAAGTTCCTGCGGACTCTAAAGACGAATATAATGTTTTCGTACGCTATGATCATCCTCGTGATTACAAAAAAGTGCGTGACCAAATTCTTGATACTATCGAACGCGAAACTGGCGCATCTCTCCATGTCCGTACTAATTCCGAATTATTAAAATATGAAGGCGTCGGCAGCGATGTTACGTTAGCTACGATTTACAGTCTCGCTACTATCGTAATTGGAATTATTATCGTCACTAGCGTTGTTGTCATTCGTAATAGCTTCAGTATTTCCGCCAGCGAGCGCGAACGTCAATTCGGCATGCTCTCTAGTATTGGCGCCACACCTCGCCAAATCCGCTCCAGTGTCATTTACGAAGGTGTAATTATAGGTACAATTGGCATTCCCCTCGGTATGCTGCTCGGTAGCGTCGCCGTCTTCATTCTCGTGTTTATTATGAACTATCTCATGCAAGACATGATCGAAGTCGCTGTTCCCGTCTCCATGCCTCTTTGGATTTTTCCGGCCGCTATTCTGCTTAGCTTCGTGACCATTTTCCTCTCCAGTCTCATGCCCGCAATTCGCGCCGCCAAACTTTCTCCGATCGAAGCCATCCGCGGTAGCAAAACCACCCATATCAAAGCCAAAAAACTCCATACTTCCAACTTCGTCCGCAACGCTTTTGGTATTGGCGGGGTCATCGCTGACAAAAATCTCAAACGCAGTCGCAAAAAATATCGCACCACGGTGATCTCCATCGTCCTTTCTGTTGCCACTTTTATCGGGCTCTATAGTTTTATGGAATATGGCCAACGTTCTTTAGGCATCGAATATGACAATTCCAATCTCGATCTCGCAGTCAGTAATGCTTCAAAGGATTTTTATCAAGATCTGCAAGAGCGTTTCCATCTCGAAGATTCCGCTTATTATATTGACACGCATTCCGTCGATTTTAATGTAGTGATTATGCAACAATCTGCTTTCGAAAACTTTGCTAAATCCTTGAATATTCGTGGGCCGAACTACGATCAGGTCGTAATCATGAATAACGAGTCCATGCAGCCTCGTGGTCAGGGTGGCTATGAATTTGTTCGCGATCCTAATTATCATGACGGCTCCGACCTCCAACTCAGCATTCAGCCCGACATTCCCGAAAAATGTATTAAATCAGCTAATACTGATGACGCCGAATCCGGATCTAGTATCGATGATGCCTGCGTGAAGCAGTCTCACGCTGAAGCCTATGATCTAGATCTGAAACTTACCAAAGTTACCGATCATTTCCCAGTCGGCCTCAGCGGTACGTTTAATCCAATGATTTTCGTTGGCGAAAACTATCCTGACGCTGCTCGTCTTCTCCCTCGCGCAAAATATAGTCAATTCTTCGCCGAAAATGTCGATGACGTCAAAGCCATCACTGATTATATTGATCAATATATTTCTGAACATCCTGAACTTGAAGGCGAAATCCATTATGTTAATGTCAAAGAATCTGCCGCCCAAATGCGCCGCATCTATCTGCTCTTCGCGATCTTCCTCTACGGTTTCATTATCGTCGTTACTTTGATTGGCGTTACTAATATCTTTAATACTATTACAACCAATATTGCTCTCCGCGCCAAAGAATTCGCCATGCTAAAATCCATCGGCATGACCAGTCGCGAGTTTAATCACATGGTTCGGCTTGAAAGTCTGATGTATTCTACCAAGGCTCTACTGATCGGCATTCCTCTTGGTTTGCTACTTTCCTACGGCGTCTATCGCTCAGTCGCAAATAGTATTGATTTCGGCTTCCTTTTTCCGTGGGTCGCTATTCTGATTGCCGTCGCAGCTGTCGGTCTATTAGTTAGTATTATCATGCACTATTCAGTTCGCCAGGTTGAAAAACAGAATATTATCGAAACCATCCGTAGCGAAAATGTTTAAAATGTATATAATATAACTAATATGAACACTCAGATCCTCTTAGTTGAAGACAACCCTCTGACTCGCAAGGGTCTCACCTATCTTTTGGAGCGGGAACATTATTCAGTCGTTGCCGCTCCGGATCTGAACCGGGCTCGCCAAGAAATCTCGCGCATGTCCTTTGATCTCGTACTCCTTGACATTACATTGCCAGACGGCGATGGCCTCAGTTTTGCTCGGGAACTCCGTGCCGAACCCTCTCCGCCGCCTATCATTTTTCTCACTGCGCGGGATGATGAACTCGACGTCGTTTCCGGCCTCGAACTTGGCGCCGAAGATTACATTACTAAACCTTTCCGTAATCGCGAACTCCTTTTACGCATCCGTAATGTTTTTCGTCGCTATCATCCCGCCACCGAGCGGCTCGAAGTCGGTCAATTTTCCTTTAACTATACCAGCGGGGAATTATTCGTCGCCGGACGCGAAGTTATGCTGACAGCCCTTGAGCGCAAACTCTTTATTTGCCTCCTCGAAAACGCTGACCATGTCGTCACTCGCGAGCGTCTGCTTGACGAAATCTGGTCCGCCTCCGGTAAATCCGTTAATGATAATACGCTTTCCGTTTATTTGAAACGCCTCCGCGAAAAGCTTGGCTCCCCCGGCAGCATCGAAACCATCAAGCAACTCGGCTATCGCCTCAAAACCAACTCCGAAATTTCCTCAAAATCTTCAAATCACCCTCAAAACTCCTTATCAGGAGCTGCTTCCACATCATTAAAACCCCTGTCAAGTGCGTCGTCAAACTCATCAAAAATCTCACCAGACGCCCAACCGGGAGTTACTCCCGACCAACCCGCAAATTTGCCAAAAACCAGCCGTTCTTCCGCTCTGACCTCGAGAAAATCTCAACCGGGAGTTACTCCCGATTTATTAAAATCGCCAGAAAGTGTTCATCATGACTAAAAAGCGTCTCTTGCAAATCATTTTGCCAATTCTCGCGATTTTTAGTCTGGCAACTTGCACGCTTCTTTTCTGCGCGACGTGGCTCGAACAAACTTTTCGCACTTCCTCCAATCAAGAAATTGCTACTCTCGTTGGTAATCTTAGTTTGTCTCACCCCGAACTTGATTTTTCTACTGCCATTCATACGCTTCAAACCGGTAATTCTGAAGAATCTGCCACCGTCATCGGTACCAGGATTCTCCAAGACTACGGTATTAATGACGATCTTTTCGCGAGCCATGCTGCTACTCATTTTTCCGTCTGCCTACTTCTCTCCGTCTGCCTCGTGCTGGCGGTCGCTTCAGTCTCGCTGATCGTTTATTTTTGGATTTCGGCGAGCCGTCGCGACCGCCAGATTTCCCAACTCGCTACTTACCTCCAGCAGCTCGGTGACCAAATCTACGACCTTCGCATTGATCAAAACCGCGAAGGCGAATTCTCACTTTTAACCAATGAGCTTTATAAAATCGTTGTCACCCTGAAAACGGCCGCTGAACAAAATCACCTCCATAGTCAAAATCTCGAGTCCGCCCTTACCGACATTTCCCATCAAATCCGCACACCTTTGACTTCGCTCCAAGTCATGGTTGATAATATTAACGACGACCCTGACATGCCCGCCGCAGTTCGCGCCGACTTTCTGCATTCTATTAGCGAACAAATCGATAGCATGTCTGGGCTCGTGACAACCTTGCTTAATCTTGCCAAGTTTGATAATGATTCGATTATTCTTCAGAATCAGCCTACTCGTGTTTCTGAACTTTTTAACGCCGTAATAGGTCGCCTCAGTGCTCTGGCGGATCTCGAAAATATTAAATTAATCACAAGCGGCGACCTTGACGCTGAGATTTCGCTGGATCAGCGTTGGCAAACCGAAGCTCTGGTTAATCTGGTCAAAAACTGTCTTGAGCATAGCTCCTCTGGTAGTCAATTAATTTTGAACGCCGAAGACTGCCCGCTCTTCTTGCGGATTACGATTCAAGATTTCGGCGAAGGTATCGCTCCTGATGACCTCCGTCACATCTTCGAACGTTTTTATAAAGCCAAAAACGCCACCAGTGAAAGCGTCGGCATCGGTCTTTCTTTTGCTAAGGCTATTATTGAATCTGGTCATGGCCAAATTAAAGTTAAATCTACTCTCGGTGAGGGGACCAGCTTTATCGTTACTTACTTCAAATAAATAGCCATCTACTTCAGACGAACAAGCCTACTTCTCGCCTACGGCCACTCCTGCGTGCCGAACCTTGCTGCTAGCGCAACATCGGTTCATCATCCTGTCTCAATTAAACAAGAAATAAAGTGGATAAAATCCACTTTATTTCTTAGCTGGGTCGGCAGGAAGAGTAATCTCGCTAGCGCTCGATAACAAACCTAAAACCTTCCTATTCTGGACTTACCATCAGTATAATAAACTAGACGCGAAGTCTAGTTCATTATACTGGCTGGGTCGGCAGGATTCGAACCTGCGAATGCTGGGACCAAAACCCAGTGCCT
>CAZAJJ010000018.1:0-18622 GCA_964485445.1 uncultured Candidatus Saccharibacteria bacterium | reverse complement strand
CCTAAGAATAAGCAAAGGCAGGGTTAAGCATGGCAAGAATTGCTAGCGTGACCATTCCGAGCGAAAAGGAAGTCTGGATCGGACTTACTTACGTCTATGGAATCGGGCGCACAACGAGTAAAGCCATCCTTGCGGAGGCGGACGTCACGCCTACCACTCGGGTGAAAGATCTCACCGAGGCTGAAATCCAAAAGATTAATGACATCATCAGCAGCAAATACACTGTTGAAGGTGATCGCAGACGCCTCGTTACCAACAATATCAAACGTCTCAAAGACATTAACTCCTATAAAGGTATTCGCCACAAAGCTGGTTTGCCAGTCAATGGCCAACGCACCCGCACGAACGCACGTACTCGTAAAGGTCGCGCTATTGCCGTCGGTGGCGCTCAACCTAAAGCAGCGAGCAAGACTTAGAAAGTAGGAGTATAATATGACAGAAAATCTAGAAAATGTCGCTACCACTCCAGCAGTCAATGCCGAAGCTCCAGCGACCAAAAAAATCAAAGGCAAAAAAGGTAAGCGCGTAGTGAATGCTGGCCAGGTCCATATTCAAGCTACCTTCAATAATACTATCATTACTATCACCGATAAATCCGGTGGAGCTCTCGCCGCTAGCTCAGCTGGCGCTAACGGTTTCCGCGGTAGCAAAAAAGGCACCGCTTACGCCGCCCAAGTTGCCGCCGAAAAAGCTCTCGAAACCGCCAAACGCGAACATGGTCTCAGTAGTGTTGATGTCTTCGTTAATGGCATCGGCCTTGGTCGAGACAGCGCCATTCGTGCCGTTTCGAACGTCGGCATTAAAATTGATAGTATCACAGATGTTACCCCAATCGCACACGGGGGCGTGCGTCCTAAGGGAGAGAGGAAACCATAATGGCACGAGATATTTCTCCAATTGTTAAACAAAGCCGCCGTGAAGGTTATGCTCTTGCGCCAAAAGCGCACAAAGTAATGGCCAAAAAGACCGGCATCCCCGGTGAGCACGCCGATATGCGCATTCGCGGTGGTAGTCTTTACTTAACTCAACTTCGCGAGAAGCAGAAAGTTCGCCGACTTTATGGGTTACTTGAGAAACAATTCGCTAAACTCATGAAAGAAGCTGAACACGCCGAAGGTCTTGCTGGTGAAAACCTTCTACAATACCTCGAGCGTCGCGCCGATAACGCAGTTTATCGCGCCGGCTTCGCTACTACCAGGCGCCAAGCTCGCCAATTAGTCTCCCATGGACACTTTCTACTCAATGGGCGTCGCATCGATATCCCAAGCATTCGCTTGAAACCGGGTGACGTTCTCGAAGTCCGACCTAAATCAACCAAATCTGAATATTTCAAAAATCTCGATAATATTGTCAGTAGTTCTTCCAATATTCCTCTTAGCTGGATGAAATCCGATCCAAAAACCATGAAAATCGAAATCATCGGCTTGCCTAAACGCGAAGAGGCAGAAGCCGGCATTAATGAACAATTAATCGTTGAGTACTACTCACGTTAAGGAGGAAAATGACTACAAAAGTTATCCACGAAGCTAGTTTAGCTGAAGTCAACCAAGTCGGTGACAACACTGCTGAATTCGTGATTCGTCCGTTGTTCTACGGCTACGGCAATACCTTGGGCAACTCGATTCGTCGGGTCCTGCTTTCTAGCATCAAAGGTGCCGCCATCACCGCCTTCAGCATCGAAGGAGCCAACCACGAATACACTTCTGTTCCCGGTATTCAAGAAGACGTCGTCGATATTATGTTAAACCTCAAAAATATTCGACTGAAGTCTTTCTCCGACGAACCGGTTGAAGTGGCTTGCGAAATTAGCGCTAAAAACACCAAAGAAGCCGGCAAAGTTACCGCTGGCGACCTCAAGATGCCTGCTGGCGTCGAAATCGGCAACCCAAACCAAATCATTTGCCATATCGATGACCCAAACTTCACTCTCAAAATGAATCTCGTCATCGAAACCGGCCGCGGCTACCTTACTATCGAGAAATCTAGCGCTGATCGCCTACATAGCGACATGATTGCGCTCGATGCCGTCTTTAGTCCTGTACTTCGCGTCCGCTACAAAGTCGAGAATACTCGCGTCGGTCAAGACACCAATCTTCAGCAATTGACCTTGACCATTGTCACCGATGGTACGATCACTCCAACTGAAGCTTTCGAAGAAGCCAACGCTATTCTCGTCAATCAATACACCGCCCTCGCTGGCGGTACCACGGTCGAAAGCGCTCCTGCGCCTGGCGTCGAGCAAGAATCTGACGATTCTGGACTTTCTCTTCCTATCGAAGAACTCGGCCTCTCCGCTCGCACCGCTAATGCCTTGGTTAATAATGATATCAAAACCGTCCGCGACTTAGTTGCATTGTCCGAAATCGATCTCAAAGATCTCAAAGGCTTCGGTAGCAAAGCGTTGGACGAAGTTAAGGAAAAATTAACGGAGTTGTTGTAAAATGCATCGTCACGGATATAAAGGACGCAAGTTCGGTCGCGAGACCGACCAGCGTCGTGCCTTACGACGTGGGCTAATGAAGGCACTCATCGAAAACACCGAGATCACAACGACCCTGGCTCGCGCTAAGGATATTCGTCGTGATACCGAAAAACTCATTACTATTGCTAAAAAAGGCGGACTTGCTAATCGCCGTCTCCTCATCGCTCGTTTGAACGACCTAAAATCGGCCGACTTGCTCATGGACGTTATCGCCCCGCAAATCAAGCGCGATTCTGGCTACCTTCGTATCGAGCGTGCCGGTTTCCGCAAAGGAGACAATACCGAAATGGCTACCATCAGTTTCGTCGATCATATTGACCTCAAAACTAAGGAGGGTAAATAAATGAAAGCTGTCGCTAAAACCTATAGCCAAAAACCCGCTGAAATTAGCCGCGAATGGTGGCTCATCGACGCTGGCAGCATGCCGCTCGGCAAACTCGCAGTCGTCATCGCCGACAAACTCATGGGTAAAAGCAAGGTAACTTATACCCCTCACGTCGATAACGGCGACTACGTTGTCGTTATTAACGCCAAGAATATCCAAGCCACCGGCAACAAAATGGTCGATAAAAAATACTATCGTCACAGCGGTTTCCCCGGCGGTCTGACCGAGCTTAAACTCGAGGAAGTCATCGAGAAAAACCCTCGCGTCGCCATCGAGCATGCTGTCAAAGGCATGATTCCGAAAAACAAACTCGCTGCTGACCGCCTCGCGCGTCTCCGCGTGTTTGATGGCGCCGAGCACGCCCATACCGCTCAAAATCCAAAGGAGATTAAATAATGACCACGAAAGAATCCTATATCTACGGTCTTGGTCGTCGCAAAGCGGCTACCGCCCGCGTCCGTCTCTACAAAGGCAAAGGCGATATCACGATCAATGATAAACCTGCTCTCGATTATCTTTCCGGCAATAAAAGCCTGCTGGCTGAAATCACCGATCCTCTCGCACTCGCCGAGAAGCAAAACGAATACAATGTTTCTATTCGCGTCGCTGGCGGCGGTCTCGCTGGCCAAGTCGATGCTATTAAGCTCGCTTTGAGCAAAGCCTTGACTACCGAAATGGCCGACTTGCGTCCAGTTTTGAAAAAAGCCGGCTTCTTGAAACGCGATCCTCGCGAAAAAGAACGCAAGAAATACGGTTTGCGCTCCGCTCGCAAGAAAGAGCAATTCTCCAAGCGCTAATCCAGTTCATGGATTTATCGAACCGATAATTATTCTGTCGGTTCGAATAAGTCCATCAGACCTGCAAAAATTAACCTCACACAATATATAATATGCTTCCTCAAGCCCTCCAAGATACAATTAACTCTCTCGGTCATCTCCCCGGCGTCGGCGCTCGCACCGCCGAACGTTATGCTTACTATCTTTTCAAAAGCAGCCCCCGTATCAGCACCGAAATCGCCGAATCTCTCGTTAATCTCCATAATAACGTCAAAAGTTGCCCCGTGACTTTTGCTCTAATTGACAGTGACGCTGAAGTTTCTCCGCTTTATGATTCGCCCGAGCGTGATAAGAGCACTATTCTCGTCGTCGAAGAGCCGCTCGATATTTACGCCATCGAACAAACCAAAGGCTTTCACGGTACTTATCACGTCCTCGGCGGCGCCATTTCGCCCATCGACGGTATTTCTGCCGAAGAGCTTCATATCAAAGAACTCCTCGCTCGCATCGAACCCGACCATGTCACCGAAGTCATCATCGCTACTAACCCTTCCGTCGAAGGCGAATCCACCGCACTTTTACTCCAAAAGATTCTTCACGAACAATATCCCAACGTCAAAGTCACGCGTCTCGCTCGCGGTCTGCCGCTCGGCGTCGATCTATCCTACGCTGACCAGATTACTTTGTCCGCCGCCCTGGAGAATCGAACTAAACTATAATTCCATGAAAAAACTCACTCCCGCCAAAATTATTTCCATCATCTTAATCCTCGCCATCGCTATTTTTTGGTGCGTGACCATCTTCAATCTCTCCGCCATGAACTCAACCAGTTCCAACGGCCAAAGCACTAGCATCGTCGAAAAAGCCCTCGTCAAAATCCTCGATTTTACCAACGCCTACGATATCACCAACGCTTATTTCGATGACACCCAAATCGCCTACGCCGCCGAACTCATCAACGCCCCACTCCGCAAAATCGTCCATGTTACTATCTATCTTATTCTCGCCATTTTACTCATGCTGACCAGCCGCGTCATTTTCGGTCGCGAAAAATACTTCATTTCTTGTTTCCTCACCCTTTGTATCTGCATTCTTTTTGCTATGACCGACGAGTTTCACCAAACCTTCGTCGATGGCCGCACTGGCCAATTTCTCGACGTCGTCTTCGATTCCATTGGCGCCTGCATCGGCATCGCCATTTTCTCGACTTATTTTCTCGCCTACTGGCTCGGCACCCGCGCTGAGGACCCTAATTCAAGATCCAAAGACCTCCAAAATTCCAATTCCAAAACCTCCAATTTGAGTTCCAAAAACTCTAACTTACATTCCAAGAATTCAAATTCTGACCCAATAATTTCAAATTCACATCTAAAAGTTCCAAATTCGACTGTCGAAATTCCCAATCTTAACGCCAGAATTCCGAATTCCAACCCCAAATTCTCTAGTCTTAACGCCAATCCCGCCAAACGTTCTCCCAGATCCACCCATAAATCCCCGAAATCCGACCTTTTCGTCTCCATCGACCAAAATTAGCCTATTTTTGCCATCTTTCCCAAATTTTCTCATTTTTCACGCGCATATTCTATAAAGCCAAAACCAAAAAATACCCCTATTCAAACCACTTATACTTAAAAATCACCAAAAATCAAGCATAAGAAAATAAAAATCTCCCTAAAACCTCTTTACAAAATGACAATTCTGTGATACAATGATATTAATATTAATCAAATGGGAAAATATCTCCATCCGGAAATTATTTTTTATGAGCGAATTAACCCCCAAAACCACTTCCATCTCCCTGAGAATCGGCGCCTTGCCTAGCCCCTTTTTCATCTTTAAGCGTCTTTTCGACATCATTTTCTCACTTATCGCTCTCCCATTTGTCGGCTTAACCGCCTTAATCCTCAAAATCGTTTATCTTTTATCCGGAGATTCTGCTCCGATTTTTTATCATCAAACTCGCATCGGTAAAGAAGGGAAGGAATTTATGTTACATAAATTCCGTACCATGGTACCAAATTCCGCCGAGCTTCTCGAAGAAATTTTGAAAGACGAAGCTCGTCGCATCGAATGGCACAAATACCACAAACTTGACAACGACCCCAGGATTACCAAACTCGGCAAATTCCTCCGCAAAACTTCTCTCGACGAATTGCCGCAGTTTTTGAACATTTTCCTCGGCGACATGTCGATTATCGGGCCTCGTCCGCTCGTTGATGACGAAATCGACGCCTACGGCGACGACCAGAAAAAACTCCTCAGCCTCCGCCCCGGCCTAACCGGCTGGTGGGCCTGCAATGGCCGCAGCTGCACAACCGACACCAAACGCCGCGAACTTGAACTTTTCTACTGTAACAACGCCTCCTTCCGTCTCGACTGCAAATGCTTTTTCCTGACCATCGTCAAAGTTTTTAAAGGTGATGGAGCGAAATAATGGACTCCGCATCGCCAAAGATCGAAATCTATATTGCTACGCATAAGGACTATCCTATGCCGAGTTCCGATCTTTACGTTCCGATCCAAGTTGGCGCCGCCATCTCTCCCGCCCTTAATTTCACCAAAGACAATACCAGTGACAACATTTCTGATAAAAACCCACTTTTTTGCGAATTGACCGCCCTCTATTGGGCTTGGAAAAATTCTTCCGCCGACTATATTGGCCTAGTCCATTATCGTCGTCATTTTTCTGGCAACAATCAATTTATCAAAGTGAAAAATAAAAAAGTGCTCGATCCGGAAAAACTCCAAAATACACTCAAAAATTCCGATCTCATCCTTCCCAGAAAACGCCATTATTTTATCATGAATCTATACGATCATTATGCTAAAACTATGCGCGAAGAACACCTCATTGCAACCGAAAAGATTATTACTAACCAATGTCCAGAATATCTGCCAGAATTTCAAAAACTAAAAACTCGCACCTCAATGCACGCCTTCAACATGTTTGTCATGAAAAGGGAATTATTAGATCAATACTGCTCCTGGCTTTTCCCTATTCTTTTTGCTCTCGAAAAAGAAATCGACGTTGCAAATTATACCTCATTCGAAAAACGCTACATCGGCCGCATTTCCGAACGCTTGCTCGATGTCTGGATTAACATGAATCATCTTCCATACACCGAACTCCGCGCTATCAATATCGAACCAACTAACTGGCTCAAAAAGGGTTCCGGCTTTTTAGCGGCCAAATTCACCGGGAGGAAATATGAAAAAAGTTGGTAAAAAATCGCCTGAAACTACACGGAAAATAACCACCCAAAAAGATCAAACTGCATCTAAGCCCATCAGAATTCTACAAATCGGGTTGCATGACCAAATCGGCGGCATTGAAACATTTTTAATGAATTACTATAACGACATCGACACTACTAAAATTCAGTTTGATTTCGTTAGCCACCATTCTCAGATGGCTTATGAGCAAGAAATAAAAGAAAAAGGTGGAATTATTCACCATATCCCCGCACCAAAAAAACACCCAATAAAATATTTCAAAACTATCCAAAAAATTATCAAAGAGCATAACTACCAAGTAGTTCATATTCACATGCGCTCCGCAGCCAACATTCTGCCGATTCTCGCCGCAAAAAAATCCCATATAAAATGCATCATTACCCATTCACATAGCACCAACACTCCCAAAAATCCCATCAAAAAAATCCTACATTATTTAAACCGCCCCATCGTCAAAAAAAGCGATATTCATTACGCCTGTTCTCAAGCAGCTGGAAAGTGGATGTTTGGAAACGAGCCGTTCGAAGTGATGTATAATGCCATTGACATAAATAAATTTAAGTACAACGAAAGTAAGCGCAACTCCTTCCGAAAAACTTATAAAATCCCTAAAAAAGCATTCGTAATAGGACATATCGGACGATTTTCCAAAGAAAAGAATCAGAAATATATTCTTCGAATATTTAAACAAACCCTAGAAGAAAAACCGAATGCTTTACTAGTATTGGCGGGGTCCGGAAAATCACAAAAACAGATCAAAAACTATGCTAAAAAATTAAAAATTTCCGATAAAGTTATTTTTACCGGACTAATTCGCAATACCGACGATTTTTATTCCGCAATCGACGTATTTCTATTACCTTCCTTATACGAGGGATTACCCGTATGCAGCGTCGAAGCGCAGATATCTAACGCCAAATGTATAATTTCCGATCACGTGACAACAGAAATTAATATTCAAACTGAAACCAAAAACCTCCCCATTAATAAAAAATCCATACCTCTCTGGGTTAAAGCAATCTGCGAAAAACGCAAAACATCTCGTAAAAACCTTACAGTTTCTGAACAAGTCGAAAAATACAATATCAAAAACGCTAGCGCAGCATTGCAAAAACAATATCAACAACTTCACAACGTCCCAAAAAAGACAATGGATCAATATAGCTACTTATTCGCCATTGGCTATATCCTAACAATCGCAGCAGAAATGCTCTACTCATTACCCTTCATGCGCAACTATCTACCCATCCTAAATGTAATCGGACTCGCGCTAATATCAATCTACACTATCAACGCACTACGTAAAACAAAAAATAAGAAAGAAGCTAAAGCCTTTTTGGTGCTCCTAGGATTAGCGGCTATAACTTTTCTCTGCTCTCGCGACACAATCCCATTAAAACTTTGCTTACTCTTTTTCGCTATACGTCAATATAATTTCTCACAAACCATAAAACTAGATTACAAAACTAAGCTTTTCTTCACGACAGCAATCATCCTTCTATCAATCGTTAATCTAAGTAGTACGAGGGTTTTTTATAGACTAAACGGATCGCCTCGTTTTACTTTCGGCTTCACGCATCCCAATACATTTGGCATATACTCGTCACTTCTGATTATCGAACGCATATATATATATTACAAAGATAAAAATCAAAAAAAGATCAATATTGCTGCATCCATCATCATTCTACTCTTGAATCTATTCGTCACTCAATCACGAGCAAGCGTCGTCCTCCTATTTATAGCCACAATTACATACATTATACCTTATGAAAAACTTGCTAAATTCATGAATAAAGTCCAAATTAGACTACTATTACAATATTCAATGCTAATATGCTTCATGGTATCAATATCCTTCATCACTATTGCATATAGCGACAATGAAATTGCACGCATAATCAACAACATCCTTAGTTACCGTCCCGCTTTCGCTGGTGCATTTTATAAAAATACCCCGCTCAATTTATTTGGGTGGCCAATGAAAGATACTATTGCAAATATTCCACTCGATAACAGTTATCTACTAATATTACTTAAATACGGCCTAATTCAACTACTTATTTACTTATCATTATCAACCAAAACCTTCAAAACTTTACACCACAAAAAAGAATATCTCAGCGAGACAGTCCTAGCGTTGATGTTTATTTATGGGATCATGGAAAATGCTACTATTAAGCCTGGAATTGATGTTTTTATCTTAAGTTTGTCATATGGAGTATCAACATATGTCGATCAAAAAAACGACTAGATTAGTCACTATTATAATTCCAGCCTATAACGCCGAAGACAGTATTTTTGACTGCCTTAATAGTATTAAAAATCAAACTTATTCTAAATACAAAGTCATCATAGTGGATGATGAATCAACGGATAACACGCTGACTATTGCTAATAGCTTCAAGCAAGACAATCCTTCTATAGAAATAGAAATTCTCAAGCAAAAACATTCTGGACCATCAAAAGCCCGCAATCTTGCCCTGCAGAATATCGACACAAAATATATTAGTTTCGTTGATGCAGATGATACTATAGAACCGAATTTTCTTCATAGAATGATTACTGAAAGCGAAAAACATCATGCTGCAATCACTATTTGCAATATAAACTTCCTATACGGAAAAAATATCCAACGCCCCTTGAAAATACGCTCACGGACTATAAAATCCCAAGAATTTCTCGAATCATTAATTACAGAGTTTCAGGGCTACACACCAAACAAATTATATCGCACTGATTTAATTCAAAAAAAGTTCAATGATAAAATTCATTTTTGCGAAGATCTCCTATTCAATCTCGAAAATATTACATCCGATTCAAAAATTCGTGTTATAAATGAATATTTATACAATTATCATCAGACCACAAAAAGCGTAACGCATCAAAATTTTCAAGAAAACCACCTTAGTATTTTTCTAGCCTATAATCAAGCACTGAATATCATATCACAAAAAGCCCCTCAAGCCACCTCGATATACAACTATCATTTTCTTTTAAATATCCTTAAACAGTACTATAATTATAAACATACAAAAGACTTTAATAAAACCGCAAAATCACAATTTAAAACATATATTCAACGGAACACCCCACTAATTATGAAGAACAAGCGGATTTCACTACAGCAAAAAGTTAAATTTTTTGCTTACAAATACTTCTACGGCATCATTTCCGTACTCCAAAAAATCAAACATCATTTCGGAGCACATCATGTTACAGCTTAGCATCATCATCCCAGCGTTTAACACTGAGAAAACCATCGAAAATTGTCTGAAAAGTATTTTTGATGCTCCGACAAAAGCAACTTTTTCATATGAAGTCATCGTCATCGACGACGGCTCCACTGACAATACTCAGAAAATTATTAAAACATTCCAAGAACAATATCAGAATCTTCAATATCACTACCAGAAAAATTCCGGTGTATCCTCGGCTCGTAATCTAGGCATCCAACTCGCAAAAGGGGATTATCTCTGCTTCGTCGATGCTGATGATGAATTAACAAATAATTGGGCAACCATTGTTCAAAAGAATCTTCAAAAACGAAAAGCTGTCGATTTTTTCATTTTTTCTAAAAATTATAATGGCGAGCCACTCAGTACGAAAAATTTTATTGAAGAAATCTGCGGTTTGAAAACCAATTTCAGACTTAGTACCCCATGGTCAAAACTCTACAAAACAACAGTTATCAAAAATAACAATTTAGCCTTTAATACTAAAATTATCAATGGCGAAGATCTTCTATTTAATCTTAATTATCTCCGCTACGCAAAAAACCCGACAATAATAACCGCAAGCATATATATTTATAATCACCAGCCTACTTCCGCTACCAAACAATTTAATCAAAACTTCATCACCTCCGATCTAACCTTCACTAAAGGACTTAAAGAGACCTTAGCCAGTTTTCCATTTGACAGCACTGAAATTATTACCTTCAGTCAAATTAATGCCTGGATCGGATTATTTAATCGTTATAGTCGTACTAAAAATTTTCGCCTTTCCAAAATACGATCCTTTACGAACAATCCAGAATATCAAACCGCCCTCAACCAATATCAAAATTACACAAAATATTTTTCAAAAGCCGAACTTAGTATATTATGGTTATTAAACCATAAGCTGTATCGCTTAGTATATATCTTATTTAAATTAAAACACCGTCCCGAATCAAAAAAAGTTTATCAAGAAAGGATCTAAAATGGAAAATAAAAACACTACTCCAAATATCGGCATCATCACCTTCCACGCCTCACACAACTGTGGCTCTTTTATGCAATCCTATGCGTTGCAAAATATTCTCAAAAAACACGGCTACTCAAACGAAATCATTAATTTTTCTAATGCCGGCCAACAAAACCTTTATAAAACCTCTTTCAAAAATAATTCACTCAAGAATATTATCAAAAATCTCGTTTTGTTACCTCATCAAAAAATCCTCAAAAACACTTACAACAATTATTCTAATTTCATTTCCGAAAACCTCACTTTATCCGAGAAAAATTTCTCCACCGGCCAGGAACTTAAAGAGTATTCCTTCCCCTACGACACATTCATTAGCGGTAGCGACCAAATCTGGAATATTACTATCGCCGATAGCGACGACGCCTACTTTTTAAATTTCGCAAAACCAGATCAGAAAAAAATTGCCTACGCGCCCAGTTTTGGCTCAAAGCGCATCGAAAAATATACAAACGAAAAGGAAATTAAAAAATATCAACAGCTAATTGAATCTTATAATCATATCAGCATCCGCGAAAAAAATGGCCAAAAATGGCTCAAAGAGTTGATAAATCAAGAAGTGCCCGTAGTTCTTGATCCTACTTTGCTACTCGAACAGTCCGACTACCAAAACCTCGAGCGTTCTTATGATACAAAAATTAACAAACCCTACATTTTCTATTATTCACCCGACTATGATCCGGAAATCAACCAACTCGTCAAAAAAATTGCTAAAAAATATCACCTCCAAGTAGTCGCCTGGAATTCTCGTAGTTTCTATCTCAAACGTATGAATTTCTCCAGTTTCTATCTTCCTAAAACCCAAAATCCTGGCGTCTATCTTTCTCTAATTAAAAACGCTGAACTTGTCATTACTACTTCATTCCATGGTACAATTTTCTCCACAATTTATCGCAAAAAGTTCTGGACTATCAAAAATGGCGGCATGTTTGGCGATGACGACCGTGTAAAGACTCTAATTGAGCAACTCGGCATTGAAGAACGGCTCATTCCGATACAATTCAACGACAATTTCGATTACCTGCAAAAAACCGATTACAGCAAATACGACCATAACCTACCCATCCTCCAGTCTAAATCAAATGATTTTCTTTTCGGAGCGATCAATGGCTAGCAAACTGCAAAAAAATCTCTTCTACAATATTACATTTCAATTGTTAAATGTTTTACTACCACTCATTACCGTGCCGTATCTATCTCGCGCTCTAGGTGTCGAAAGCAACGGTCTTTATTCCTATACCTATTCCATTGTTAATTATTTCATGATTTTTGCCATGCTCGGCATCAGCAACTACGGTAATCGTCGCATCGCCAAAACTCGCGACAATCCCGAGCGTCTAGCCAATGAATTTAGTTCAATTTATATTATCCAAGCTGTTCTCACTTTCTTATCTATCGGTGTTTATGCTATTTACTGTTTATTTTTTGCTGAATATAAGACGATTAGTTGGATCGAAATCATCTTCCTCTTTTCTACCTTGCTCGACATTAGTTGGTTTTATTTCGGACTTGAAGAATTCAAAAAAACCGCCACTCGCAATGCTATAGTAAAAATTCTTTCCGTCATCCTCATCCTCATCTTTATCCACAATCCAGAAGACATATATTTATATACCATTATTATGGCCAGTAGCACTCTTTTCAGCCAAATCATCCTCTGGCTCGGTATCAAAAAATATCTTAATTTCAAATTAATCCGCCCTACCTTTCAGCATACCATTTCACATCTCAAAGGCATTATCATCCTATTTATTCCCGTGATTTCTTATTCAATCTATCGCATTATGGACAAAATCATGCTCGGTGCCATGTATTCGGTTGATGAAGTTGCATTCTATGAATATGCCGAAAAAATCATCAATATTCCAGTTGGAATTATCACCGCAATCGGCACTGTCATGTTGCCAAAAATGTCTAATCTCGTTGAAAAAAATCAACACTCCGAAATCAAAAAATATATCTACAAATCGCTTGAATTAATTTGTTTTCTTACTTTGCCTTGTTGTTTTGGACTTATCGCAGTTAGTCATAATTTCACCACTCTTTTCCTTGGTTCTGATTTCGCTCGCACCGGGATCATCGTTCAACTTCTAACTCTTACTGTCATTTTTACGGCCTGGGCCAACATTATTCGCACTCAGTGGCTCATTCCGAACGAAAAGGACCATATCTATATCATTACCACCATCATTGCAGCCGGCATCAATTTTATCATTAACCTCTGCCTAATCCCATCACTCGGTGGCATCGGCGCCGCTATTGGCACTATCTGCTCCGAATTCTTCATCATGTCTTCACAGTCATTCCTTTGTCGCAAGGAACTTCACTATCAAAAAGTCGCTCGCTCAACCGTCTGGTTTATTGTCAGCTCCATTATTATGTTTATCGTCATTTCATTCTTCACCGTAATCATTTCCGATCCAGTCCTTTGTATAGCTGCACAAATATGCGCTGGTGGAGCTATTTACCTATTACTTAACATAAAAACAATCAAAACCATAGTCAAACAAGCCGCAAAAAAACCATAAACTCGCCACTAGTAACCATCCCATCTCACGCCAACTAAACCTATTCGGTGCTCCAAAGGCTGCCTATAACTTTTTTCTCTATCTTAGTAAATCTTTCCTTAATTTTCAGAACCCTAAACAAAAACTCCCGCACCATGTCTATAATCGATAAACCCAGCAATATCCCCAATGCAATACCTAGAACGACAAAGCCCTCAAGATAAATTGGCATAGAAGCTATCCATTTGAACAGTCCCAACAAAACGTTCTTCCAAATTAGCGGATGTACATGTATTATATACACGCTAAAGACCAATGGAGCAAAGATAGCAATCAACTTAGCACCCCATTTGCGAATTTTTAAACGAGAGAAAAAGCCTAAAAGACATACACTTTGAGCAAGAACTAGCGGAGAAGTATATAAGATCACATAATAGGCGCTCCGATCTTTGCCATATTGTTCAAGCAAAATTTTTGCCGCCAAGCCAACCACGATCAAAACAAGATAGCCTGCCAATAATCTCGACTTCTTCACCTTCTTTAAAATACCATACTTACCAATATATCCCCCAATCACATACAAGACCATTAACCACCATATCGAATACCCATCTTTAAGAATAAACACATCATTTCTAAACAATGTTGGCAAAACTGAAAAGCCGATCACTAATCCCCAGATTAATGTTAGTAATTGTTTGCAACTCATTGAATTAATCGCAAAATTCAACAACGGCATCAATAGAAACAATCCCGCATATGCAGTTATATACCAATACTGCCGCGACATCACAGGAGTGATAGCCCATTGCCATGAATCTATGGTAATTAAATTCGGAGCAAGTACCGCAAACAAGCCTGTAATTATTAATGTGTAATACACAACTCTTAACCAAATATTAACGAAATTCGCATATTTATATCTAGACTTGGCACCTACATATCCTGAGACTAATGCATAACAATTCACCGCACTGTATGCTGCAATCTCCAAAAACCACACTAAGCAATACTTCCAACCAGCCTTTCCGGTTGCAGCAATCACACCTCCTTGCCCCAAAATATGTAGAACAAGAACCATGAACATGGCAACAATCCTTAGTAAATCAATCCCCAAATTTCTGACAGTTTGACTACTCACGCTACTCGCCTCCGATAATTCAGCGTCGCGCCCAGAATGATTCGTGCCTATTTTCGTAGCCCCCATATCGTTACTCTTGATATTTGTTTTTCTCTTACTTTTAGTTATTTTACCGCTCATTTACTTATCATCCTATCATATAATCAAATAATTTACTAACATAAGCAAATAGTACTTACCTAAAATACCATACATTTTGTTACCAGATACTCGGCACAATTCACCCCAAATCACCCTTAGCGCTCCATTAAGCCCCTCCTTCTAATCTTGCATTTTTTCTCAATCAGGTATATAATATACTTAAATTAATTAGAGTTACAAAATAGGAACCATCATGCCTAACCAAAAATCCACCCCCAAGGCCAAACTCCAGGCTGGATCTGGAATTAAGTCTAAATCCGCATCTTCAAAAACCGCAAATAAAGCTTCTGAATCTAAATCTCCTAATTCTAAAAATGATCCAAAAACCCCAAAAACCCCAAAAACCAAAGCACCTGCGTCGAAGACTTCAAAAACTCTGAAAGCTACTCCCGAAGTTTCAAAATCTAATTCCAAAAACCCAAAAACATCTTCCGAGAACCCAAAAACTAATTCCGAAAATTCAAAATCCAATGCCAAAATTTCAAGTGTAAAGACTAAAACCATAAAATCCACCATTTCTGATTCCTCGAAAATTTCTGAAGAACCAAAAAGTCCAAAAACGGTAGAAGAATCAAAAAGCACCAAAAATCCTAAAGATTCCAAAGTCCTGAAAAATTCTCAAAATTCCAAAGAATCTAAAGATTCCAAAAACTCCGAAAAACCCGATAGTTCAAAAAGCCCAAAAACTCCCGACCAAAAATCAGATTCCGATAAATCGAACATTGCTAAAATCAAATCTAGCCCCGCCAAAAATTCCAAAACTTCCAAATCCTCCTTTTTCACGCCCTTAAACATCCTCGGCAAACTCCTCGCCCTCCTTCTCAGTCTCAGCCTCATCCTTCTCCTCAGTATCCTCTCTTCTCTGAACATTCTCCCCACTAAATATCTCCTCCCCCTAACTCTCATTCTTACTCTCATTACTTTGCTTTGCGCCATTTTCGACTGGCGTAAATCTACGAAAAAACTTATCAAAATCCCTACTTTAATTATTTCCTTCCTCTTTAGTGGCATTTATCTCATCGCCAGCGGCTATCTCATTCAAACTTCCAGTTTCCTTGATAATCTCAAACCCCAAGAACAACTCACCGAGCATTATTACGTTCTTGTGAAAAACGATTCCATTTTCCAAAATATTCATGATCTCGAAAACAAAACTATCGAAACTTACGACGAAAAAATCGACATTTATTATTCCGCACTCGAAAAACTTAATTCCACTGTTAATGTTAAAATTAAAAATGTCGACTCCTTCACAAATCTTACCGACAATTTATTAAACAACAAAACCGACGCCATTTTCCTGAGTGCTATTCATAAAACTACCCTCGAAGAAGATTACGAAAACTTCAGCAGCCTCACTCGCGTTCTCTATACTATCGAAATCGCCGTGAATATTGACGAAGAAGTTACCCACCCCGTCGTCAATGTCATGACTGAACCTTTCAACGTTTTCATTAGCGGCGCTGACTCCTATGGTTCAATTTCCGATCGCAGCCGCAGCGATGTTAATATGATCGCCACAATTAATCCTAAGACTCACGAAATTCTCCTCACTTCCATCCCCCGCGATTATTATGTTCAACTTTCCGGCACTACCGGCACCAAAGACAAACTTACCCACGCCGGAATCTATGGCGTACGCAAGTCCATGCAAACCATTTCTGAACTCCTTGACATTAAGATTGATTACTATGTAAAAGTTAATTTCTCTACTTTAGTTAAACTTGTCGATACTATCGGCGGTATTGAAGTTTATTCCGACCAGTCTTTCATTCCTTGGACTAATCAATCTCTCCGCATTCCCGAGGGTAACGTTCATATGGATGGCGCCACCGCCATCGCCTTTGCCAGGGAACGTAAATCTTACGCCACCGGCGATCGTCACCGCGTCCAAAATCAACAAGACGTCCTCAAGGCTATTATCAACAAAATCACTTCTTCCAGCGTCATCCTGACAAAATATTCCGAAATTTTAAACGACCTTTCTAGTACCCTCGAAACCAATCTCAGCAAATCTGAAATCTCTGGTCTCGTCCGTCTTCAACTCCAAGACATGCCGAGCTGGAAAATCAGCGAATACCAACTCAACGGCTCCGACGCCCACGACTACACTTATTCCTTCGGCAAGCAAAAACTCTACGTCATGGTCCCAGACCAAAATACAGTAACTACCGCCCATAAATATATTACCGGCATTATGTCCGGCCAGACCTTTGCCGAACTCGGGTTAAAATAATCTGATCGCCAAGTCTCTAATCACAAGTTTTCTAATCACAAATTTCTCACCATATTTTTCTAAACCTATCCTCTAGGCCAGCCCCAGCATACAAGCCTTCCATCCGCCATCTATTTCCGCTGATAATAACCACCTTTGAGTCCCACCGCCGCATAAACATCCGCCAGTAGTCTCTTTCGAAAATCAATCACCCTCGTCCTCCAGCCGAATATTTCTTCGAGTTCCGCCCGAATTCCCCATAAATGCGTGTCTAAAAGTAGAATCACATCCGCCCGCACCGGCACCAACCGAGTTCTCTCCCGGATCGGTCGCGAAAATTCATCATATTGCCACATTTCTCTCCCATCTCTCGCCGATACGTTTCTCTGCATTATATAATTCCAATCCATATTCGCCGCTTCGACCGTCATTCCATTATCCTGTCCCATTTCACCCTCCCGTGCCTCATCCTCTGCAACAATCCTCGATAATCGCTCCAAATTCTCCACTGCCGCCCGAATTATCTTTTCCCGCGACAACGCACTCGAAACCGGCGTCGTCTTAGTATAATGCATCAACCGCACTTTCCGGGTAGTCTGTCGTCTCGACGCATACGTTATTGGCTTCTGTATAATAAAATGCTTCGCTAAAGTTGATCGCAAAATCCTTTTCGACAACATATCGTCATCCAATAGTTCATCCCACCCCAAAGTATCCGGCACAACCAAATTCGCTCCAGCTAGATTCATTTGCAGATCATTCATTAACTCCGACTCCGCAATAATTGGATTCACAAGCACTCCAACATTACTCGGCATCATCCTGCTATGAAATATCTTTTCAAAATCCACCGCCATCCCCACAAAATTCTGCCCCGGAAATTCCCGCCTTAAAACTTCAATCATCAGTGACGATGCATATCCACCTAACACAATCGCGTCACATTTACCTATATATGGCGTCAGCACTCTAATCGCTTCCAAAATCGCCTCCCGCCCATTCCATTCCTCTGGCCGATCATACCAAATCGCATTCCGTCTCCCCACCTGCTCAACTTCCATAATCGGCAATTCTTTTCTGAGATAATTTGCCACACATTCTTCGCCCCAACCACTGTCATATACAACTACTTTCAACATTTTTCTCCTTTTCTCCACTATACCATCCCTTTCTCTAATATATTCTCCGAAAACCTTAAATATTTTACAAAACGTAAAATATCTTACAAAATATATAATTAAATCCCCAGTTTCCAACCGCCTATACGCCCACCGACTATATATTTTCTCAACTAAGCCACCAAAATCGCTTATACCACCAAAAACCTTTCGCGTTCATAAAATCGCCACGCCCACCAAAAAGTATTCCACTTCAACCAAAATCACCCCACGCTCATCAAAAATCTTCTCAAAGCCCTCAAAGTATGCTATAATCAAATCACTTTGGGGATTCGCCAAGTGGTAAGGCACTGGGTTCTGGTCCCAGCATTCGGGGGT
>CAZAJJ010000017.1:0-18801 GCA_964485445.1 uncultured Candidatus Saccharibacteria bacterium | reverse complement strand
GATATTCAGTATCTTGAGGATAATAAGGATAAGGTGAAGGCGATTTGTTTTACGCATGCGCACTTGGATCATATTGGGGCGTGCCGGCATCTGCTACCAAAATTCAAGAATACGACGCCGATTTATGCGACGAAATTTACGATTCAGATGATTGAGAAGCAGATGGCGGAACTAAATGAGGTGCCGGATTTGAACTATCAGCCAGTGGATCCGTTTAAGCATGAAAAAATTCAGGTGAGTGAGCACCTGAGTGTGGAATTTATTCATGTGCTGCATAGTATTCCAGGAAATACGGCGATCGTGGTGCGGACGCCGAATGGAGCGATTTATTTCTCGGGGGACTGGCGGCATGAAGAGAATCCGCTGGGGACGCAGACGGATTACGAGCGGATTGATGAGATTGTGAAGAAAGAGGGAATTACGCTGATGCTGAACGAATCGACGAATATTGATTCGCCGGGGCGACATCCGCATTCGGAATATGACGTTGGGGAGAATATTGGGCGAGTGATGGATCATTACGCGAATGGGCGGGTGATCGTGAGTTGTTTCTCGTCACAGTTGAAGCGAATTGAACTGATTTTGCACGAGGCGGCGAAGCGGGGACGGAAGGTGGCGTTCGCGGGATTTTCGATGATTAATAACGTGGAAGTGGCGCTGAGGAGTGGGATGATCAAGGTGCCGAAAGACACGATTATGAAGATGGAAGATTTGGTGAAGTTGCCGGATGATAAGATTGTGGTGATTTGTACGGGGTCGCAGGGGGAGATGAACGCGGTGCTGAACCGAATGGTGACGGGGGCGCATAAATATATTAAGATTAAGGCGAGCGACGTCGTAGTGTTTTCGAGTAATCCGATTCCGGGAAATGAGCCACATGTCGTCGGAGTGGTGGATGGACTGCTTCGAGAGGGGGCACAGGTGATCCAGAACGGGAAGAGTCATATTACGAATCTGGGGCCGCTGCATCTTTCGGGGCACGCGTACTATGAGGATCATGTGGAGTTTGTTGAGCGGGTGCGGCCGAAGAATTATGTGCCGTATCACGGGGAATTCTATATGCTGGAGCATAATGCGGAGATGGCGGAAAATGTGATCGGGATGAAGAAGGAAGAGATTTTGGTGACGGACGATGGAGATATCGTTGAGCTGCTGCCGGATAAGACGATTCGGAAGAATGGGCGGATTCACGTCGGGAATAAGTTGTTTGACGATGCGGATAAACCGGTGCATGAGGCGGTGGTGAAGGATCGGATTCATATTGCGCGGGAAGGGATTTTTGTGATCGTTTTGACGTTGAGCAAGAAGACGAATCGGCTGGTAAAGACTCCGGATATTGTGTCAAGGGCGTTTATCTATTTGGATAATTCGGAGGAGCTCGTGGCGAAGATTCGACATTATCTCAGAGTGCGGACGGAGAAACTGGTTGGGGACGATATGAAGGCGTTTAAGGAAGAAGTAAAAGAGGATGTGACGCATATTTTGTTCGATGCGACGGGACATACGCCGATCGTGATTCCAGTGATTAATCGGGTTTAAACTGTTAAGGGGGCTGAGGGTGGATATTATCGTCATTTCTCGGCGCCCACTTCTGCGCCTGTCTAGCTGTTAAGAATAATCAAAGTGACTATTATTCTCCTTTCTCAATGCCCACTCCCGCGCCCGTCCGCACGGGGCGCTCGTTCTGGAAGCGACCAGCGTGGTCGCTTCCTTCAGCATCTCGAAAGGAGAGTAATAGTCACCTCAGCATTCTTATAGGTTAAGTGTGGTCTTAGCGCCGAGAAATAAGAGCAATAGCCACTTCAACATTTTTGTAGTTTGAGTACGCTGCTGGTGGTGGAGGGAGAAGCCGTAGGATCGATAATAGCTATTTGAAATGTAGAGGTTGATGGAATTAAAGTCAAAGAGATAGACCGATGAGATGTTGGCGGGGGTGGTGGTTGGGGACCAGGAGTCACTGGTGTAGCCAGAGACTCGGACTGAAGCATATTGGAGATCAATAAAGCCACTACGGACGAAATACATAGGAAAGATATGAGAACCTGTTTATTCTTCCGAAGAATCGCAGAGGTTTCTAGCGCCGGAGGCGCGAGAAATACATAGGGAAGATATGAAGATGAGGAGGGAGAAGCCATAGTTACGGGTGCCGTGGTCGGAAGGGTAGATGTCTGTAAGGATGATAGCGGAGTCGAAAGAATAGCTATTGGGTGAGGGGTAGGTGGTAGAAGCAGAAGACCATGTGAAGTTGGCGTTACCAGCGTCGAGGAGTCCGCCGTAGATTTGGTTGATATAACCACTACGGACGAAATACTAGGGTGAGCAATAAACCTGCATGGTAACAATTCTAGCGTGCTAAAAAAGCCAACTAAAATGCTTGCCATAACCATTTTTGTAAGGTACAATTAAGTTAGGTAGTAAAGATGTTACTTTTTATCGATATTGATGACGATAAAAGTAACATTTTTTGTTGAGTGGTCATCGGAATGATTGCCGAGTAACTTCAACAAGAAACGAATGAAGACTTTTGTCATACAGTGCCTTTCCTCCTAAATAAATGTCCCACAACTCTACCTTTCAAAATAGCAAGCGATTTATTGCTCAATAATCAGTCTATAGCAAAAAGGAAGAAAAGTACAAGCGTAAGTACGTTATTTGGAGGATTGGGGAGGTGTGGTAGAATAAAGGTATGCAGAAAGAACAGAAGAATTTTGATTGGTTGATGGGGGTGGGGTTGTTTAGCCTGGTGGCGGGGATCGTGGCGCTAGTAGCGTGGCTAGGGAGTCAGGCGATGACGAAGGCAGGAGAAGTGGGGAATCAGGTGCTGTTTTCGCTGTTTTTGGGACTGCCGATTTTGCTGCTGACGGGAGCGGGGTTAATTGCGGCGGTGGTTTGTATTGTAATAAATATTGTGCAGGTGACGAAGAAGCGAGGAAAGTTGGGGCAGAGTTTTTGGTTGGCGGTGGCGGGTGGAGTTTTGGCGCTGATGCCGGCGGTGGCGCGGATGGAGACGCTGGTGGCGAAGCAAAAGCAGGTTTATGAAGCGACGGCGGGGGTAGTGACTTTGCCGGGGTCGTGTCGGGTTTTGACGGAGAATGGGGCGGATTTTGACGTGGAAACGCACGCGGGGGAAATTAATCATCAAAATGCGGTGGTTTGTGCGTATTTGAAATATGTACAGAAAGAGGGGGAGGAACCGCAGGGACAGAGCGATTTGCTGAAATATTTGCCGGCCGGGTTTAATTGCCAGGGCGGGAGTTGTGTGGTTTATACGATTGACGCGGAGCAGCCGAAGAAAGAGGGGGTTTATAATATTGTGACGCGACATTCGTGCAATTATGCGGAGAAGCAGGGGGATGAGTATGTTTCGGTGTGGCATCGGACGGAGCGGGGAATGGCTTGTGCGTCGATGGTGGTTTGGGATGAGAGTGGGTATCGGAATTTATATGAGCCAGGGAGTTGGTACTCGGGGTCGAAGGCGGAGTATTAGGGTTTTACTATTGACTTTTCTAGCGATGTGTGCTATAATGGGAGGATAGGGGTGATTTTGGACCCCGAAAGAGGACTTCTGGTCTTGGAGAGGCGGCGCTGAGAGAAGAAACGAGGCGCAAGGAAGGCATAAGTAGTATTTTAAAAAGGGAGGTTACGCGATGAAACATCTGCTGGATGGATCCCTGAGGGGATGGAAAAGGGGCCGAGAGCTGGCCTGGGAGTACAATTATTTGCAGAAGAAGATGCAGGGTTATGGCGCGATGAAACCGGTAGTGATGGCGGGGGTCTGGGACTTTTTCCTGTATGCGTTGCTGGATGCGGCGTTTGTGCTCCTAGTGGTGATCTGTGCTTTTAATGGAGCGAGGTATCCGGTGATTTTGGTCTTGGATGTAGTGATGTTTACGGTGGGGATTCCGTATCGGGTGAGATGTAAATGCATTTTCCCGAATGATTATGAGTTGGAACGGTTGGATGAGATGATTAATAGGGAAGAGGAGCGTTCGGAGAGGATTAGAATTACCGAGTGGCGCTTGAAAGAGCTGGCGAAGGAGTACAAGGAGAAGCTGGAGAAAAGCGTTAAGGAGATCGGGTTGGTAGTAGAACAAAGGATGGCGCATAGCGATGTGCGCTTTGATAACCATCAGAGTAAGTGGTGTCCGATGATACGGATGACAGTTGAGAATCCGTGGAAGTATCGCCTTGCCCAGGATGAATACCTAAGTTTCAGTATAACTTTGGACTTTTGGGAGATTGATTTTGAAATCCTCAGGAAGCAAATGGAACAGGGGTTCCAGGGGCTGGTGGAGCGGATGAAAGAAGTTCAGGCCGAGATAGAGGCCGAAGAAGCGTAACTGAATAGCGAGAAAAGGGCTGCCGGGTGGTGGCCTTTTTGCATGGAAAACAAATAGCATCCGGAGATGCTATTTGCCAGATTGGCTGGTGGTGATCCACTTCGTCAATTTGATCAGATTCAATCTGTAGGAACAGTCCTGTGAAGGCTGTGAGACTATGATAGCATGGAAGGGGAAAAGGGGCAATAGGTTTAGGGCAGAAAAATTTCGATATGATGCGAATGGTGATGCTGAAGTTCTGGACGATAATTTTTCTGCGTAAAGATACAATTAGCAAGCAGATCGGCGGCTTGGATCAAGGGGTGTTTGCTGGAATCGCAGAAGTTGGTAGTTATTTCGAGGTGGTTATGGAAGAGCGGCTGATGGAAAACTCCGTAATCAAAGTTTTGAATACCGGAGGAGAACTCTTCGTGAATACTTTCGCGTAGATTGTAGATGCCGTCTGTGGAGGTAGGTTGATTATCGATGAAAAAGCGAATTGTAGTTGGGAGATATGGGTCGATGATTCCTTGTTCGATTAAGGTTGTGAGTTTGAACTTGGCAACGCGTTTTAAGCAGTAATCTTTATAGCGATGAATGGATTTTTTATTATTGATGATGTGATTGTAGATATGGGATTTATCGACTACGCAAGCAAGAGATTGATAATCTTTAAGTACGGAATTGAGGTAACGTTTGGTTTTGCCTTTGGCGCCGTGGGCTTTTAGTTCTTGATGTGGGTGAGGATTAGTTTTCTGGGCGGCACGACGATACGCGCAGAGAGCACGGTCTTTTTCTTTGTGTGAAAGAAAGACATAGCCGGCATAAATGAAAAAGTGCTCTTTGGAATTGGGATGGAGGACTCCGGAGTCATCGACATAGAAGTAGATTTCTTGCATGGGGGCGATTATAACATACGGTGCAATAAAAACACAGGTGCAAGCGGAATGGATTGGTAGAAGATTAGCAGTCTTGACTTTTGAGTGCTAGTCAGGTATAATGGAAGAATAACATTAGAAAAACGTCTAGGATGGGGTAGAAAAAGTGGATTTTAGTCGTTATAATAGGGAAATAATTGAAAATTGAGGAGAAAGGCTAAATATGGATGGTGAATTTGGAGAAATAATGAATCGGCTTTCAGAGAACGCAAGGTTTGCGTTGCAGAAGGCGGATGTATATAGTAAAGAATATAATAATGGGTACATTGGGACCGAGCATATTTTGTTAGGAATTTTGGCGCAGGATACTTCGACGGGGGCGCGAACGATGCAGAGTTTTGGGGTGGATGCGGCGATGGTGGAGAAGGCTTTGGGACGGGAAGCGACTGAAGTGTCTTCGAATTCGTCGATGGCGATGATGTCGTTATCGGAGGCGGCGGTTTTGACACTTCGGATGGCGAATCATTATGCGACTGAGAAAGGTATGCAGATTATTGGGACGGAGCACATGCTGTATGCGTTACTGTGTCAGCCGAACTCGAAAGCGGTGATGGTGATCGAGAAGATGAAGGTTGATGAGGAAGAGGTGCTTGAGGCGCTGGAGGCGGAAATGGCGGTGCAGTTGAAACGAGAACAAAGCCAGAAGCAAAAGAAGCAATACGCGCGAGTGCAACTGAAGTGGTTGAAGAGGTTTGGACAGGATTTGACGGAACTTGCGAAAGAGGATAAGCTTGACGCTGTGATCGGGCGGGATCGGGAGATTGAGCGGGTGGTGACGGTTTTGTCGCGACGGACGAAGTCGAATCCGGTGTTGATCGGTGAGGCGGGGGTCGGGAAGACGGCGATTGTCGAGGGGCTAGCGGAGCGAATTGTGAAAGATGATGTGCCAGCGGCGCTAGTCGGGAAGCGGTTAATTCAAGTTGATTTGTCGAACATGGTGGCGGGGACGAAGTTTCGGGGGGAATTTGAGGAGCGGATTAAGGGGGTAATCGATGAAGCGACGGAAAATGATGATATTATCTTGTTTATTGATGAGTTGCACCTTTTGATGGGGGCGGGCTCGGGGGAAGGGTCGATGGATGCGGCAAATATTTTGAAGCCAGCGCTGGCGCGGGGGCAGATTCAGCTAATTGGGGCGACGACGTTGGATGAGTACCGGAAGAATATTGAAAAAGATAAGGCGCTGTCGCGAAGGTTTCAGGTTGTGATGGTAGAGGAGCCGACGCCGGAAGTGACGCTGAAGATTTTGAAGGGAGTGAAGAAACATTACGAGAAACATCATGGAGTGGAAATTCCGGATGAGATGTTGGAAATGGCGATTGCAATGGCAGGGCGATATATTAATGATCGGTTTATGCCGGATAAAGTGATTGATGTGATTGATGAAGCGTCGGCGATTGCGAAAGTGGCGGCGGATAAGCGAGAAGGTTCGGAATATAAGAAACTACGAGTGCAACTGAAGGACGCCGAGGAGAAGATGGCGCAGATGGCGGAGAAGGAAGATTTTGAGGCAGCGGCGCTATGCAAGACGGAAGTAGAGAAGTTGAAGAAGAAATTGAAGGATACGAAGAAAGCGAAGGATGAGGATTCGCGCAGAGTGCTGACAGAGGATGATTTTGCGTTGGCGGTGAGCCTGAAGACGGGAATTCCGGTCGCGAAGGTGCATGGGAGTGAGATGGAACTTTTGAGTGATCTCGAGGGGCACCTGAAGAAGAGCATTATTGGGCAAGACGAGGCGGTGCGAGTAGTCGCAAAAGCGGTGCGACGGGGGCGAAGTGGGATCGCGAATCCGAAGCGGCCGATCGGTTCGTTCCTGTTTATGGGGCCGACGGGAGTGGGAAAGACAGAACTAGCACGAGTGATTGCGCGAGAAGTGTTTGGGGGTGAGGGGGCGCTGACGAAGATTGATATGAGCGAATTCGGCGAGAAACATAACGTTTCGCGGCTGGTGGGGGCGCCGGCGGGATATGTCGGTTATGAAGACGGCGGGAAATTAACTGAGGCGGTGCGGCGACGGCCGTATGCAGTAGTGCTGTTCGATGAGATTGAGAAAGCGCATCCGGATGTGTTTAATATGCTGTTGCAGGTGCTTGAGGATGGGGAATTGACGGATGGACAGGGAACGAAAGTGAAGTTTAATAATGCGATTATCGTTCTGACTTCGAACCTGGGGGCGGAAGAAATGTACAGAGAAAGCGAACTAGGATTTGTGGCAAAAGGAGCGAAGGACAAGCAACAGCTTAATGAGCAATATGAAGTGAGTAAGTCGGTGGCGATGCGGGCGCTGAAGAAAGTGATGAAGCCGGAACTGATTAATCGGCTGGACGGGATTGTGGTGTTTAGGCCGCTGACTCGAGCAAATGTGGAGAAGATTTTTGATAACTTGGTCGAGGAACTGAAGAAGCGACTAGTCGGGAAGAAGATCGGGTTGAAGATCGACGAGAAAGTGAAGGATTATTTGATCGGGAAAGGTTATGATCCGAAGAACGGGGCGCGACCGCTACGCAGAGTGCTAGAAGATGAGGTCGAGTCATTGATCGCGGAAGAGATGATTGCGGGGAAGATTGATGCAGGAGATATCGTAGAGGTGAAGATGGCGCGAGGAAATAAGGATGCGGAGACACGGGAATTGACGTTGAAAGTGACGCAAGGGTAGTTAATGAACAAGGAAGTGAAGCGGAGACGAGGACTGTCGGCGAATGTGGCGTGGCTACTGGTGGCGATGGTGATAGCGGTGACGATGTGGGCGGTGCAGGAGCCGGCAGTGCAGGATTTTTGGGCGGGACTGGGATATGAGGCGAGCGATGAGGTGGCGCAGTTGCAGGATGAATTGAGACTAACGAAGACGGGAAAGCGGATTTTCGCGGCGACACAGCCAAGTGTGGAAGAGAGCGCGGGGTTTAACGAACACTGTCGGAATGAATATGATCTCGACGTGGCACTTTTAGGTTGCTATGTTGATGGGAAGATTTATGTTTATCGGATTACGGATGAGCAGTTGATTGATGTGAATAAGGTGACTTTGGCGCATGAACTTTTACATGCGCACTGGGAGAGGATGAGTGATAAAGAGCGAGAAAAAGTGCAGAAGCTGTTGAAGGAGGTTTATAAGGAGAACCAGAGTTGGCTAGAGGAGGAACTGGAGACGTATGATGAGGCGGCGAAACTAGAAGAGATTTATACGCGGGTGGGGACGAAAATGGCGGAGTTGCCGGAAGAATTGGAAGCGCATTATGCGGAGATTTTTGAGGAGCGGGGCAGAATTGTGCAGTTTTATCAGAATTATGAGGCGCCGTTTGTTGCGCTGAATGCGGAGATGGAGAGTTTGCGAGAGCAGATTGAGGCGGTGTGGCGAGAAGTGGCGGTGGAGCGGGAAGAATATCGAGAGGCGATCGATGAACTGAACGCGCGAATTGGAGAGTTTAATGAATGTGCGGAGACGGCGGGGTGTTTTAATAGTAAGAGAGAGTTCAACCAGGGTAGGGCGAGTCTGGAGGCGGAGACGAGAAATTTGGAAAAGAGGCGAGATGAGTTGAACCAGAGAATTACGAAGAATAATGAGCGAGTATATCAGTATCAGGAGAAGCAGAAGCGGTTTGGAGATTTGAACCGGGCGATTAATTCGCGAGTGGAGGCGATGGATGGAGTGTAGGTGATGAGAGTATGGGTGTAGTTGATGAGATTAGGAAAAAGATTATAATAAAGTAAAGGAAGTAAAATGGAGAAGAAAGTGAAAAACTATTTAGTACCAACGGTGGTGGAAGAGACGAATCGGGGAGAGCGAGCGTATGATATTTATTCGCGGCTACTGAGCGATCGGATTGTATTCTTAGGGGAGCAGGTCGATGCGCATACGGCGAATTTAGTGGTGGCGCAGTTATTGTATCTAGCGAATGAGGATCCGAAGAAAGATATTAAGTTGTATATTAATTCGCCTGGGGGGTCGGTGTATGATGGACTGGCGATTATTGATACGATGGATTATATTCAGCCGGATGTACAGACGATCGGAATTGGTTTGCAGGCGTCAATGGGGGCGATGTTACTAGCGTGCGGCGCGAAGGGGAAGCGGTTTGTTCTGCCGAATGCAAGAGTGATGATTCATCAACCGAGTTCGGGAACGGAAGGGAAGATTACGGATCAGGAAATTGCGCTGAAAGAAGGAATCTATTTGAAGAAGAGGTTGGCAGAGATCTTTGCGGAGAGGACTGGAAAGGATATTAAGCAGGTAGAGAAAGATATGGATCGGGACAATTGGATGAGTGCAGAAGAGGCGAAGGAGTATGGGATTGTGGATGAGGTGATTGTTAAGTAGGTATTACTCTCTTTTCTCAAAAAGGATTGTAAAAGTTATAATAGCACGCGTGGTGATTATTCACCTTGTCCTTCAATGCCCGTGAGCTAGCCCGTCCGCACGGGTAGCTCACTCTGAAAATCTCCAGCTTGGAGATTTTCTTTAGCATTTCAGGATAAGGTGAATAATCATTCCAGATGTGTTCAGAAGGTTTAATTTTTTTTGGGCTTAGAAAAGAGAGCAATAACTACTTAAACGTTTTCATTACTTCGCAAACTTGTTAAAATTGCGGATTTGCGAAGTGGAGGGGATAGCCGCCATCGCGACTGGCTTGATATGAGGAATGGGCGGTCATAGAATTGAAGTTAAGGAAAAGGACGTTTTGGATATTAGTAGGGTAGGTGGTAGATGACCAGAAATCGCCACCGATACCTGCGGCTCGAACGGAGCTGTTTGGAAGAGCGATACAGCCATTACGGACGAAATACATGGGGGGAGGAATCGAGATGGGTCTTATTGGGTGGGTAGTGGAGGGGGAAGCTGAAGTAGTGACCACAGTTATTCGATGAATTAGTGGTACTGGGGTTGAAACCGAGATAGAAAGCGTTTTCGGAATTAGCAGGGTATGCAGTAGATGACCAGAAGAGGCCATCGTTGCTTGCATACCGGAGTGACCCGCGTGGAAGATAGATGTAGCCACTACGGACGAAATACATGGGGGAGGAATAAAGATGAGTTTTATGGAATTGTAGGAAAATCTTGTCGAAAGTAGGAGAAATACATGGGGGAGAAATCATGGCGAGCGGAGGGTGAATCCGTGGTAGCGAACGTAGTTATAGGAGGGGTAGGCGCTAGTAGAATTGAAGCCGAGGCCGAAGGCGTGCTGAGAGGTAGCCGGGTGGGCGACGGATGACCAGAAGACGCCATTGTAGCCTGTGTTCCGAAGTGATCCATATGGAAGTTCAATATTGCCACTACGGACGAAATATATGAAATAGAGATTAAGATGAGTTGGAGGGGGAAGCCATGGTGTCGATTGTCGTAATTTGATGGGTAGATGTTTTCTGAACGAAAATGGAGATAAAAAGTGTATTGAGGATTAGCGGGGTAGGCAGTGGAATCCCAGAAGTTGCTTGTGACGTTTGCGTAACGAAGTGCGCCGTAGGTGGGTCCGATGTATCCACTACGGACGAAATACATGAAAGAGCGATGAAGGCAAGTGGAGGGAGTAGCCGTGGTAGCGATCGTACCTTCGTGATGGATTAGCGGTCGTAGGTTCAAAGGCGAGAGTGGAGGCATAGTGGATTCCAGTGGGAGATGCAGAAGATGACCAGAGGAAGCCGGCGCTGTTTGCGCCTCTAAGTGAGCCGCACGGAAAATAAATATTGCCACTACGGACAAAATACTAAGGTGAGACATAATACAGTTTATGCGGAGGGAGAAGCCGTAGTAGCGATTGTAGGTATCCGAGGGGTAGGCGTTAGTAGAATTGAAGTAGAGGCCGAAGGCGTACTGAGAGTTAGCGGGGTAGGCGACGGATAACCAGAAGTAGCCACCGTTGCCTGCTGCCCGGAGTGAGCCTTTCGGAAGGTAGATAAGGCCACTACGGACGAAATACATGGATGAGGCATAGAGACGAGTTTGCGGAGGGAGAAGCCGTAATAGCGATAGTAATTTTCTGATGTGTTGAGGGTGAGTGCATTGAAACCAAAACTGGAAGAATAGCGGATATCAGCGGGTTCTGCAGAAGATGACCAATAATTTCCGTAGGTGTTTGCGAAGCGGATTGAGCCGGTAATTAGATTAATATGGCCACTACGGACGAAATACAGAAGAGAGTAATAAAGATTTGCTTATTTTTTCGGGGAATTGTAGAAATTTTTGTTCGTTTGAAAGCGAGGAAATATACGAGAGAGTAATGGTGACGGAGGGAGAGACCGTAGTAGCGGTAATTGCTATGGGATGGAGAGATGTCATTGAGATTAGTAAGAAAGCGATAAGCGTTGCGAGCATTGTCTGGGTAGGCGGTTGGCGACCAAAGAGGAATGGACTCGCTGGCATATCGGAGTGAGCCGATGTAAGTATTAATATAGCCACTACGGACGAAATACTCAGGAGAGGAAATCTAGAGAGTGGAGGGACGATCCGGCGAAGCGAGCGCTATTGGTATCAGAAGGAAGTATGTCACTATGAACGAAGCGAAGGAAAAAAGTAGCGTGACTAGTGGTGTCGGGATAGGGTGTGGCGCTCCAGATATAGCTGCGGCCGCCGGCGTAGCGAATGGAGCCGAAGCTGAAGTCAATATAGCCACTACGGACGAAATATGTAGGAGAATAGTAAGCGCATTAGAGTGGAATAGAAAGCGAAGTGGAAAGTGTAGCGCCTGTCGAGGGGGTAAGCAGTAGAACTTCAGTTTTGTCCGCGATCTCCCATGAGTCGGAGCGTACCTATTGAAAGGTCGATAAAGCCACTACGGACGAAATACTAAGAAGAGATATGAAATAAGTCTCTTGATGCGAAGGGAGAAGCCGTAGTAGCGATTATTGTTAGCTGATGGATAGATTTCGGTGGAAGTTAGGTTAAGATTGAGGGCATATTGGGCACTAGCAGGGTGAGCGGTAGATGATAAGGAGATGCCATTATAGCCTGCGTGCCGAAATGAACCGTATGGAAGATAGATATAGCCACTACGGACGAAATACATGGATGAGGCATAGAGACGAGTTTGCGGAGGGAGAAGCCGAGGTAGCGAGTGTAGTTATCTGAGGGGTAGGCGAAGTCGAGGCTGAAGGCGCTCTGAGAATTAGCGGGGTAGGCGACGGATGACCAGAAGTAGCCATTGTTGCCTGCGCCCCGAAGTGAGCCGCTCGGAAGGCCGATATAGCCACTACGGACGAAATACATAGGATGAGTAATAAAGACGGGTTTGCTTTTCAAGGAATTACAGGCTTTTCTAGAGCTGGGGCGCGAGAAACACATAGAAAGTAGTTGAAGATGAACTGGTTACATTTTTGGAAAAGTGTAATCGGTATTTTTGGTTATGAAAATATAGAAAAACCGGTTTTTTGGAAGAGGGATTCGGGGGGATGGGATTTTTGGAATGGGCGTGATATACTGAGGGGAATTGAAAGAGTTAAATTAAAGTGGAGGTAGAATGAAGGTTTTATGGACTGATGGTAGTGCGAATCCGAATCCGGGACCGGGAGGGTTTGCAGTGATTGAGAAAGGTAAGCCGGTAGTGCTCGGGAAAGAGGAATCATCGACGAATATTCGGATGGAAGGGAAGGCGATGATTGCGGCGATTAAGTATGCGGATGGGGAGCCTTGTGAGATTCATAGCGATTCGGAATTTTGGATTAATGTTTTGGAGAAGTGGGCGCCGAGTTGGGCGAGGAATGGCTGGAAGAAGCGGAGCGGGGAAATTAAAAATTTGGATATCGTACAGGAGCTGTATCAGTTATATTTAGACAACCAAGTAGAGCTAGTTTGGGTGCGGGGGCACCAGGGAACGGAGATGAATGAGCTGGCAGACGAATGGGCGAATAAGGCGAGGACGGAGAGTCGGATTTAGGGGCTAGAGGCTATTCGCGAGAGTGGGGTTTGGTGGTGATTGGTTAGGTTCTTGGCTTGGTTTTTGGTTTAATACGTTTTTTAAGTTGTTTTACACCCCTGTTCTTCTAGAGAGAAAATCTCGGACTAGTTGAGTTTTTAGGTCTTTTTTGGCTCCACGATGATGGTTAAGCTTGTGTTTGATGGCACTATTAACGCCTTCAAGCGTATTGTTAGTATTAGGTATATTGAGATCTGGGTATTGCTCAAAAGTATATAAGTATGGGAAGTTCTTTTGGATACTATGTACGGCACTCCTGGTCTTTTGATGAGAATATTCAAGTTTGCCGGTATCAGGATTTCTAGTCTTCTCGTTTAGCCAGGATCGATACTTACGGAACCACGAGTTAAAGTTAGCAATAAACACTTGGCGCTTAGCATGCGTTAAGCTAAGTGCGATCTTTCTGAGCTCGATGTTCGGCTCGAGTACTGGATTCCGAGTAAGATAGGAGTTAATCGTCTTAATCTGATGGAATTGGCAGTATTGTATTAGTAATCCTCTTTCTTCTAGTACTCCAGCCAGGCCCGTCACTCCATCGATTACGCAGGCCTTAGGGCGTACTCCGAAGCCCGCCAGGGCATCTAGAGCCATGCAATAATGCGCATAGGTCTCACGACCGGGTATTTCCTCGCAATAGAGGCATTCTTTAGTGTATAAATCGATAATTATAAGTAAAGCCCATTCATTCACCTTTCTCTTGCCAAAATATGTACAATCCATACCGATGACGTCATGCTGACCAGAAGGCTTGATGGATGGCGTCTGATGTGATGATAGGATCATACGAATCTTATCATCACCAAAACTATATTTCTGGCAAAGTTGTTCTATTAATAAATCATTAACAACATAATCATGCCAGATAGCATCGTATAATCTCTGAGGCTGCTTTTTGTTTTGCCAGGTTCTACCGCATTTCTTACATCTATATCTTTGACATCCATTTTGCATCCCGAACTTAATCGCTATGCTACAATGACAATATGGGCAGTGTTTGCTCATTGCTATCTCCTTATTTATTAGACATTTATAAGGATAGCACAAGAAAGAACCACCTAACGGTGGTTCTTTCTATACAAGCATAAGCAACAACTTAAAAAACGCATTAAACCTGGTTTTTGGTTGATTCAATTTAGCGGCGGTGGGAACTGTGGTTGGGGGACTTAGGGTGATAGGCGGTGCGGCGACGTTCGCGGACGATGAGGGTGCCAGCAAAGCCGCAGGCGAGAGTGGCGGTAGCGCTGTGGGCGAGAATTTGGGGGAGGACAGAGGAGGATTCGGTGGGCTCGGCGGGTTTGGAGTCGGATTGCGTGGCTGGGTCGGGCGAGGTTGATTCGGAAGCGGATGGAGTGGGTTCGGAATTAGTGGGCGTGGTTTCGGAACTCACGGATGTTGGTTGGAGTTGTGGTGATGTAGATTCGGGATTAGCAGTTTTGGTATTGTTTGGTGTGGCTTGGGGGGCAGAAACTAGGGTTTGAGGTTGGCTAGTTGTAGATTGGGGGAGAGATGAAGTGTTTGGGGCAGAGTTTGATGAGATAGAAGATTTCGGGGAAGCGTTGGTTTTTGGGGGAGTGGTAGTTTCTGAGGAATCTGTAGTTTTGGGGGAGATTGCGGTGCCAAAAAGATAATAGCAGGAGATTTCGGCGTCACTAGCAGCGGCAATGACTTCTTGGAGCTTGGCGTCGGAAATGGAATCATAGTTTTCGATATAAGAATAGGCGGTACTCACGATGCTGAGGAGATAATTATATTCGCGGTAGAATTTAGTGTCAGCGGCAGTGAGACGAGCGGGGTTTTGGTCAGGGAAATAGGTAGTGTAGCCGGAGATGTGTTTGACGCGGACGATGGCGGTTTCGAGATCGGTGATAGAAGGGCGAGAAGTTACGACCGATGAGCTAGAAGCGGCTGAGGCGATGGGCGCAGTAGTAAAAAGTAAGGCTAAACTAGTAAAAATAACACCGAAACAACGCGTGAGTTTCATTTAGAGGATTCTCCCATTAATTTGAATTCATCTTAGCATGAAGAAAAATAGAAGGCAAGCATAAGGGTTGTGATATAATGGTAATATGAAGAAATTGATCGTGAAAGGTTTGATTGAGAATCCGACTTTTTTTGAGGGGCAAGTCAGGTCGGCGAGGTTATTATTTGAGCCAGCGATTTGGCAACATGAGCGAGTCTATGTGCCGAGGGATTATCGGGCGGGGACGAATGCACCGAGGCTGGTGATGCGAACTGAGGTACTGACGACGGAAGAGCCGGCGCGATATTATATGTATTTGAAACGACATATTGAGGATAGTGGGGTGGATATCGTGAATTTGACGGCAGTAGGCGATTATACGGAAGCGTCGGCAATTATTCACCAGTTGGGATTTAAGAAATTGGCGGAGGTGAGTCGGAAACGGCAGGAGTTACAACTGGACGCGCGGACTGTGATTTATCGGGATACTATTGAAGGGCTGGACGGGGAGTTTTTGAAGTTGGAGTTTATACTGGATGATGATGCGTCGGTGGAGGCGGCGAGGAGGGAGCTATTTACGACTTTGAAGCTATTTGGGCAGAAGACGTTTCTGTTGCAGACGTATGCGGATCTGCTTAATACGCAGATGCAGCCATATTTTGTGCCGGAGTAAGCTATAAGATGATTAAAAACAGCCGTTGTTTTCTTTTTGAACTATCTGTAATGACTACTAAATATGCTCAAACGTAGTTATTATTCATATTCTTCAACGCCCGTGATGACGCCTGTCTTTACAGGGTCATCACTCTGCATGTTCAGCTTGAACATGCTTTTAGCGTCTCAGAATATGAATAATAACTACTTCGAACGCTTTAGTAGTTTTAGTGTTTCAAAAAGAGGGTAACGGCGATATGAACATCTTATAATTTACTTGGTTTGTGGTGGTTTTTGTGATTTTGATGTTTGGGAGGGGGTAGCCGACGCAGCGGTCGGCGGAGTCTGCGGGGTCGGTGCTGGTGGGGTAGAAACCGAGGGTGAAGGTACTTTGGGCTTCGACGGAATAGGGAGTGGCGTACCAGAGCGAGGCGGTGGTGAGTGAGGACGATATAGCCACTACGGACGAAATACATGGATGAGGCATAGAGACGAGTTTGCGGAGGGAGAAGCCGTAGTAGCGACTATCACTGGCTGAAGGGCTGATGTTGGCTGGATGAAAGTAAAGAAAGAAAGCGTGCAGGATATCGGCAGGTGAGGCGGATGAGAACCAATAGTCACCAGAGTAGCCAGCATTCCAGAGCGATCCGGTTGGAAGGTTAATATAGCCACTACGGACGAAATACAATGGAGAGCGATGAAGACCTGTTTTTGAGAAAACGCAGGTTTTTCTAGGGCTGAAGGTGATAAGAAACATTAAGAAGGGGGTATGAAATCGAGGTTTCCGGAGGGGAAAGCCGAGCCAACGTGAGTTGAGATTTGAGGGGACGGCTGAAGTGGCATCAAAGTGAAAACTGAATGTATGTTGATTGCTGTTGGGGTAGGCGGTGGAAGGCCAGGAATAGCTGTTGGTGCCGGCGAGGTCGAGGGCGGCATGGATAGGGTGAATATCGCCACTACGGATGAAATACGTAGGATGAGAAATTAAGGCGAAGGGAGAAGCCGTGAGAATGATTGTCGCTGCTTGATGAGAGAGTGATAGCGGAGTCAGAAGCGAGGCGTAAGGCGGAATTTATATCAGAGGGGTAGGCCGTGGAGCTCCAGAGGTTGTAACTGATGCCCGCGTACCAGAGTGCGCCTACGGGTAGATAGATAACGCCACTACGGACGAAATACATTGCGGAGCGATAGAGGCGGAGGGAGAGCGCACGATATGTATTACGTTCGCTGGAGGGGAGAATTATGGATTCGAAATTAAGGTCGAAGGCGTAGCCGAGATTGATTGGGTAAGCGGTAGAACTCCAGGCATAAATTGTGTTTCCGGCGCGCCAGATTGAGCTGCGCGGTAAATCGACATCGCCACTACGGACGAAATACACGGTAGAGCGATGAAGACTTTTTGGAGGGAGAAGCCGTAGTAGCGACCGTCGTTATCCGAGGGGTTGGCGTTAGTCGAATTGAAGCGGAGGTAGAAGGCGTAGCGGACATCGGCGGGGTAGGCGACGGAGAACCAGAAGTCGCCAGCGAAGCCTGCGCTCCGGAGTGAGCCGTACGGAAGGAAGATATTGCCACTACGGACGAAATAGATAAGAGAGTAATTATGACTTGAAGCTATCCAACGCTCGCGATGCTCGCTTTGTAAGTGGGCGTCGCGTCACTTCCACCCCTGCGTCGCTCACAAAAGAAAGTGTAACTTTCTTTTGGTTCGCTATCCTCGGGGTGGTTCTCCTTCGGGCTCGGAGAGGAGTTTTTTGGATTTGATTTCGTAACGGCGACCATTGACTGGGGAAATGAAATAGTCTTCGGCGAGGAGATTGACGAACATGGTGAGATCTTTGTCGTCCATGATGATGATCGAGCCGTCGTCGTCGGTCATGAGTTCGAGTTGCATATCGTCGGCGTAATCGAGGAGTTGATCCTGGGGCATTTCTGAAGCAATATCGAGAGACTGAAGTTTTTTGACTAAAGGCTTTTTATCTTGAAGTAAGGTATTAAGGGTGAGGCCTTCGGCGAAGGAGAGTTTATATTTATCGGAGAGTTCTTTGGCTTTAGCGTCGGCGATGACTTGGGATTTATAATCGTATTGGAAGAGATTTTCGAACTTGGCTTGGTTAAAGATGACGACTGTGTTGTCGATGATGGCGACTTGGTTGTCGTCGGGCATTTTGAGGGCGACTTCAGCAGAAAAAGGTTCGAAACCGTCGCCATTGAGTTCCCAAGAAGTACCGCTTTTGAGGGCGGAAGACGGAGAAATGGCTTTGGCAATGTAGAAAGTCTTGGTTTCGCCGTCTTCGCCAGGATAGGTGAATTTGGCGATGATGCCTTTGATTTTCTTGAATTCGTCGATATGGTCGCTCATGGAATCAATGTCGCGATATTCGTGCTCGATGAGATGAATAAGAGTCTCGGCGCGGCCGACGTTACTGAGTTTGGTGCGATAAATGACCTTGTCTTCGCCGTCGGCTTTTTCGTATTCGCGGCACTCGAGGCCTTTGTCGGCTTCTTTGATAATATAGCCGGTGGCTTCTTGCATGAACATAGCCTTGACGCTGGCGGTGAGGGCGTCGGAGTAGCGGACGCGATAAGGAGTGTAGTTTTTGTTGAAGAGGAAGAGTTCGACGGAAACGTTGTTTTTGACTTCGTCGATTTCGTTGGCCCAGTGGAAGACATCGACGAAATCGGGAGTGCGACTAGAAGAAGTCGGGGCAGAATTTTCGGAAGAAGAATTGGTGGATGGGGAATCGGAGGCGGACTCGGAAGTAGAGTCCGGAGTGGGTTTGGAGACAGAGTCGGGGGCGTTTTCGGGGGTATCTTCGGGGGCGGGAGCCTCGGGGGTCGATTCGGGGGAATCGGAAAGAGTCTCAGGGGTGGCTGATACAGGTGATTGATCTTGATTATCCATAGTTATTACCTCGCTTTTCGAACATTATAGCATAAGACGGGAAAAAGGAATAGAAAATGGGTAAAAAGGGCGGGCTCACTTAACGAATCCAGAAAGAATTAACTAATAAGGTTCAACAAAAAAG
>CAZAJJ010000016.1:0-19678 GCA_964485445.1 uncultured Candidatus Saccharibacteria bacterium | reverse complement strand
TCTTCACTAGGGGAGCCGGCACGGCACGGTACTAGCGGGCGAGACAGCGGAGGGAGAAGCCGTAGTAGCGACTGCTGCTATCCGAGGGGTAGGCGTTAGTAGAATTGAAGACGAGGCCGAAGGCGTACTGAGAGGTAGCGGGGTAGGCGACGGATGACCAGAAGTAGCCATTGTTGCCTGCGCCCCGAAGTGAGCCGCTCGGAAGGCCGATATAGCCACTACGGACGAAATACATAGGAGAGCCATCAAGACGAGTCTTACCCGGACCAGTGATACTAGTGTAGGCGTTCCCATTGTTACTAATCCACTGCGTCTGTGCTGCTGTAGCGATGGCCTCACCCCTTTTTTCTCCTTACTATATGAGGCTAAATATCATTTTCGTGTTGTTTCTCGCCCCTGTTCGAACAGAGGTACTTTTATTTTCCTCCCTAAAACTTTCCCAAATTATACCATTATTCCCCATCCAAAAATCCCCGCTCCTCCCTATTTAATCTATAAATCCCATTGACAATTCTCCGACCTTCTCTCCTCCTTAGCCATAATCACCAACGCAAAATAGCCAACAAGCCCAGCACCCCTCTTCATCTCAACAACCATTACCTCTATTATACCACAAGCGTCATCAAAAGAACGAAACCTCAACGCCCCTATCAGAAATCCCCGCCCTAAAACACAAACCTCTCCACACCCCAAAAACCCGAACATCCGTTCGGGTTTTCAAGTTTTTCTATCTTATGCTATTTCTCTCCTTAAACTTCCATCAGGACACTTCGTCCAAATTTTAATGCGCGGATTCGCTTCTCTGCTAATTTGCTAATCTTCTCCGGTGACTTATATCCAGCTTCCGCTGCGTCCGTCTCTCCAAAGAATTTCATAGCGTTCCACGCTCCGTCATCGTCTCGTTTTTTCGTATCTATCGTTCCGAAGTCAATGACGGCCTCAACCTTCACATTGGTATTTTCTCCTTGTTTAATGTTTGTTTTGTTACTCATGCTTTTTCCTTTTTATTTTTATTTCGGGCTTACACTCACGCCTGAGTTTTTTATTTGTTAGATGTTCTTGTTTGTTATCTAACTATCTTCTATACTAGCACACATCACTCAAAAAGTCAATACTTTTTATGCTTAATTTTTGCAAAATCGTCAAAATTCCTTCCCTCCACCTCTATTTCACCACTCCCGAAAAGCCTACAAGAAAATCTCAAAACCCCACAAAAACTCTCGAAAACCTCCGAAAATCTTCCAGAAAACCCTACAGAAATCTCAAAATTCCTCAAAAATCCCGCGCAACCACAAACTCCCACCCTAAAATTTCCAAAATACCTGGCAAGCAAACTTGACCTTTAAAATGTTTTTGCTAAAATAAAAATAGGGTTACGGCCTTTCACCTTGCGGGCAGGGTTGACCTTTAAAATTGGTTTTGTTAAAATGGGGTTATAATTTGTTTGTAGTTACCCTAGTCCTTACGAACTAAGGTAACTTTTACTTTGCGGACATATTTGCCGCTCAGCAAAAGCCCGAGAATGAGTCTACTCATAATTAACCCACCTTTCCCAAGTTAACATTGCTAAAAAGTTTTTTCGACCTTTAAGCTAGGCTAACCCCGCCCGTAGCCCTAACGTAGCACAGGAAACGGAATAAAAGCAAACATAGGCTCGATCAAAAAGCCATTTTCTCAAAAATATTCCCCCTAGAGACATTTCAGCATAAAAACAAACCCCCGCCGTAGCGAGGGTTCTTTTGCGTAAAATCAACATTATTCAAACCGGATTCTCAAACCTTCAACTTCTCCCGGTAAGTGTATTCATAACACCCATCCTTCACATTCTTCCCATCCGCATCAACCTGCACCTGATGCTTCTCCAGGCTTCCATCCGCATATGCCAAATTCACACCGATCGTGTTTGCGTGCGGCAAACTATATTTGCCATAACTCCGGCTATACAAGACGCCCAAAACATCCTTTCCTTCCGCATCCAACACTGTAAATCCCAGCGTCAAATTCTTCAACCACTTCGCCTCCAGCGTAATATATTCCAACTGAGACTTCCGACCGTCACTCACCGCCACCCAGCAAACCAACTGATCCCTTCTTACTCGCAACCGCACCACTTTCCGGCTTTCTTCCACTCCAGTCAGCACACTTTGCACCTTCAGCGCCACAGCCTCTTGCGTATCTACCAGCAAACTTGGTATATAAAACCATACGCCGTTATTACTCAGGACCGCTCCTCTGAACAGCTCCTCCGTCTCTCCCGACTTCACCGCCAGCTCAATCTTCTCCGGCAATTCAAACATCTCCGGCACCGACAAGACCTGATGCTCCGGCAAAATACTCACATCAATCTCCGTCCTCGGCCATCTTTGCTGCAATTCATTCCGCGTTTTGACACTAATCATTTTCTCCTCCTTAATTCAATTCCCGTTCCTAACTCTCATATCCAGGTTACTTTTGCCACTACTCACAACTCGTGTTCCAAGTCAATGTTCCGCTCGGCCGCCGTATTTCCGACTCCCTTCGCATCAGCGCCCCATCTTCGCGCGGCGCCGTCACCGCCATCTCCGCTGCCATCTCAACCGGAATATAATCTTCCGTCGTCTCAACCGGCGCACAATCTTCTTTCACTTCTCGTCTCGCTACCCTTTCCGCAGCCATCATTTCCATATTACCAAAATCCATCCGGTCCTTTTTCATACACTGACAACTTTCCGCCTTCTCGCAAGTCCTACAACTTTTCTCGCTCATCGCCGTTCTCCTTTCGCAAACACCAATTTTAAAGTTCAAATCGCTAGTTTCGCTCCGTTTTTCCGTTTCACCTCCCCACTTAGAGTCATCAGGCCTTAACCTCAATCCCAACTCCAATCTCAAATTTAGATTTCAGTCTCAACTTGACCTCAGTTTTAGACCTCAGCCTCAATTCCAAGCCAAACTAGCCTCTCCCTCCATTATAGCACACATCCGTGCAAAAGTCAAGAAAAATCCTCTTGACCACTCAATTAACACCTATAATAAAACTATTCCGAAGTGGCCAGACCGGACGGAGAGATACCTAAGGCGAAGCCACTTTTTTGATAAAATCCTCTTGACCCCTCAGGCAACATTTGCTATAATAAAGACATATTACCATGAGGGCAGCGCAAACGGCCAACTACCTAAGCGAAGACCCTCTTTTTAGTTCAATTTTTTCACGAATCCCTGGCCAATCAAGGTAATCATAATAAGAATTGCCAAGTTGTCGATAGAGAGAAGACGATTTACGTTGTGCTGGAAATAAAACTTTTCCTAGTTTATCTTTACTATATAAATATTTAATCGTCTTGTAATAATCCCCATCACCAGAAACTAGAAAGAATTTATCAATTTCTGCGTCCTCATGAAAATTGCGCATCATAGTAAAAACAATATCGGTATCGACATTTCCTTTCTTGTTAGAAATAGAACTTTCACTATGCGCACGAAAAACTAAAATAAAACCAGCATCTTGAACTAAATCATATAGAGCTTGATAATTCGTATCGACGCATCCTAGGAAATAATAGGCTTTTATAACATTATACTTCTTCTGTAAGTATTCACGAAACCGATATAAGTCAATCCTCCACGGATCAGAACTGGTAGTTGTTCCCAGAAAAAGATTCTGCCCATCCACAAACGCCTGATTCCGTACTTTTCTTTCTATTCGTTTGGTCATAATTAACTCCAATTACTGTCCCCCTTTATCCTAATCACGTAGTTCCAAAAAATAAAGCACAAGCGTTTCCCCAACGAATTCCTTCACATTAGCACTCGACTTGCCAAATCCCCTTACCCTAGCATTTCTCCAGAAAAAGGTCCCAAAATAACAAAACCGCCCAAATAAGAAAAAAGTCCAACCATTTTAAAGGCCCCAGCGTTTCCGCCAGGGCTCTTCTAAATTCAGAGGGCTAATCTACAAAATCAGCCTGATCTATCCTCACCTCATCGCGCCACAAATCTACGCTCGTCGTCGGTTTTCTACTTGCCACATCCATAGACCACTCGTAACTCAAACACATTTCACTCACCTCGTCATTCATATCCTTGAAATAAGCCCCGAGTTCCAGCGTCACCAGCTCAGCCTCCAATTCCCCGATTGCTAGGCCTATCCTTGCGCTCCAAGCCTTCTGCTCCGCGGTTTCTCGTCCGACGACCACCAGCGACACTTCATTCTGTGCCAAGCCAATTCCGACGATTTTCAGGTTACGGTCATGCTGCAGTCTCTCAAGTAGGTCTCCCCTACCCCAAAACTTTTCCAGCACTTCCGGACTCGCCTGCACAACCTCATCCCAACGTTTCTTATTTTTTATCGTCGAACGCGCAACGATTCTCCACTTTGGAAAACCCCACATCCGTTCCGCCAGCCGGCTGTCATCAATCGGCACTCCAGAAAACTCATTTGCCGTTTTCAAAATCCATTTTCCGGCCACTAACGCGACTACAATCTTCTTATCCTTACATACGTTACCTAGCATCTTTCCCCTCCTAAAACACATATCTCTACCAACAGAAAGCTCACTCCATAAACCATCACCGAGATCATCCAGTCCGTCATTCCGCCTACAACTAGCAGCCCTACCATCGATGTTAATACACAGGACCATCCACATAATCTCCCAGTTGCAACAATTATAATCCATCGCTGCCTCCGAGAAGCATTGACCAAAACTGAACCCGTTAATGATGCGCATCCCATCGCTACCGCACCGCTTATCATCATAACCGGAATATTCTGACATGTTCGGACTGCCAACATCAGCTTCTGCGCCTTCCATACGATATACGAATCGTAATTAGCCTCCGAGCCCAAAACGATCAAATTGTTCCAGTACAGCCAGCCCACCCACGAACACAGCCCTCTCCAGACAATCACGCTAATCGCCAGCGCCGCCATCAAAAACACCACCAGCTTCACTACCCGGTGCTCATAGCGTACTCCCGTCGCGATCTCGATGTACTTCAGGTCCTCATACTCTTTCCGCCACCACGGCGTTTCAGTCGCCGTCCCTCCTTCGACCTCAAAAGTCATCTCAGCCGCCATTACATCAGTTACCATTTCATTCATCATATAGCCCTCCTTGTACATGTTCTATACCTGGTTTTAGTGCATCAAAAACCAGGTTCTACCCCTCATTATAGCACACATAGCCGCAAAAGTCAATAGCATTTTCAAAAACCGAGCCCCGCTCAGGCTTTTCTCTGGCGCCAACCAAAAAAGGCAATACCATTCCCGCAATCCGCCCACCCCTCTCAAACTTTTTCGAGAAAACTCGGCAACAGCATCCCCACCCCCCCTACCTTGTCACTTTCTCCAGACTAATCGTCACATTCTCCCCATTCACCTTCGCAATCTCATCGTGTTCATAATTCCCCTCGCGCGTCACTTCCTCCGCCAAGACCTCATTCTTCAACATCTCCCACCACTCTTCCGGCACCTCGCAACTCACTGATAGTTTAATCCGATCATCAACCTGCAACCCCGCCTTCTTCCGCGCGCTTTGCACTGCCCGCACCAGCTCCCTGACAAACCCCTCTTGCGCAAGTTCCGGCGTAATTTCCTTATCCAACCAGGCCTCCGTCCCCTGTTCCACAACCTTCACATTCACTTCATCGCGAATCATCTCCTCGCCCCACTCCGGCAGTTTCTCCCCCGCATAAATCAACTTCTGCAGTGGCTGCCGCACTTTCACCTGTTTTTCCTTCTCATCCGCATACATCCTCAACCTCAGCCCTTCGTTAATTACTTCTCGCACCCGTGCCATCTGCACCAGCACTTTCTCCATTTCCTCATCCAGTTCCGTACAAGTTGGAAAATCCTGCAAATGCACGCTCATCTCCGGCGCCCACTCCCCTGTCATATTCTGCCACAATTCCTCCGCCAAAAACGGCGTAAATGGCGCCAAAATCCGTGCCAAATTCGTCAGCACCTTCCACAGAGTCCAATACGCTTCTGCCTTATCGCTATCATCTTCCGACTTCCAAAACCTCCGACGGCTCCTCCTGACGAACCAATTACTCAGGTCATCCACAAACAGCAACACTCCCGAAAGCGCCTTCGGAATATTATATTCCTCCATCCCCTCCATCACTTCCGCTTTCAGTTGGTGTAATCTCGCAATAATCCAAATATCCAACGGATTTTCTAGTTCCTTCCCAAAATTCCCTGGCAATTCCGGCGAATCATACCCATCCACACTAGCATACATCACAAAGAAATCATAAACATTCCAAATCATCGCGAGCTTCCTCTGCGTATCACTCACATCCTTATCCGTCAGCGCAAAATCTTCTCCCGAGAGCACCGGACTCGACAATAGCAAAAACCTTAGCGCATCCGCCGAAAACCGATCCATCAACTCATTCGGATCGGTATAATTCCCCAGTGATTTCGACATCTTCCGCCCATCATTCCCCGCCAACGTCCCCGTCGTAATCACATTCTTAAACGCGTTTAACTTTCCACTCGCCACTCCTGTCACAAAGTTATTAGCCTGCGCAGGAGAATCCGGGAACAGCTCTGCGCTTCGAGAAACATCTGACGCACCAGGTTCATCTGAAGTCTGTTTAGCAAAAGTCAGCGCGGCTCCGTCCGAGGAACTTTTGCGACTCGAAACAGACTCTAGATGACCTGACGTCGCGTCAGCCGTTTCGAGAGGCGTGGAAATGTTCCCGAACGCACCTATACTCGCTAATGCCGTATTAACACAATGTATATAATAAAACCATGCCCGCACCTGTCCTACATATTCTACAATAAAATCCGCCGGATAATTCCGCTCAAACTTTTCCTTATTCTCAAACGGATAATGCAACTGCGCAAACGGCATACTTCCACTCTCAAACCAGCAATCGAGCACCTTATCAATCCGCTTAAAATGCTCCCCATCAATTTCAAACTCAATCTCATCCACCCACGGCCTATGATAATCCTCCAGCCTCACCCCCGACAACTCATACAACTCATCATAACTCCCCACCACCTTCACCGAACCTCTATCCCCCTTCCACACCGGCATCGCCGTCGCCCAGAACCGATCCCGGCTCAAATTCCAATCCGGAGCCTGCTCAATATTTTTCGCAAACCTGCCGTGCTTCAAATACTCCGGGAACCAATTAATATTTTCATTCTGCGCCAACATCAGCTCTTTCTGCCCCTGCACATCAAAGAACCAACTCGGAAACGCCCGATACATAATCCTCTGTTTCGACCGCGGATTAAACGGATATTCGTGTTTAATATATTCGATCTTCCAAACAATTCCCTTTTCTTCGAGACACTTCGCAATGAACTTATTCCCCGCCCAAATCTCGATCCCCTGCTCATCCGTATCTCTCACCCCAATACCATGCAACCATTCCGCCGCCTCTGGCAAATAATAACCATATTCATCCAACACATCGACAAATCCCACCTCATTCGCCTGCGCCAACTTATAGTCATCCTCCCCATACGCCGGCGCAATATGCACGACCCCCGTCCCATCCGCATCCGACACAAAATCCCCACCAAGAACAGTCCAAGTGTTTTTCAACTTAGCCTCTCTATCTATTGTATCACAGATTGGCTCATATGTCAATCCAACCAGCTCCGACCCCTTAATCCCCTCTCTAACGACTTCGTAATCCACATCCTTCAAAACCGCTTCCAGCCGACTTTTCGCGAGAATCATTATCTCCGGTTGCGACGTTTTTGCTTCTACCCCATCTGACGCCCACACCTTCACTGCACAATACTCCATCTCCGGATTTACAGCCAGCGCCATATTCGCCGGCAACGTCCAAGGCGTCGTCGTCCAAGCCAAGAAATAAACATTCGACTTCGCATCATCGAGACAGACTCCAGCTTTTGTAGAGACTTGACTGGCGGATACATCTGTTTTTTGAGAAACATCTGACGCACCAGGTTCATCTGAAGTCTGTTTAGCAAAAGTCAGCGCGGCTCCGTCCGCGCACTGTGATAGGAGTGCGAAAGAAGAAAGTGCTTGCTCTTTCTTCTGAGCCGACGCCTCACTGCAAAGTTCTGAAAGAACTTTGTTACTTTTGCGACTCGAAACAGACTCTAGATGACCTGACGTCGCGTCAGCCGTTTCGAGAAGAGCAGATGTATCCGCCAAACGAAACTTTACAAACGCCGACGGATCCGTCACAGTCTGATACGCATCATTATCCATCGTCACTTCTGACTTACTCACCGGCGTCGCAAACTTCGTATCATACATGAGCACTTTCCGCCCCTCATAAATCTTCCCCGCCTCGTACAGAGTCTTAAACGCCCACCACACCGACTCCATAAAATCCTTATCCATCGTCCGATACGCCCCCCTGAAATCCACCCAGCGCCCAATCCGATCAATCGTCCCTTCCCAAGTCTCCGAATTCGCCACCATACTCTCGCGCGCCTTCGAAATATAATCCTCCAGCGACCATTTCGTACCGATTTCTCGCCTGTCAGTAATTCCTAGCTGTTTCTCCACAAAATTCTCCGCCGGCAGCCCATGACAATCCCACCCCCATCTCCGTTCCACTCGCTTTCCCCGCATCGTCCAATACCGCGGCACCGCATCCTTCACGATCGAGCTCAGCAACGTCCCGTGGTGAGGCATCCCCGTAATAAACGGTGGCCCGTCATAAAACACATACGACTCATCAATCGGTCTCTGCTCCACCGACTTCTCAAAAATCTGGTTCTTTTTCCACCATTCTACTAGCGCTTTTTCGTATTCTGACGCCTTGCGCCTCATGCCTGCTTTATATTTCATACCTAAAATTATACTATATATTGACTTTTTAAGCAAAGTGTGCTATAATGGATAGAGATACCTATTGTTTTTGCACTTTAATATCCAAAAGGGAGGACATATTATGAACGTTTTATCATTCATCACCCAGAAATTCAGTGCTTTTTTCAACTCCAAAACCCCAGAATCCGCCAAAAACGCCGCACCCCCAGAGTTCCCCGAGAACTCTAAAACCTCAGATTTTCCCGAAAACCCCGAAATCTCACAATCCCCTGACAATTCCCCGCTCCTTAGCGACTCATCCCCAGAAACCTACGGCTTCTCCAGCGATGTTTCCGACCTCGTTCCACCCAGTAACTCAAACGACTCCCCAACAGCCTCCGACTCCACTCCAGCCCCCGGCTCCGCTCTGGCCGACGCTATCATCGACCCCGTCAGTCTTCCTAAGCAGTCTTCCACCTTCGAACGCAGCGTCGAGCGTGCCTACCTCTACACCCAGGTTACCCTGCCCGACAAAAAACTGCTTATCGGTAAAACCTATAAAGTTCTCATCGATTACATCATCAAACTCGATGACGACGAACCTATAGTTATCACTCAAAACCGCAGCATTACTGCCAACGCTCAGATTAAAAAGATTCCCAAGAGTAAAACCGGCGTTGGCCAGGTCATCATCGAACTCACCGACCTCATCAGCCGCTACCCAAGTATTACCAGCCAGCTCTATTTAAAGCTCAAAGGCATCCAGTGCCAGAACTTCATCGGCAGCCTCTATATGATAGAGCCCGACACTCAGATGACAATCAACATCACTACCCCCGGTTCCCACTCTGGCGCCGTCAGCGAATTCTTCGCCAAACCCGACCGTGCCCCGCTCAATCAATTCTCCGTCCATCCCGATCTGCCTCCGGAATATCAACTCCCGGAATAACCTTCCTCCAGCCCCAGGCAGTTCCAGGAACCAGGCTTCATTAAAATCTCCAAAGCAGAAACCCTAAGGCCCAAATTCTGCCGAAGATTTCCAAAACGAAACCTCAAAACCTAAGTTCCTTATAAAACAATCAGACCACCAGGCTACCGCACTGCGGTAGCCTTTTTCATTCTCAAAAACCAGAAAACTCAAAAAATCAAAACCCCAAAGACTCAAAAAACTCAAACCCCACAAACCTCCCTACAACCAGTATGCCACCTCATCAAACAACGGCAATTCTTTCCCCCGCCACTGCGCCAAAACCGCCCCGTCCTCCCCTAAGGCTAAAATCGTCGGATATTCCACGATATCATAACTCTGACAGAACCCTACCCCATCTCGCCCATCCGGGTCAATCGTCTCAATCTCCTTCCCTGTTCGCCGCTCAAACTCATGAATCCACTCTTCCATCATCCGTCCATAATCGCTTTCCCGTCGCCACACACAGACTACTCGCATTTTTTCTCTCTCCTTTCTCGCAAAATTCTCTCAAAATCCCCCAAAGTCTGAAAATCCAAAAACACACTCGCAAACCTCACATACGCCACTTCATTTCGTTCCGCCAGAGCGTCCAGCACCGCATTTCCCACTTCTTCCGACGTCACTGCCTCTTTTCCCTTGCACCTCAACAACTTCTCCACTTCATTCACCAGTTCCTCAATCTCAAACTCCGACCCCATAAACTTCCCCACACTCCGTTTCACCGACGTAATCAATTTCTCTCGATCAAAAATCTCTCGACTTCCATTCCGCTTCTTGACAAACAACTGCGGTAATTCAATCCTCTCGTACGTCGTAAAACGTCGTCCATCTGCGCTCACCCGCCTGCGCCGAATCGTCGTCCCATCATCCGTCTCGCGGCTCTCTAGCACTTTACTGTTTCCAATCCTCGGAGCCGCCACCATCTTACTCCTTGCCTTTATTACGCAGGCGTTCCCTCAGCGTCGGTGGAACATCTAGATCATCTTCATTCTCCGTCCGAATACTATCCCACATGTTAGTCCGACTCTCCGCCGTAAAATCACCCGTTGATTGTTCCGGCACTGGCGCAGCCGTCTCACTCACCCCATAACTACTTCCCCCGTAACCACTATTTTCACTTCCCCCATAGCCGTTGTTCCCGTTACTGCCAACCCCACTATAACTTCCGTAACCATAACCGCTACCTCGGTCATCCATCACTTCCCGCCCTGCCATCATGTCTGCAATCGTCGGACTCGTCGCCGTCACTACCGAACTACTTTGCTCTTCGACCGCTCTCTCCGCATCTAACTTCCGATAATACTCCGAATCAAACCCTGTCGCTACTACGGTCACCACAATCTCATCCTCAAGCTCCGGTCGAATACTCGCCCCAAAAATAATATTCGCATCTGGCGCCACCGCCCCAGTAATAATCTCCGCCGCTTCCTGTACTTCACTCATCGAAATATCCAAACCACCTGCAATCGAGAACAACACCCCCCGTGCCCCATCAATCTTCACCTCAATCAGCGGCGATTCAATCGCTTGCTGCGCCGCCAGCGCCGCCCGATTCTCACCGCTCGCTCGCCCAATCCCCATCAAAGCCGACCCAGCATTCTTCATAATCGCCTTCACATCCGCAAAGTCAAGATTAATCAACGCATGATCAGTAATCAGTTCAGAAATTCCTTGCACACCCTGACGCAATACGTCATCCGCAATCTTAAACGTCTCATTTAGCGGTGTCCGCGGATCAATCGTCTGCAACAACCGATCATTCGGAATCGTAATTAAAGCATCCACTTGTCGTGACAAATTCTCAATCGCCTTTTCAGCATTCTCCCGCCGCACTGGACCTTCAAATGTAAATGGCTTTGTCGCCACGCCCACCGTCAAAATATCTCGATTCCGCGCTTCTTCCGCCACAATTGGCCCCGCCCCAGAACCAGTTCCACCGCCAGCTCCCAATGTAATAAACACCATATCCGCCCCATCCAGCGCCTTACCAATCTCTTCACGCCCCCCTTCAGCCGCCTCGCGCCCCTTATCCGGATCACCCCCAGCGCCCAAACCTCGCCCGATATGTACCTTTTTCTCAGCATGAGAATGATGTAAAGCCTGCGCATCGGTATTCACCGCCACAAACTCCACCCCAGACAGCCCAAACTCTTTCATCCGATCCACAGCCGACCCACCAGCACCACCTACTCCGACAACTTTTATACTTGCTGAGCTTTCTACATCTGTTGGCTTAATTTCGGGCATTACCTTTCTCCACTTTATATCTGTTCCCATTATAGCACATCCTCAAGAAAAACCAATACCTTTAGAATCAATTTTTTCATCTCCGCCCAACCCAAAATGCCTATTTTTCACAAACCTCACTTATTACTCTCCATTGTATTTCGTCCGTAGTGGCATTATCGCCCCTCCATTCGGATCAATCCGATATGCCAATAATCGTGGTTACTTCTGGGAATCTAGTGCCTACCCCGCCTATACTCAAAGCGCCTTTAATCTTGACTTCTATTCTACTATCATCTACCTATCAAATAACGATTATCGCTACTATGGCTTTTCCCTCCTTGTTCTCATGACTCTCCCCATCTATTTCGTCCGTAGTGGCTATATCAACCTCCCAGATGGCGCACTTTGGCTTCCAGGAATCAACAACTATTTCTGGTCCAGCACTACCCCCGCCAGCATTCAATATACTTTCAACTACGCTTTCTATCTCACCAGCATCTATCCATCAAATAGCTACACTCGCGACAATGGCTTCTCCCTTCGTAATTACTCTCGTCTGTATTTCATCCGTAGTGGCTATATGAACCTCCCCCGCAGCGCGCTTCGTTTCGCAGGCACCAACGGCGACTTTTGGTCATCCACCCCTTTTCCGTCCGACCTCCAAAGCACCTACCTCTTCTACTTTAGCCCCGCCGCCATCCATCCGTCCAATCTCGACAATCGCTTCTTCGGCTACACCCTCCGCATCAATAATTGCTCCCCATATGTATTTCGTCCGTAGTGGCATTATCACTCTTCCCGGCGGACTCCTCAACTACGCTGGCAACACAAATTTCTCCTGGTCATCCACGGCCTTTCCCGCTGACATCAACAATGCCTTCTACTCCGGATTCAACCCCGCTACCAGCGCTTCATCCAACAACGCTGGCCACGCCTACGGCTTCTCCCTTCGCGCTTCCATTTTTCCAAACTGGGTACACTGTACCCAGTTTACATTTTTAACCACCTTTCAGTACGTTTATCAAAACAATCATTTTCATAAAATCCTCTTCATATCTCTTCCATGTATTTCGTCCGTAGTGGCAATATTAATCCTTCCACCGGCTCACTCAAAAACGCCAACGATATCGGCTATGTCTGGAGCGCCAACGCCCCTCCCGCCCTCATCCATCTTGCCACCAGCCTTCAAATCACCCCAACCAATACCGACACCTCCCACACTAACAATCGCTATGCTGGCTTCTCCCCCCGCCATGATAGTTTTATTTATGTATTTCGTCCGTAGTGGCCTTATCCATCTTCCATATGGCTCGCTCCATGGCGCCAATCTATACGGCTACTTCTGGTCCTCCACCCCTCAAACATCCACTGCCCGCTACGCCTCAGACCTCGATTTCAATCCCACCAACGCTAACTCTTCAAGCGACCACAATCGTCACTACGGCTACTTCCTCCAGCCCCTCAACCTACTAAGTAAGTATTTTTGGACGCTTCTCAAGAATAATATAAAAACTTGTGAATCACCAGAAGGCTAAACTGCATCTTAGGACCCTCAACGCCAAACGACATAAAACGCCGACTAGCAGTGAAATAACTATTTTAGGCTCTCCACAAGGACGGCGCCGTGGCGAAGCGCAGATTCACCCGCGACGGCGGGCTGAATCAAGCGTGTCTAAAATAGTTATTTCACTGCTAGTTGAAGTTTTATAACGATAGACGGGTATTTTACGGGTCCAAAAAGCATCTGTACTACTGCTAATTAATATTTTTATGAAGATAGGCGTCACAAGCGTACCTAGAAAAGTCTCACTACGCCAGGTATGAAATGCAACTATCAGAATACTTACTTCACTGCTAATTTACATTTTATGACAATAAGCAATGTCTAAAACTTCCCAAAAATCTTCTTCAACATTCCCCCTTTCTTCTCCTTTTTCTGCCCCTTCTTCGCCGCCTTCCCCTTCCCCCCTTCCGCCGACGTCAGCATCAACCCCACCGCCGCCGCATACTCCGGTCGTCGCACCGCCTCAGCCACCCCCGACAGTCCCATCGGCACCCCAATCTTCACCGACATCTGCAAGACTTCTCGCACAAACTTATCCAAGTCCCGCATCTTCGCCCCACCACCGGTGAGCACCATCCCCTCCGGCAACCTCTGCTCATAATGTGCCTTTTTCAGTTCTTTTCGCACCAGTTCCAAAATTTCCACCAGCCGCGCTCGCACCACTTCATCGATCTGACTCCGCTCAAAATGCAATTCCTTACCTCGCCATCGAATCACTACTGGACTTTCTGTCGCCCCAAAATTCCCGCTCGCAAACCGCCGCTTAATTTCCTCAGCAATTTCCGTATCGATCGCCAGCATCACAGCTAAATCGTTCGTAATATTATTCGACCCCACCGGCACCACGCCAATATACTGCAAATCATTCTCTTCATAAATCGCCACGCCTGTCGTCGCTGCCCCAATATCCACCACAGCCACACCGTTTTCCCGCTGCCGCTCCGAAAGCACCGCCTTCGCCGCTGCCACCACACTCGGCACAATCTGCTCCGGCGTCACATTCGCCCCCTCCGTCGCCCGTCGCAAATTCTCATAACTCGGCAACATCGTCGAAACCACATTCGCCTTCATCTCCAGTCGCGAACCCGTCATCCCCAGTGGATCCTTAATTCCCCCTTGCCCATCCAGAACAAACTGCAACGGCACGATCTCCAAAACTTCCTGATTCGCCGGAATCCTCCCTTGCAGTGCCACGTCTTCTACTCGCGCCAAATCATTCCCATTAATCTCATGCTCCATCCCCCCAACCGCGATCATCCCCTCCGTCCGCGTCGAAACGATCTTCGCCCCGTTAATCGAAATCGTCGCCGTATTTACTTCGTACCCACTCATCCGCTCCACTTCCCCCAGCATCCGATCGATCGCTTGCGCCGGCCCCGACAAATTCGCCACCACTCCCCGCCTCATCCCCGAATTCGGCGCTTCGCCATAACCGATCACGTTCAATTTTCCCCCATTTCCTACGCTCGCCACTACTGCCCGCACATTTCCCGTGCCGACATCTAGCCCCACTGCATAGCGTGAAATTTCATCCATAAGCTTATTATAGTGTAACTTCCCTCAAATTACAACCATGAACTCCCACTATTTTCCCACCTTCCTCAGTCTCCGTCCATTCACCATCACGCATCCGCCCGCCAGCGCCACCATTACTAATATTATTGCTAAAGTCCCCCAATTCACCCCGTACCACATCACCTTCGGCGCCTCCACCAGCCCAAACCCGAGCATCGCCTGCGCACTGAGTAGCTCCTGATTCGCCAAACTAAAACCCGCCACGATCACTGACGCCAATCCCATCGCGAGAATCGCCGCTCCCGCCATCAACTCCAGAAAATATCCCAAATAAATCATCTTTACCTGCCCCGTCGTCGCTCCCAGACTATAATATATCTTAATATTCCGTTTTTCCTGCTCCATTAGCCGCACGCTCGTCAAAAGCACTACTATCCCCGCTATCACTCCCAGAATCACCATCACCACTCCCGCCCCGCCCTTCAATATCCCAAAAACATAGCCCACCTCCGGCGACATTCCCGCCACCACTCTCACCGCATAATCCCGCTTTCCAAGTTCCACGTTCATAAATCTCCCCCGCCCCTTTCTCAAATACTCCTCCGCTTGCTTTTCTGTATCAAACACCGCCAAAATCGCCTCACCTTCCCCGTTCGTCTCTTCCCGATTCACTCGCCAACTTTCGCTCTTCCCATTATCTATCGCAATTACCCTGCTCTCCGGCGTATTTACATAATTCAAAATCGGATTGAGAACATTATCATTCCCCCGCTCTAATTGTCGAAATGATAAATTACTCACCTGAAAATTCCCTGGCGCCCACCCCACCACAAAATACTCCGTCCCCCCCACGTCCGTCCAAGTCTTCCCAATTACTTCCGACCTTAACTCCTCATAATCTTGAGCCTTCTTCTCTACATCCCAATAATCCGTCGAAAGGCTCTTCCCCATCATCTGCTCAGCCATCGTCCCCGTCACCAAAATCGGCACCGCCCCCTCCGGCACTTTCTCGAGACTCACCTCTATATTTTCCCTCACCAAATCTTCCGGCACCACCACTCTCCCAAATCTCCCCACTCGCTCCGCCATTCCTAGCACCCTTCCTCCGTATTTCTCAATATCTCTCGCCATCTCCTCCCGACTCTCCGCCCCCGCCTCGTCCGTCACTTCGCCATTACTCGCCTCAATCACTATTTTCCCCTCAGTCCCCTTTCCCGCATATTTAACATACGCTTTCTCCATCCCCGTGAGCCCCAAGTTCATCACCAGCATCACCCCAAAAATCACCCCCATCACCCCCATAATCATTAAATTTCGCTTCTTATAAACCTTTAAATTCTTTGCCCCCATCCACAAAGCATCCCGAATTTTCATTTTTACTCACCCTTCATTTTTTCTACTAATTTTCGATCCGAAAACTGATCCAAACATAATATAAATGCAACCGGCACCGCCAAAATCATCCCACCCACTACTGCTACACAATATCTATTCATTCCCCACAAAATCGGCCAAATGTCCGTCGCCTTTGGATATCTAAAAGTTATCTGTCCTATTAAATAATTCCACCCCACAGCCGTCGCCACTCCAACCAGTATTATCGACAGCACTACGGCAAACCCTATTGCCTTCAAACACAATTCCCCTAAATATAATAGATAAATCAACGCTAACTGCCTCCGTGACGCTCCCACCGCCCGATAAATTACACCAGTTTTCACCTCACTTGCCATTACATGCCCCAGCGTTAATGCCAAAATCACCACTGCCACCGTCATCATCCCAATGCTTATCGGTCGCACCAATTCTGCTTCCTTTTCCCGAAAATATCCATACACCCCAACCTGATTTCCCAATATCTCTTGTATCTCATAATCTTCTCGCCGATAATGCAATTCATCCGGTCCCGCATTCTCGTAATAACTATATGCCTCCTTCAAATCATCAAATTCCACTACCAGTACTGCTTCCATCGCATTCTCATCTCGCCACATCCGAGTAATTTCATTGCTATTCTCTATACCTCCATATCTTTTAATCCAATCTCTAACCACGCCCTCATCACAATCTCCGCCACAACTCACCAAAAAATATATTTTCCCATCCTTCGTGCCATCTGCATACTTCATCACCAAATTCTCTAACCCCTGCATCACCATCAATCCCGCCAATAGCACCCCAAATAGCAATCCAACCGTCACTATCGTCGCCCGACTCCTCGTCCGCTCAGCCGCCACTTCCCGATGCGCCAGCCTCATCGCCTCTCTTAACTTCATTTATCCCCTTCCATTCGCCGCCCTTTAACCAACCTCACTCTGTACTTTCCCGTCTTGTATCGTCAAAATCCGCGTCGCCCATCTCAACGTTTCCCGATTATGACTCGCAACAAATATCGTCACACCCATTTCTTTCCGGATCTCCTCTAAAATCGCCAATACCATCTCCGCATTTTTCTCATCCAAGTTACTAGTTGGTTCGTCCGCCAAAACTATCTTCGGTTTTAGCAGTAACGCTCTCGCAATACAAGCCCGCTCCGCCTGTCCGCCCGAAACCTCCGTCGGCAAAAACTTCAGATTTCCCTCAATTCCCAACCTTTGCGCCAACTCTTCCGCCCTCCTTTTTCGTTCCTTCATTGTCATCCCTGCAAATACCCCCGGTAACTCTATATTCTCTAACAACGAAAACTGCGACAACAAATACGACCCCTGAAACACAATCCCCACCTCATGCCGATAAAACTCCGTTCGCTCTCTCGCTTTTAAGCCCCCTACCATTTTCCCATCCACCATAATCTCCCCCTTCGTTGGCTTCTCTAGTCCGCTAATCAAGTTCAATAAAGTCGTTTTTCCTGCCCCACTCTCCCCTCTCATCGCTACAAACTCCCCCGCCTCAATCTCCAAATTTACTTTCTCAAGCACCACCTTCTCCCCATAGCGTTTTTCTACCTCTCTCAACTCAACCATCTTCATACTCCCATTTTATCACCTCATCGTCAAATGAAAACCCCCGATTACGTAACCGGGGGTATAAGTGCGCAAAAACGCAATATTCAATAAAAATATGATAATATGATTTACATCAATGTTACATTAAAGCTTTCACCTTAATACGCCCAGGCTTCCACTCTCGTAAAACGCACCCTTTGCGGAGAAGTTGTATTCTCCAAAATAATACGATAATTACCAGAATCGGTTGTCGGCCACGTACACATAAAAGGCTGCCCTTGAACAATTCCGCCATTTCGAGGATCAGTCTTATTTTCATAAGATTGACTACCTGTAGCCCTACCAACGGTCGTCCAGACTCCTAAAAATCCTTGCCTTTGCAATACAACATCGAACGTACCATTAGTGGCAGCAGTAGCAACAGCATAAAACTTTACACCGCTCGAGTTAATATTGGAACCAGGGTATAATTCGCCCAAAGTGATAGTTTTAGATCCGGTAGCCTGCGTCCAGGTAAAATCGCTAAGATTCTTTGCAAAGGCTGTCGTACCCACTATCGCACACAGCAACAATACAGACACAACAACCGTATTTCGACTGCAAATCATATTTCTTAAAGAACCTGCGTCTTGCGCACAATATCTATAATAGCACATTTATATCACTATGTTACAAAAATCAAAAAGCCCAGGCATTCCGCCCAGGCTCTTCACAATTCATTTCCTAGCATCCCCAAAAACGATTCGCCGGTATCGTCAAACAGAATCATTCTCCGATAATATCAAATTCCACGCGCCCGGTTTCTTCGTCCCTCCGGAAGATCATCTCCCCATCCACACACCGCGAAATCGCCGCCATCCGCTTACTCACACTCGTCACCGCCGTCCTCAATGCAAATGTCGCCGCCGCTGCGCATTTCAGGTCTTCATCTTCCGTCGCTCCCGACACCGCCACATAGAACCGCATAAATTCCATTCCCGCATAATACAGCGTCGTCCCCACCGCTCCGCGATGCAACGAATAGCCATTTTCCTCCAGGAACTTCTCTCCTTCCGGGTCTTCCGACTTATTGATAATTCCTTCCTTAACCAGGCGCGACAGATACGCAATCTTCGCCATCGCGTACGCCATGCAATTCACCGGTTCTGTCTCCCCAGTCTCCGGATTTCGCCACATTATCGTATGACTTCCTCCCGGTTGTACCGGCCGCACCCAGACGTATTCATTAACATTGACTAACCTCCCTCGATCGTCGCGCTCACTCAGTCCTCCCAGCCATACATCCGCCGTCTGATGCAACGGCACCGCCATCAGAATCAGCGCTCCCTTTTTCGACTCCCGAAACTGCGAAATCTCCCCAGCCGCTTCTTGCCCAGCCTGAACCACACTAGAAATCACCTCATCTCGCTCCAAGCTTAGCAAATCAGTCATCATCTCCCATCCCGAAATGATCATCTTGTCACCGTTAATCGCCATTCCTTCACCTCTGTATAACTTCTCTTCCTGCCGACTTCCTTCACGCATCTGGTTCTGCATCATTTCTGACATTTCTTACCCTCCCTCTCTAGGAAATTCTCAATTCAAAATTACTCCCGTATTTCTCTAAATACGAGCCTACCTCCTCATTGTATCACACATTACCAAAATTGTCAATATCACCCCTGTGCGGGGTTCAATAAACGAACTTAGAACAACCTCTAAGTTTTAAGTAGCTGTCTAC
>CAZAJJ010000015.1:0-20902 GCA_964485445.1 uncultured Candidatus Saccharibacteria bacterium | reverse complement strand
TCCCTCCGCTGTCTCGCCCGCTAGTACCGTGCCGTGCCGGCTCCCCTAGTGAAGATGAGGAATTTTGGGGGTTTGGATTTTTGGGGTTTTGGTTTTGGGCTTTTTTGGAATTTTGGGAGGGAGAAAAGGGTTTATTTTTGGAAAAGTTTGTGGTAAAATGGGAGGCAATAAGAGAGGTATTAGATTATGGAGAAGTTTGGTGGGATGCCGGCAACGGGCGAAAAATCGGGAAACGGCGGGAATACGGTCGGAAACGGAGCGTATAATCTTGACATTGAGAGTTTGATGCGGGGGCTTGAGGAATTGAATAGCCAGGCGGGGGCTGAAGCGACGGAAGTTGAGGGGGCACAGGGGGTGAGCGAGCCGGAGATGGTGACATTTGAAGTGAATGAGGCGGAGAATGTGGTGCCGGTGGGGATCGATAGGGCTAAGGAGAGGGGGCTTAAGAATGATGTTGAGGTGATGGGGGAGAAGACGGAAACGCGTGGAACTTTGGGTGGAGTGAAAATTCCAGTGGAATCGATTGGGGTGAGTGGGGAGAAACTGTGGATGGCAAATCGGGGGCAAGCGCAGGATGAGGCTATGTATCCGAATTCGTATGTGGTGACTGAGAATGAGCAGGGGGAGTGGAAAATTGTGCAGCCGAAGGGGACGAAGAAGGAGAGTCTGGGGGAAAGTTTGAAGAAAAAAGCGGGGAGGATTTGGGGTGCGGCGAAGGGGTTTGCGGATAAAGCGCTGGAGGCGATAAGACTAGATGATGAGAAAGATGAGTATGTGCCGGTGGTGGAGATTTCGCGGGAAAATATGATGTGGAATAAGACTGAGAGGATTTTGAAGGATGAGTTCGATAAGGCTCAGAAAGAGTTTATCTTGGGGAAAACGAGTGTTGATGATTTTAAGCATCAGTTGAAACAGATTATTTCGACGTGGAATATTCAGGTGCCGGGGGACGAGAATATGATTGATGAGGATGATTTTTGGGAAAAGGCGGATAATTTTATTCGAGAGGAGCGGGGCGAGGATGTGGTACCAGAGAAGGGGGAGCCGGAGCCAGGGATGGAAGAATGGGTTGCGCAGGCGAGTGCTATGAATCAAGAATCAAGTGATTTGGATCGGAAGTATTGGCAGAGAGAAATTAGTCGGGAGACGTATTTGGGGGCGATGAGGGAAATTGAGCGGAGATGGAATGAGCTGGCGCCGGAGAGTGCGAAGGGGGCGGATTTTGTTGGTGAAGCGGAAAAGTTGGCCGATACGGCCGATGCGGCGAGGAATGAGAGAGAACGGAAGAATCGGTTTGGGCGGTTTTTGAAGAAAGTTGCGAATAAGGCGCTCGAGGGGGCGAAATGGTTGTGGTATGGAGAGAATACGGATTCAGGGTTGGCGGCGGAAGCGAGTATTAAGGTTGGGGAGGATGAAGCGCTGGAGGAGGCAGAGAATGAGGCTGATGGAGAGATGAGCGGGGAACCGGCCGAGGTTGAGATGGCTGAGGTTGAGACTGAAGAGACGGAGTCGCCGGTGACTGAGACGGAAAGTGAAGCAGGGGAGACGGAAAATGGGGCGATGGAAACGGTAACCGTGACGGAGGCTGAGGCTGGAGGAGTGGAGGCCGAGACGGGTGGGGCGGAGCCTGAGGAGATGATGGTGGAAGAAGAGGTGACGGAGATGGAAAGAGCGTCGCGGACGGAGGCTGAGAAGGGGTATGATGAATTGACGTTTGCGGAGTTTAGTAAGCTGCAATCGAAGCTCGAAGGGGAGATTGCGCAGTATCAGGCGGATATTGATGCTTTGCGGCAGCAGCGGGAGTTGGCGCGGAACGCAGAGGAGATCGAGAAGATCGAGCTGGGGATGAGCGAACTGTCACGGAAGATTTTTAGGGCGGAGATGGCGATTCGGATAGGGAAGGAGAAGGTGCTGGAGGGGCAAAAGAATGAGGCGAAGAAAGTGGAGCTGGCGGATTATTATGCGATTGAGGATTTGAAGAGCCGAAAAGGAGTTTTGAATGAATTTGCGCAGGCGACGGGGGCGGATGCGGAGGGGGCGATCGATAGTGAATATTTGGAGAAATTGGCGGAGTGGTTGAAGGAAGAATATTATCAGGCGGCGATGGAGGATGATGAGGCGCGATGTAATACGCTGGAAGATGCGATGGCGAAAGTGGATCGGGCAAAATTGGCGGTCGAGCGAAAGGAAGACGCGGATTGGGAACGAAGATTTATGGAGAGAGTGGCGTAGAGACCGAAAAGAGGGGTTGATTTTTGGAAATGCTTATGGTAACATGAGGAAAAGTCATGCAGAAAGGGTAAGCTGATGCCAGAAACAAATGAGAATCAAGATCAAAATATTACTGAGTTTGTTCAGTTTTTGGTGAAGGAGAAGGGGGGCGAGGGGATGACCCCGGAGCAGATTAAGCAGGAAGAAGAAAAAGTTAATGCGCTGGTTCTGGAAGCGGTGGAGGATGCGGTGATGGCGACTTTGCCGGAGGGAGCGGCGGCGGAGTTGAATGGGCTTTTAGATAACGAAGATAGTGATGATATGGAAATTGATGCTTTTTTTGCGGCGCGCGGGATTAATTATCAGGAAGCGGCGAACGCGGCGCTAACGAAGTTTCGGGATGACTACTTGGCGGGGAGGGTGGCTTAATGGTTGGAGAAGGCGCACCGCGGGGGAATGGAGAATTTGGACAGGAAGTCGATAGGTTCCATACTCAGCAGGAGATGGGGCAGGAGGCTTTGAAGAATTCTGGTGAGGGGGATGAGAATGTGGAGCGACAGAAATTAGAAGAGCAGCTGAAGAAAGTGCCGAAAACGAAGGCGGGGTATGAGCTGGTTTTGAATCTTGCGCGAGATCAGGAAACTGGAGGGGCACTGGAGGATGAGTTTAAGCAGTGGCTACTTAATAACTATGCGGAGGGGCAGGAAATTGCACTGCCGACGGTGGAAGATCGAGCGAGGTTTGAGATGGCGATGGGGGTCGGTGAAACGGAGGCGCAAGAGGGGATGCCGGGGGCGGCGAGCGGGGAGTTTGATGATAATAAGTTTGAGGCGAAGGATTCGGTGTTGATGGCGGAGGCTTTTGATCCGGATGGGTGGAATAAGTTTCTGGTGGATCGGGCTGAGCTTGTGGAATGGACAAAAAAGCAGCTGCGAGAAGCGGCTAATGAAGGCCAGGCGGAAGTTGAGCAGGTGAAGCGGTCGTTTGTCTATGCCGTGATGGATCTTGCGGACGATTGGAATGAAAAGCATACGGCAATTGCGCAGATATCGGCGGAGAAGCTGGGGGAGGAGGCACAGGTAGAGGCTGAAGAGATTGCGAATTTGGTGCTGGGTGAGATGATGCAGGAGCAGATGAAAGAACAGGAACGGCAGGAGAAAGAAAGGTTAAAAAAGAATAAGAGGTTTAAGAAGTTTGCTTTGGGGGTGGCGGCAGTGGCGGGGGCGGGGTTGCTTGTGGCTATTGGTTGGGTGACGTCGAGGAGGGGAAGAGGCACGATAGTGGTGCCGCAGACGGGGATTGAGACGGAAGGCGCGATGGAGAGTTCGGGCGAGGATATGATCGAAGAAGAGACGCTGGCGGAGAGGGGGAATATGTTGGATAATCCGGAGCTTTTGAAGGGGGATGTGGATCTGCAACGATGGAATTTACAGAAGCTCGGGGATGAGCTTTATGAAGGTTTCGAGGATATGGAAGGGGTGGAGGTTGCGCGGAACGGAATGATGGCGAATCCGGCGGAATATAATAGCGAGGGGAAGTCGGCGGCGGATTCGTTTGGGCTGAGTAAGGAAGGAATACTGGACGAGGAAGATTGGCAGGAGAAATTGGCGGATAGTGCGCTAGATATGTATAAGAATCAACCGCAGACGCTGGCGTCGTTTATTGCGGCGACACCAGGAATTGAAAGGGGGTTGGTCAGCAAAGGTGTGCTCGATAAGAGTATTTTAGATATAGTAGATCCGGGCGTGAAGGCGCAGAGGATTTATGCGACGATGCTGAATGCGGAGAATGGTGGGGATTTGCAGAAGCAGATGTATGCGGCGGCGTATCTAGGGATGAAGAATGAGAATACGGAATTTGCGATTGATGAGAATTGGAACGGCGGGCAGGTCGTGACTTTCGTGATGCCGATGGTGGCATCGACGGGTGGATTTATGGATTCGGTCGGCATCGGGGCAAGACAAGTGAATCAGTCGGGTAAGATCGTGAGGAGGACGATTAAGTTTGCGGATGGAACGAAGAGCGAGGGGGATATGCACCTGGGATGTGGGATTCAGGATAATCCTACGGCCGTGCAAGAGGATGTGATTGAGGTTGAGACAAGTGAGGAGCCGGAGGTTACGACATTTGTGTATAATGAGGAGACTCAGAAAGTAGTGCCGGTTGAGCAGGAGACGACACGGGCTCAGGAGACGACGACGGCGCAAGAGACCACAAAGGCGGCTGAGACGACGCCACAAGAAACTGAAACGACGCCGCAAGAGACGCAACCGACGCAACCGGAGATAAAGCCGACGGAGCCGCAAACGCCGGAGGAGGCGGAGCCGGAGACACCGGAAGAGATAAAGAAAAAGAATCCGGAAAATTTACAGAATGGAGTTAATGAAGGTCTGAAGGACCAAGGCATAAATAATCCGGTTACGCAAACTCCTGTGATTAATCCAAACCAGCCGGGAACCGTACCGGATAATACGACTGGGAATCAAACTCCTCCGGGAGCGGTGACTGAACGACCAAGTTTTCCGGCCCCTGCAGATAGCGTGCCGGTACAAGAGGCGACAGGAGCCAATCAGAGTGGCGGAAATGAAGGTGGGACTAGTGCTGCTCCAGAAGGGACTACAGCTGCGCCGCAAGAGAGTAGCGGGGGCGGGCAGGAGTCTAGTGGTGCGCCACAAGAAAGTAGTGGAGGTAATCAAGAATCTAGTGGAGGCGGCCAAGAATCTAGTGGTGCAACGCAAGGTGAAACTCAGGGAAATATTACATATAGCGATCAGGATTACGAAGACGCGCTTTAATATAAAAAGGAGAAACTTTATGAAAACAAAAATATTAAATTGTAAGTGGTGGTCAAGGGCGGTGTTGTCTGCTGTGGCTGCTATGGCGTTACTTGTGAGTGCGCCGGTGAGTGCATGGGGGCCGGAACGTCCAACCTACACGATGGATAGGCCGGCAGAGAAGGCAGTTTTCAATTCGATTATTGACAATGCGGCTGTGGGGGATGAGCGGGATTTTGTGCGAATTGCGGAAGTGAATTCAGGGCAACCTTTTACGAGTGAATTGGAGTTGCAGCCTGGAAAAGAATATATCGTGATGATTTATTTCCATAATGATGCATCTGCGACATTTAATGATGCGGCACATGGTCGGGTTGGTTTTGCTGAAAATGTGCGAGTGATGTCGTATTTTCCGCCGAAGTTGGAGGCTCGTGAGCGCGGGAAGGTTGATGGGTTGATTTCGACGAGCAATACTGATCCGCGGGAAGTTTGGGATGAAGCGTACATTACGGCTAGTGAAGCAATGACTCTGCATTATGTTCAGGATTCGGCAACGTTAAATAACCAGAAAGCGGCTAATGGGAGTAAGTTGAGCACGAAGTTATTTACTTCGGAAGGTGTGTTGATTGGAACCAATAAATTGAATGGGTTGATTCCAGGCTGCGATGAGTATGCGGGGGAAGTGTTTTATCGTTTTCGAACTGAAGCAGTTGAGAAACCGGCACCGGAGCCTGAGCCGGAACCTGAACCCGGGCCCGAGCCGGAACCGGAGCCAACACCAGAGCCGGAACCGATACCGGAGGTGCCGGAAGAGTTGCCGGAGACGGGGCCGGCGGAAATTGTCTTGGCGGTGGTCGTGGTGATGCTGATTGTGGCGGGCGGAATTTATTGGTGGAGGACGAGCCACGAAGTGAAGAAAACGACCAAGAAGGCAAAAGGGAAGAAAAGTAAGAAGAGTAGGAAATAAAGATTAGGATTTAGAGGATGGCAACATCTGGGGTGGGGATGTTGCCATTTTTGGTGCTCTGTGCTATAATACAATTCGAAACTGGACGCTCGGAAAGCGCAAAAGCATGGTAGGGGGTTGTTCGAGAGCGAACAAGCGCAAGCCATGCGGGAATCTGCGCGAAAGATGAGCGATGAGGGTTAGCGAAAGGCATGTAGCGGGGCTAGATGCTATTAGGTAGCCGAAAATAGTTTCAGTAACTAAAAATAGTACCTTAAAAAGGAGATGAAAATAATAATGAGTCGTCATAGAGAACGGCGCGGCTGGCGCTTTCTGATGTTGGTTGTGGCGCTGTGTTTGTCGTTTAGTATGTTGCCAGTAAGCAATGCGCAGGCGGCAAATAGAACAACAACGGATTTCTTTACGACGTCATCGGAGACGGATCATGATTCGCCGAAGATGATGAGCTTGAAAACGGAGTTGGCGGATCAATGGACACCGACGAAAAAGCCACTTGAAGAGTGGAATGTTGCGGAAATTAACCGCTATATGACCGCAGCAGTGGATATGTTGAAGGTTTGGATCGTGGAAGAGAACAACCCGGACCCGATTGTGATTCGAGGTGAGAACCCGGAAATTGAAATTACGGAGGGACATCTGTATAAGGTGATTTTGACGCCGGGCGGAGTTGTGAAACAGATGGGGTGGATCGTGGATAACGTGGCTCTGTCTGATATGGATGCAATGAAAAACCTGAAGATTGACGTATATAATAATACGGCAATGTTCGTTGGCGCGAAGAACGGAAAATTCCAGATTGGGATTGATGTTCGGAACCCGGTGTGGGGAAGAATCAATCCGACTGGTAACAAACATGTAGTTTTGAATCCGGAGGTGATTAAGAAAGCGACGCCGGAGTATAAACTCTGGCTGGAAGCAAGCAGGAAAGAAAGAGCGACAAAGCAGGTAAGCAGAAGATCGATTTGGTCGGTAGCAGACAAGGAAAACAGTACGACCCCGAGTCGGCCGAATGAATCAGGAAATTCAGGAAACACGCAGCCGAGCGGGAAAGATCCGGTGAATTCGGGCGGACAGACGCCGGGGATAACCGATCCAGGAACAAAACCGGGCGGCGATAATCCAGGAACAAATCCAGGAAAACCGGATGATAAGAATCCAGGAACGAAGCCAGGTGGAGATAATCCGGGCGGAACGACTGATCCGGAAAAACCGAGTGTTTCGGGTGGAGATCTGCCTTGCGAACACGATTGGGGTGATGGTAGTGACACCTGCGTGAAATGCGGGGAGAAACATGATCATGACACCAAGGGTGCGAACGGCAGTTGTTCAATCTGCGGAAAGGCTTGCGAGCATGCTTGGAGTGACACGACTTGCACGAAGTGCGGAACGACACATGAACACGACACGAAAGGCGCTGATGGTGGCTGCTCAATTTGCGGTACGCCGTGCGCGCATGTGTGGGATGATACGACTTGTATAAAGTGTGGAACGACACACGAACATGATACTGATGGTAACAACGGAAGCTGCTCAATCTGTGGAACTCCGTGTGATCATGCTTGGAACGACACAGTTTGTACAAAATGTGGCACTACGCACGAGCATAACGCGTTAGGTGATAACGGTAATTGTACGATTTGCGGGAAAGCTTGCGAGCATGTTTGGAATGGAACGACCTGTACGAAGTGCGGGGTTACCCATGAGCATGATACGAAAGGTAATAACGGAAGTTGTTCAATTTGCGGAACGCCGTGCGCGCACGTATGGGATGACACAAAATGTATAAAATGTGGCATGACGCATGAGCACGATGCAGAAGGCACAGATGGAAGTTGTTCGGTTTGTGGCAAAAAGAACGGAATGGGTGAAGTTGATCCACCGGAGCTGCAGGAGATTGACCAGACGAATTGGAAGGTTGATCAAACGACGTTTCCATATGATAGTTTAGAACATCGGCCGACGCTACTGAATGTGCAGGATGATGTCAAGGTGACATATTCGCATAATGGTTATGCGGATGCGAATAAGTATAGTGTAACCGTGACGTTCGAAGTGCCGGAAGGTTATAAGCCAATTCCGGATATGGTGATCGAATACACGATCGAGCCGTCAGTGGTGACACTGGAACAGGTTTATGATCCGGTAACTAAGCAGGTTAAGACCTTAGTGACAGGCGTAGCGGACGGAGATGTTGCGGGGATTGAATCGACGGTGAATAACGCGACGGCGGATAATGTGACGCTGAATAAGGTGGGACATTATGACGTCGAGACGACATTGACGATCGATCCGGATAAAGTTCAGAATTATGTGATTGATGATTCAGGAATTAAAGACCGAGTGATTTATGATGTGAAAAGTAATAAACCTTGGTTCAATATTTCCATGAATCAGGAAATTACGGAGGATGGACTGTTGTTGATCACGTTTGTCATGGAGGATTTGAAGATTCCGCAGGTCGGAACAAATCAGATGACAACGCTGGAATTCGACGTGCAATATGATCGGTCGAAGCTGACGTATGTTGATCGTGATCAGGAAGGCGCGTATTCTTGGGATTGCTTTATGGTAAGTAATTCCGGAGCTGATGCGACGAAGGATCTGCACCCGATGACGGCTTATTGGGGCTGGACAGCACCGATGAGCAGTGGCGGGAAGATCTGTCAGCTGAAGTTCAATATTGCGGAAGGCGCGACAGACGTTCCGGTGACGGTGAATAATGCGCTAGTGACGTCGAATACGTCAAGTAATGGATCTTTGCCTTATAATTACAAGGGCGGAGGTTCGACGACGATTATTGTGAATCCGACGGAGAATGCTCCGGAAGTGAAGGAAATGACAGTTGAGCATATTCCGACGTTGGATGCGGAGTACCGAACTGGTGATACGAACTGGGAAGGTCGTGAAAAAGAAGCCGAAGCAGCTTTGAAGGAGCATCTGAATCAGGTAATGCCGGGCTGGGATAAGATTGATCTTGGCGAAGAGGATATTGATGACTTGGATGATCTGGATGCGCAGGCGGAAACGGCTGGAACGCAGGAGGAGCAGACTCAGGCAACGTTAGTTTCGGTTGAAACTGCGGCGCTGACGGAAGTTCCGCAGGTAGAAACGATGGAGGCTCAGACGATTCCGGTCGAGACGGAAGTGACGGAGGTTCAGGCTAATGCGGCAGGAACGGAAGTTTCTAATACTGAAGCTGTGACTGAGGTTGCGACGGAGGAAGTTCAGACTGAAGTTGCGGTCGAGACTATTGAAGCGAACCAGGAAGGCGGGCAGGCGGTAGTCGAAGCTACTGAGGCGAGTTTAGAAGGTGAGCAAGCGGTAACTGAGACCGAAGTGAAGGCTGAGGCTACTGAAGCTGCGGCGGAAGCTGGGAATGAGACGACTGAGGCAGATGAACATGAAAATGGTCAGGAGACTCAAGCTACTCAGGTAACTCAGACTGCGGACGGAGCGGAAGCGTCGGTTGAGGCTGGACAGGCGGAAGTGACAAATGCGGAAGCGACACCGGCGCCGGAAGCGGTGACGGAGCCTGCGAAAGTTGAAGTTGTAGCGCCGGTGGATAATGCGGCGGAAGTTAGCCTGGCGGATGCGGCGTAGGAAATTTTCATCTTAAAGAATTTGGGTCAAGGGAACTTGGCCCATTTTTCATATATTAATAATTTATAAAACAGCAGCAAGGTAACTGCATTTAGGGCACATAAATTGCCTCTTGTCGTAAAAAATATTAGCCAATAGCAAAATAAGTTTTTTGGACACGCTTCGTCGTCGCCCGTCGTTACGGGGACTCCTCGCTTCGCCACTCCTCGTTAGTGCGACTACGTCTTCTGCGGGCGTCGTCTCGGAAAAGTCAGAGCAAGCTCTGCTTTTCTCTCGTCTCCTACGCAGTTCGTGGAGAGTCCAAAAAACTTATTTTGCTATTGGCCGACATTCCCTACGATGTTCTTCATGGGAAGTCTTAAGATGCAATTGCCTTGCTGCTGGTTTATGATTCTTAATATTATTCCTGAGGAAGGCGGAGGGAAAAAGCGCTCCAGCGATAGATGTTTGCGGAAGGTTCAGTAGTTGCGTGGTTGGAAAAGAGTGATAAAGTGTGGGAGATGGTATTAAAAGCGGTGGATGACCAAATGAGGCCGAGACTAGAAGCATGACGCAGGGCGGCGTCGGGAAGATTGATGACGCCACTACGGACGAAATACAATGAAGAGATATAAAGAAGGAATTGCGGAGGGAGAAGCCGTAGTAGCGATTGTGGTTATCCGAGGGGTAGGCGAGAGTAGAATCGAAGAGGAGGTTGAAGGCGTAGCGGACATCGGCGGGGTAGGCGACGGAGGACCAGAAGCAGCCACCGTAGCCTGCGCTCCGGAGTGAGCCGCTCGGAAGGCCGATATAGCCACTACGGACGAAATACATAGGATAGATATGAAGATGGATTTGAGCTTCTCGACGCGGAGGGGGAATCCGAGGTAACGATTGCTGGTATTTGATAGATAGGCGTTAATAGAACTGGAGAAGAAATAGAAGGCGTAGCGGACATCGGCGGGGTAGGTGACGGAGGACCAGAAGGTGCCGCCGTTGCCCGCGCTCCAGAGTGAGCCGTAAGTAAGGTTAATATTGCCACTACGGACGAAATACATAGAAAAGTAATAAGGATAATTTGGGAAAATGGTGGTTTTGATAAATATGTTGGAAGATGGTTAAAAATGTAAAGTGGGTACCGGGTACCCAGTTTGGGGATTTCGTAACAGGGGTGGGGAAATGCAAAAGTGGGTACCGGGTACCCAGTTTGAGAAAATGGTCAAATGCGAAAGTGAGAAAAAGGCTTGAAATGGGGGAATGGGGAAATGTTTGAAGCGAGAAATGGGCGAAATGTGAAAATGAGAAAATATGAAAATTGGAAAAAGGAGGAAGGGTTTGGTTTGTTGTGATGGGGCGAAGTGAGTTGAGTTTGGTATAATGGGGGAAAGGAGAAAAATGAAGAGATTATATCTATTGTCAAGTTTTCGGGGGAAGGGGGTGGCGGAGATGGTGATGGGGGATATTGAACGACTGCTTGGGAAGGAGGCGGGGGAAATTAAGATTTCTTATATTATTACGGCGGGGAATTTGCATCCGGCGAATGATCGGAGGTGGATTAACGAGGGGCGGGAGATTTTGAAAAGGCGGGGATGGCAGGTGTTTGATTATGATATTGCGGAAAAGACGGAGACGGAAGTGAGGCGGGAACTGGCGGATAAAGATGTAGTGTTTGTGCAGGGAGGAAATAACTTTTATCTTTTGGAATGGATGCATAAGTGTAACTTCGAGAAAGTGATTCGGGAGAAATTGGCAGCGGGTGTGCCGTATATTGGGGAGAGTGCGGGGTCGATAGTTTGTAGTGACGATATTACGGCGCAGAAATATATGAGTGGGGATGCTCTGGAGCAGGTGTCGGAGATGACGGATTTTCGGGGACTAGGGCTGGTGAATTTTCTGGTGAAGCCGCATTGGAATCGGGCGGATCAGAAGCGGGAAAAATATATAAAATTTTTGCGGGAATATCCGGAGGAATTTTTCAGTATTACGCAGTCGATAATTTGTTTGAATGATAATCAGTTGGTTTATGTTGAGGGGGAGAGGTTCCAGATTTGGGAGGGGAAATAAGGGAAAGTAGATGGTTTGTCGATGATATGATAGGCGCGAAGGAATGGCTAATAGGGATGAGGTGTGAAAGTGTTTCGCGGAGGGCGCTGTAGGTTCGGTAAAGTTACGAGAGGGGATTGACAATGTAGAAAAGTTTGATATAATGGGGAAAGTTATAAAATAATAAGGGAATACAATGAAAAAAGCAGTTGTGCTCATCGGCGGGAAGCAATATGTCGTCGCTGAGAAAGAGACCCTACGGGTGGACCTCCTCCCGGAAGGAACAAAAGAGCTCGAGACTGGTGCTTTGCTTGTGATGGACGGTGACGACGTGAAAGTCGGGAAGCCGGAAGTTGAAGGCGTGAAGGTAAAAGCGAAGGTAGTCGAAGAGTTGGTAAAGGGGGAGAAGATTCGGGTAATTCGCTATAAATCGAAGAAACGCGTACATAAAGAGATTGGTCATCGACAGAAGTATTCGGTGATCGAGATCGAAAAGATCAGCTAATTAAGTTTTGATTAGTTGAACTGGGGAAGTCGCCTGGGGTGGAGGCGATTTTTTGGTGTTTTTGTTCTTTGGTGAAGGTGGAAATTGGATTGACGGGGTGACTTTTGGAAGAAATTTAGTGGGGTTGGTGAGGGATATGCAAAGAAAAAATATATGCTATACTGGGGAAAATGGAGGACAAAAGATAACAAGGAAGACGAAGGTTTGGCTGGGGGTGGTAATCGTTTTGCAGACGATTATTTATCTTGTGGCCGGAATGAACAAGGCGTATCTCCATATGGATGAGGCATTTTCTTTGGGGTTGGCGCAATATGACAAGATAAATATTCAGGACGAGGCGGATTTTTATAATCATTGGCATACGGATGAATATTACCAAGATTACTTGGCGTTGCAGGAAGATGGGCGTGGGGAGTTTAAAGCGGTGTATGAGAATCAGAAAAATGATGTGCATCCGCCGTTGTATTATTTGCTGCTGCGGATAGTGATGGGAATAAGTCCGGGGAGATTTTCGAAATGGCCGGGGATAATTTTGAATATGGTGATACAAGTGGGGAATACGATAGTATTGTTTTTGATTGTGAGGGAACTGCTGGGGAAGAGGATGGAGAGCCGGGAGAAGCTGGCGGTGGTGATGGCGGGCGGGGCGGGGCTGACGATGGCGGCGGTGAGTGCGGTGGTTTATATTCGGATGTATCAACTACTAACGTTCTGGGTGCTTTTGACGCTGTGGATGAATTTGAGGATTCGGCAGAAGGGGAAGTTAGAGATGAAGGATATGCTACTGCTTTTTCTGGTGGTGGTTTTGGGGTGCTTGACGCAATATTATTATATCTTTGGACTAGGGATGATGTGGCTGGTGATGGTGGTGTGGTATGCGAAGGAGAAGAAGTGGCGGGAATTTGCGATTTATATATGTGTGTTAATTGGGGCGGGAGGCGCAGTGCTTTTGATCTGGCCGCATTTGATTCAGCATTTGTTTGGGTATCGCGGGCAGGGGGCGGTCGGGAATTTATTGAATCTGGGACAGATGGGGAAGCAAGTCTGGGATTATGTACTACTGATGAATTACTATGATTTTCATCGGGGGTTGCTGGCGCTATTAGTGGTAGGAATAGGGCTGTGGGTTTGGAGAAAAGCGCGGAAGAAAGAAACAAAACAACAAGAGGGGCGAGAGGCTTGGGGGTTGGTAGTGGTGACGAGTTTAGGATATTTTGTGATAGCGGCAATTATGTCGCCGTTTATTGAACTTCGATATGTAATGCCGGTGATGGGGCTGATGTTTGTGATGGTGGTGGCGGGAATATATCGGGTGAGCGAAGGGGCATGGAGTGAGAAAACGCGGGAGAGGGTGACGGCGGGAGTGATGGGAGTAGTGCTACTTTTGGCGCCGGTGCAACTGATAACGGGACAGATGAGAATTGAACTTTTGTATCGAGATAAGGAGGAGTTGATGCGAGAGGTGGAGGAAAAGGCGGAAGTGCCGGCGGTGTATTTTATTACGACGGAGAATAATCGGTTCTTAGATAATATCTTACTGTTTGCAACGTGGAAAGAGTCGTATATTGCGTTGGATCTGGAGCCGACGGAAGCGGAGGTGAAGGAGATTATGGCGGGGAAGGATTCGGGAAAGGGGCTATATGTTCTAGTGAGTGGAGTGATGGATCAGGAGAAGACGCTGGAAACCGTAAAGGAGGCGACGGGACTTAAAAAAGTGCGGTATGTACGAGGTGTGAATACATGCGAAATTTATTATCTAGAATAAGCATTTTGTGATATAATGAGGTTAGTTATGGCGCAGGTAATTTGTATCACAAACCAAAAAGGTGGTGTGGGTAAGACTACGACTTCGGTGAATTTGGCGTATTATTTGGCGAAGGATAGATTCCGGGTGCTTTTGGTGGATATTGACCCGCAAGGGAATGCAAGTTCGGGATTGGGGCTAGACAAGGTGAATCTCGCTGAGAATATGACGGAAGTGATGCTGGGGGCGGCGAAGATGGAAGATATTATTCAGAAAACGGCGTTTAAGAATTTTGATCTCGCACCGACGACGCCGCAGCTTGCGAATACGGAAGTGGAGATGGCGGCAATGAAACAGAAATTTGGGGTTTTGAAGCGGGCGATTGATAGCGTGCGGGAGAATTATGATTATGTGATTATTGATTCGCCGCCGAGCTTGTCGCTTCTAACCGTGAATGGAATGATTGCGGCGGATTATTTGATTCTGCCGGTGCAGACAGAGTTTTATGCGTTGGAAGGAGTGGCGCAGCTATTGGAAAGTATGGCGATGGTGAAGAAAGCGATGAATCCGGAGTTGAAGCTGCTTGGGGTTCTCGCGACAATGTACGATCGAAGGACGAGTTTGTCGGGAGAGGTTCTCGCAGAAGTGCGGAAATATTTTAAGGAGAAGGTATTTACGGCTTCGATTCCGCGAAATGTGCGGGTGGCGGAGGCGCCGAGTCATGGAGTGCCGGTGGGGGCGTATGATAAATTTAGTAAAGGTGCGAAGGCGTATAAGGACGTAGCGCGCGAAGTTGAGGAAAGGACGAGAGAGTAATGGCAAAAAAAGGTTTAGGGTTGGGGCGAGGTTTGGAGAGTTTGATTCCAACGAATTTAGTGGAAGAAGAATTTGATCCGACGAGCAAGGAAGATAAGAAAGTCAGTCAGTTGATCGAGGTGGATATTGAGAAAATTGTGCGGGATGAAGAACAACCGCGGAAGAATTTTAATCGGGAAGCGTTGCAGGAACTGGCGAATTCGATCAAGGAGCACGGAGTACTGTCGCCGATAGTGGTGGTGAAAGACGGAGATGTGTATAAAATCGTGGCAGGGGAGCGGCGATGGCGGGCGTCGAAGTTGGCAGGGTTGGAGAAAATGCCGGTGATCGTGCGGACGATTAGTGATCAGAATCGGCTCGAGATCGCGATCGTGGAAAATGCGCAACGGGAAGATTTGAATCCGATCGAACTGGCGACGGCGTATGCGAAACTGAAGAATCAGTTTAATTTGACGAATGATGAGATCGGGCAGAAGGTGGGGAAGAGCGGGGGGAGCGTTCTAAATACGATGAGGCTTTTGAAATTGCCGGACGAGGCGAAGCGGGCGATGCAGGAACATAATTTGATGGAGGGGGCGATGCGACCGTTGATTTCGGCGGATCCGGAATTGATTCATGAGATTTTGCCGAAGATGATTGAAGAGGGGTGGTCGGCGCGGCGAGTGGAACGCTATATTGCGGAGCATAAAGAGAAAAGTTCGGTGAAGGCGATTAAGGTGAATACTTTCGTGAAGGAAGAGGCGAGACTGTGCAAGAAATATGATGCGGAGGTGAAGGTGCGAGGGAGGAGCGTGACGTTTAGTGCGAAGAATGATGAAGAGTTTCGGGAGCTACTGAAGAAGTTTGGGTGACCTATCGTCATAAAAATGTAAAACAGCAGTGAAATAAGTATTTTTAAATATACTTATTTTGCCTATCATTACAAAACTTTAACTAGCAGCGAAATAACTATTTTAGATATGCTCGATTCGGTTCGCTATTAAAATATATAAGAGCAGCATGACTAGTATTATTTGGACACGCTCATTGTCGCCCGCCGTCGCGGGGACAATTCGCTTCGCCACTTGACGTTCGGCGTGGAGAGTCCAAATAATACTAGCCATGCTGCTCACTCATCCTTTCAAGCGCCGTCCTTGTGGAGAGTCTAAAATAGTTATTTCGCTGCTAAGCGTTGTTTTATAACGTTTGGCGTGGAGAGCTCAAAAATACTTATTTTAATGTTTTTTGCAATAGTGAAAAGTTCAAAAAATCTGTGTTACTAGTTCATATTTCCTTATAACGTTGTACATTGTAATAGTAAAGGGCGGAGGGATTGGCCTTGGTAGCGATAATCGGTATAGGAAGGGCGGACACTAATAGAATCGAAGTAGAGGTCGAAGACGAGTTGAGGGTCGGTAGGATAGGCGTTAGTTCCCCAGAAGACGCTTTCAAGACCTGCGCTCCAAAGTGCGCCGGAAGTGAGGTAGATATAGCCACTACGGACGAAATACATGGATGAGGCATAGAGACGAGTTTGCGGAGGGAGAAGCCGTAGTAGCGAGTGTTGTTAGCCGAGGGGTAGGCGCTAGTAGAATTGAAGCCGAGGCGGAAGGCGGCCTGAGAGTTAATGGGGTCAGCGACGGAGGACCAGAAGTTGCCATCGAAGCCTGCGGCCCGGAGTGAGCCATAAGTAAGGTTAATATTGCCACTACGGACGAAATACATGGAAGGATTATTAAGTGGAGGGAAAACCGTAATAACGATAGTCATTGAATGAAAAATAAGTGTTAGTGGAATTGAAATGGAGGATAAAAGCGTGTTGAGAGCTGGCGGGGTAGGCAGCAGATGTCCAGACATAACTGCTGCTGCCTGCACCCCGGAGTGATTTGGTTGAGAGGTAGATATTGCCACTATGGACGAAATATATGAGAGAGCGATAATGATGAATTTGTAGAATGGAGGGGGAATCCATTGTATCGGGCAGTGGTTTCTGATGGGCTGGCGTTTGTGGAGTTAAAGAGGGAAGCGAAAGCGCCTTGAATATTGGCAGGGTAGGCAGTGGAACTCCAGAAGTAACTAATGAGATTAGCGTACCAAAGTGAGGCGGTGGTGAGGTTAATATTGCCACTACGGACGAAATAAATTTGAGAGCGATGAAGATTTGTTTATTCTGGTTGTTTTTTAGAAAGGAGAAATTTTGTAAGAAGATTTTGAGCTATTTTGGAGGGGGAATCCGCTCCAGTGATAGCCATTACTGGATACGAAGGTGCTATCGGGAGCAGAATAGAAATTGAAGCTGCGCTCGTTGTCGGCGGAGCAGGCGGATGATGACCAAGCGGTGCCATTCTCGCTTGCAGCTCGGAGTACTGCGGTTGTAATGACAATATAGCCACTACGGACGAAATACTAAGAAGAGTGATGAAAGTGGGGAATTCGGAGGGGGATGCCTGGGTGGCGATTGACTGTGAATGATATATAAGCATCATTCCGATTAAATTGAAGAGCATAAGTATTTGATGATCTTTGTAAAGGAGTGGATGACCAATAGCGGCTGTCGAGTCCTCCGGCGCGAAGTGCGGCACTTTGAGATGGAATATTGCCACTACGGGCGAAATGAGTAGGAGAGCAATAAAGATGTGGAGGGGAAAGCCGTGGTAGCGTTGAAAAACGGAACCCGGATAGCTTCTGGTTCCGGTGGCATTGTGGTAAAATGCGAACTCAGAGCTGGCGGGGTTGGCAGTGGAAGACCAGTCGTAAATTCCATATCCGGCATTACGGAGAGAATAGTAGGCTTGGCTAATATCGCCACTACGGACGAAATACAATGGAGAGAAATGAAGATAATTTTGTGGTGGAGGGGGAAGCCGTTGCTACGGAAGTTTTCGCTGGATGGGTAGGCGAATTTGCCGTAATTTTCGCCGAAGTTGATGTCAGGAGCGGCGATAAGGTTGTCGGGGAAGGTGGAACTGGACCAGAGGAAGCCGTTTTGGCCGGCAGTGAGCAGGGAAGCGCTAGGAGTATAGATAAAGCCACTACGGACGAAATAGATAGGAGAGATATGGAGGCGGATGGAGAAGCCGTAGAAGCGTTCGCTGTTGGTTGATGAATAGGTGATATTGGGGTCGGAATCGAAGAGGAGAGCGTAATCCGCATTGGTGGGGTCGGAGGTAGCTGACCAGAGGAATTCGCGATAGCCTGCGCCCCAGAGTGAGATTGCAAGAATAGTAATATAGCCACTACGGACGAAATACTAAGGAGAGCTGTGAGGAGGGGAGGGAGGAGCCGTAATAGCGGACAAAGTTATTAGAAGGGAAGGTGCTGAGAGCGCTAAAATATAAACTGAAATTGTTATTTGTGTCGGCGGAAAAGCTAGTGGAGGAATGAATGAGGCTATAGTTTCCTGCGCCTTGCATGGAGCCGTATCGAAGAGTGATATTGCCACTACGGACGAAATAGATAGAATAGTTATGAAAAACGAGGGAGAAGCCAAGAGAGCGTGATGTCCCGCCGGTGCCAGGGGAGGTTGTGGTATCATTGATGGCCATATAGGATGTGTAGTAGTTGGTGTTTGGCAAGGATGTAGAAGGCCAGAGGCGACCTTCTCGACCGGCGGTGACGAGTGAGCCGCTGGGAAGATTAATAGCGCCACTACGGACGAAATACATGGAAGAAGCGATGAAGAGGAATTGTTGGAGGGAGAGGCTATCGTTGCGAATGTCGGTGTTTGATGTGGTTGTGTTGGTGGAGTAAATACCAAGGGAGAAGGTATAACGAGTATCAGCTGGAAAAATAGTGGATGACCAAGGGTAGCCAGAGAAGCCTGCTGCCCAGAGTGAGCTATATGGAAGGTAGATATAGCCACTACGGACGAAATATAGTGGAGAGTAATGAAGATGGAGCCGGAGGGAGAATCCGGAGTAGCGATTAGTGGCGGATGAGGGGTAGATGGTAGAGAGGAAGAGGTAGGAGTAGAAAGCAGCTTGGAGGTCATCGGGAAAGGCGGAGGAGAACCAGAGACGATTATCGTAGCCTGCAGACCAGAGGGATCCAATTGTAAGGTAGATAAAGCCACTACGGACGAAATACAGAAGAGAGATATAAAGATGGAGACTCCGGAGGGAGAAGCCGAGATAACGATAGTCGTTGGATGAGGGGAAGGTGATAGTAGCACTGAAGTAGGGGTTTGAGGCGAAGTGGATGTCGGCAGGGTGAGTAGAGGCAGACCATAAATAGCCAACGTAGTTCGCGAACCGGACTGAACCACCTGGAAGGTAGATAACGCCACTACGGACGGAATACATGAGAGGGCAATAAAAATTCCCCAGCAGAAGCTGCTGGGGAGTAACTGGTTGATAAGTTGCTGTCTCGAGTTTATTAGAGAATGGCGCTGATTTGATTGCGCTATTCCTGCTCGGGCTGAGGAGGAGTGGAGGACTGGGGAGCGGAAGCGCGGGCGAAGTCCGAACGGATCGTGACGCCGGTGGCCGTGTAAGTCGGGCGATCCAAGTTTGCTTCGATGAAAATTGCGTCATCGAAACTATAGATCTGCTTTGAATCAGGGAAACGCTGCTTATAGACCAAAACTGCGCTGGCGTGGTTGCTATCCATGGCGTCCAAGCCGTTCAGTATATGTAGAATGGCGCGTTTTGAGATGCGCGGCTGCAGGCAGGAGACCTGGTTTGGCATGATGAAACTCTTATGAAATTCATAATGCTGGGCCTTTTCGGCATACATGGTGTTCAGGATGTTGTACGCCTCAGCGTACGTAATCCTAATTAACACCGTGTAGGCCTTGTGGTAGCGGGGCGCTCTGAGAAAAACCTGGTGGCGAATATCCTGGGTATCGGAGAATAAATAGTAACCCATCGGATAATACCTCAGGTTATCAAGGGTGCTAGTTTGCATGATCGTGTCGATGATGAAACTGCAGGCCTTGATAGCCAAGAGCATAAAAGTGATTAGTACGCTCGCCAGGATGAAGGCGAAGGCGATACTGGCTAGTACGTTGGATATGCCGGGGAAATGGCCGTCAATGAAAGTTTCGATCGAGGTGATAAAAGGGAAGAATAATATCGGGGGTCCATAGACGGCGAGGCTTCCGGTGATGACATAGATGAGGCAAATAATGGCGGTGACAATGGGGTTCTTGGTTTTCTTCATGAATTTTCCTCCTAATGATAAAGTGCTTAATTTTGACCAAGTTACTGCTTTATTTTATCACAGAATTCTTAAAAAGTCAAGAGGGAAATAGGGTTGAGATGGGGAAAATTGGAGGATTTTGGGTGAAATTTTTGGGAAAAATGGAATTTAGGAGGGATTTTGAGGAATTTTAGGACTTTTTTTTGGGGGGGGCTTTGGGAAAATTTGAGGGAATTTTGGGGGATTTTTCAGGGGTGGGGCGGGAAAAATGGGTTTTGGGCTTGTGTTTTGGAAAGGATTTGATATAATAGGTAGTAGCTAGAAAAACTTTAGGGGGTTAAACGGAAAAGGAAATATGAATACACAAGAAAGTGCGCGCCGTGCGCGTTTGATGAAAATGCGTGATGAACGCTTGCCAGATATAAAAAAGCAATTTGAAGAGGCGCAAAAGCGGAATTTTGGTGCAAAAGCAAAGGCTACGGGTTCCGGTGGAAGCGTTTTCTCGGCGGCGGGGGTGGAAGGGCGCTCAGGAGAAGGAAGCACTAATCGGGGTACGAGAAGTGCTCAGGGAGCAAAAGTAGCGAATAGTAGGGCTGCAGCGGGGGCGAAAAAAGGACAAAATGCCGTGAGAGGCGCGGAGAAGGCTGCTAGAGGCGCAGGAAGAGAAAAGGGCTCTGCTAGGGCGGTCGGAGGTAAAACGGGCTCAAAAGGCACAAAAACGGCCTCACAGGCGAATTCTGCGCAGGCAAAGCGGGCGGGGCTGGGAGTTTCGGTGCGGAAGGGGGAGATGGTGCATCACCAGAGGATGTTGTCGCAGGATGTGAATGCGCAGGCGACACAGCATATCGTGGGGATTCCGGTAAATAAGAGTCGGTATAATGGTTATGATGGGGCGCAAGTAACGGCGGCGCAACTGAAAGCGGCGCGACCGGATCCGGAAGCGGTGCGAATTATCCCGATGGGAGGAGTTGGGGAACTGGGAATTGGGAAAAACATGACGATCGTGGAATATAAGGGGGAGATTGTCTTGATCGATATGGGGTCGTTGTTTGCGGGGGCGGATTATCCGGGGGTGAATTATATGGTGCCAGATATTCAGTATCTTGAGGATAATAAGGATAAGGTGAAGGCGATTTGTTTTACGC
>CAZAJJ010000014.1:0-22295 GCA_964485445.1 uncultured Candidatus Saccharibacteria bacterium | reverse complement strand
TTCCTTTTTTGTTGAACCTTATTAGTTAATTCTTTCTGGATTCGTTAAGTGAGCCAGGTAGCCTAGGTTTTTATTTTGCGTCTTGAGCGCCAGAATTCGCAACTTTGGGATCTGGTTTCTGAGAGTTTGAGATGTTGAAGTTAGATCTCAACTCTTGCTGAGGGTTATCATTCTGGTCTGGCTCCCGGGATTTTGAGGCTTTGAAGTCCGGATCGAGGTCGAAAAGAATGGAGACTTGATAGTCGGGGAATTCAGCAACGAGAGCGGAGGAAATTTCAGATTCAACTCCAGATTGATGGGAAAAGCTGGAGAGTAAAATGAGGTCGAAATGGATGACTTTTTCTCGGTCGTCAATATAAAGACCATGGAGCTCGCGAACATCGGAGCGCTCGGAGATGAGGCGTTCAAGGAACTGACGAATCTTGCGATGATGAGATTCATGACTATTGTCAGCGCAGATGCCGATAGTGAGGCGAACGCGGAAGCGCTCGAGGGTTTGATGAGCGATAGTAAAAGCAAGGCGATGGATTTCAGAGGCGGTGAGTTGGTCAGGGATTTGGATTTCGACGGAACCGAAAAGTCCGGAAGGACCGTAAGAATGCAACATAAGGTCATAAGCGCCGCTCACCTGATCGAAGGAACAGATGAACTCACGGAGCCTTTGAGTGAGTTCGCGATCAGCAGCGCAACCGAGAATGTCGTTGCTAGCTTCGCGGAGAATTTCGAGACTGGTTTTCAGAATGAGCAAGGCGATCAGAGCACCAAGAATACCGTCGATACTGATCCGAAAAACTAGAGTAATAATAATGCCGATTAGGGTTGCGAAGGACAAGACGGCATCAAAAAGCGCATCGACGCCGGAAGCGATGAGGCTGGAAGACTCAAGACGCTGGCCGGATTTTTTGACATAGAGACCGAGAAAAAGTTTGACAAAAATGGCAGAGACAATGACGATAATCGTGGCGAGAGAATAGCCGGCAAGTTCAGGATGAATGATCTTGGGGATAGATTCAGTAAGCGCCATGAGCCCGGTCGAAAAGATAATCAAACCGACAACCAAGGTCGCGATGTATTCGATGCGACCGTGACCATAGGGATGGCCAGCGTCGGGACGGCGGGCGGCGAGTTTGGCGCCGATGATGGTGACAACCGAAGAAAGAACATCGGTGAGATTATTAACGGCGTCAAGAATAATCGCGATGGAACCAGAAAGAAGTCCGACCAACATTTTGAAGCCGACGAGGATAATGTTGGCGGCAACACCGATGAGGCTGGTTTCGATAATGGCGCGTTCGCGACTCATCAGGGTATTGTAGCAGGAAAAATGGGAATAAGCAAGAGAAGTATTTGGATGCGATCATTGTCGCCCGTCGTTATGAAAATATTGCCTAGTAGCAGTACAGATACTTTTTGGACACGTAAGTTATCGCCCGTCGTCACGGGGATAACTTACTTAACCACTCGACGTTCTTCGTGGAAAGTCCAAGAAGTATCTGTACTGCTACTAGTTAATACTCTCCAATGATGTTTGGAGTGGAGAGTCCGATAAGTATTCGCCATGCTACTAGTCTATCTTTTTGACGTTGTTTCTGAGGCGTGTCCAAAATAGTTATTTCGCTGCTAATTGATAGTTTATGACATTCGGAGGAGACGACAGGGGGCTGCAGTGGTCTATTGACTTTTTGGTACTTTGTGATAAAATTGTAGCGACAGAAAAATTCTGTTGAACATTGGAAACTGGAGGACGAAATTTAAGAGCGGAGGACAGAGAATGACAGAACTACGGGAAGGCGAGAACGGAATGGAGGCCGAGATGACGAGAATGCGAAGCAGTGAAAGCGAAGCAAGGGCTGAAAAGGCAGAGGCGCAAGAAGGCAAAGAAACGACAATTGCAAGCAAGAGCAGAGCGGACGAGATTCTGGAGATGAGAGACAGGCTCGCGGTTACGGAGCTACCGGAAATTCCGGAAGCGATGCTAGAGGAACGCGCAGCGAGAAGTCTTATAAAACTCAAAGAGCGCGCCAAGGATGATCCGGACTATGCGAAGGCGGTGAAAAATGCTAGGAAATTGCGGAGTTTAATGCCGCGAGCAAAAGCCCTGAAGTGGTATGTACTGATTTTCGGGGAGACTTTTGCGTGGATGACTTTTGGCGAGCAGAATTTCTCCATGGCGGTGACGACTTTTGCGAATCCTGAGGCGAGAGTAAGAATTCGGGAACTGGAAATGCAAATTATTCAGGCGGAAAAAGAAGGCATACCGAGGGAGATTAGTCTGGGGACAGCGCAGATATTGACAGAGCAACTGAAAGCGATTTTACCTTGCTGGAGAGATGATAAGTAAGTCCAAAAGTTTGGCTCCCGAGAAATCGGGGGCTTTTTTATGCTGAGGCTTGATTTTTAGATCTTCAAGGGATCGAGGAATTTTCGGCTTAGGTTTCTGGAAAGTCGGCAGGGTTTTGCGATGATTCTGGGGGGGGATTTTGGAGAAAGTTTTGCGTTTTTTGAGGGATTTTTGCAATTTTGGGAAATTTAACGTAAAAAGTATTGACTTTTTTGAGTATGTGTGCTATAATGGGAGGATAGTAGGTTGCTACAAGTATTTTACACCATAACCATAGGGAGGGAAAATATGCTAACCAGAAATAGACTGCGCACGGGTATAAGTGAGAAAACATTAAAATCTATGGACTTTGTCTATGGTTCAGTAGTCTGGATGCATCCAGTCATAGACGAAGGAGGAGAGGAGGCATTTAATGCAAGGTTTGCTATGACTGAGCATATAGTTAATAAGCATTTTGCTCAGCCTGACGCTCAAAAAAAATCCAGAAACCGCTTTCTCCAAGCTTTGCGAAACCTTTGGCTTCGATGATGACGATGTCCAGCGCGCAACGCGTCGCGCGTGTGAAGATCTCAAAATCGAAGACCCGCCGCTGAACGAGATTGCGATTACCGCGTTTTTTCTGTAGTTCGCGGAGACGATGCGAGAAAACGGAGATTTCGATCTCGAATTTCAGTTTTTCGTCTATGCAATAGCAGCCACACAGAGGGGGTAACTCTGAACTGCTTGAGTCTGGGCGACAACATCTTACTGAAGTTATCGAGAACAGTGCTAGCCCTTTTATGAAAATGGCCAGTTTCTGCAAAAATGTTCTGGCGCGTCTATAAGGGGCCGACATGGCTATCAGGAGTCAGTCGGGCTCACCTTCCTCCCTTCGGGGAGGATTTTTAAGGGTCGATAAACTATTCAGGAGCCCCGGGTTTATTTTCTGGCGGCAAAAAGACGCCGCTGTGGGCGCCTTTTTGCTAGTTGGAGATTCAACTTATTTCCGATCGTTTCATGGTCAGAAATAGCATCGTCGGTTCGGAAGAGAAAGAGCATAGCTCTTTCTCTTCGCTCACCTCCTCGCTATTTCTGCTAGCGGGGCTAGCAGAAATAAGTTCGTCGCCTCGGAGAAGAAAGAAAAATATTTTTCTTTCTTCTCACTCGACTCCTCCTTATTTGATGATGCTGGTCACGACGCCAGAACCAACGGTCTTGCCGCCTTCGCGGATAGCGAAGCGGTCGTTGTTGTTCATGGCGATTGGAGCAAGCAACTTCACCTTGAAGGTCACAGTGTCACCAGGCATAACGATTTCTTTGTCGGCTGGAAGTTCGACTTCACCGGTCACGTCAGTGGTGCGGAAGTAGAACTGCGGCTTGTAACCCTTGGAGAATGGTGTGTGGCGGCCGCCTTCCTCTTTCTTCAAGATATAAACTTGAGCCTCAAATTCGGTGTGCGGAGTGATGCTACCAGGAGCAGCGATGACTTGACCGCGCTCGATTTGATCACGCTCAATACCACGAAGCAAAAGACCAGCGTTGTCACCAGCGCGACCTTCGTCGAGAGTCTTATGGAAGGCTTCGATACCGGTCACGACGGATTTTTGGGTATCTTTCAAACCGACAATTTCGACTTCATCGTTCAATTTGACGATTCCCTGCTCGATACGACCAGTAGCAACAGTGCCGCGGCCCTTAATCGAGAAGACGTCCTCGATTGGCATCAAGAATGGCTTATCGAAATCGTGCTCAGGAATGTCAAACCACTCATCCATAGCCTTGACGAGATCCATGATGGCTTGCTCGTTATCAGCGTCGCCTTCGAGAGCCTTAGTGGCGGAACCCTTGATAATCGGGGTATTGTCGCCATCGTAGCCATATTTATTCAAAAGTTCGCGGACATCCATCTCGACGAGCTCGACGAGGTCAGGATCGGCGAGGTCCATTTTGTTCAAGAAGACAATAATCTTCGGAACATTCACCTGGTGGGCGAGCAGAACGTGCTCACGAGTCTGTGGCAAGGGACCATCGTTCGCAGCAACTACGAGAATGGCGCCATCGACTTGAGCAGCACCGGTAATCATGTTTTTAATGTAGTCGGCGTGGCCCGGCATATCAACGTGGGCATAGTGGCGATTATCAGATTCATACTCTTGGTGAGAAGTGGCAATAGTGATACCACGAGCTTTCTCTTCAGGAGCGTTGTCGATCTGGTCGTAAGCAACAGCTTTATTGACGTCTGATGGGAGTTTCTTTGCGAGGACGTTCGTAATCGCAGCAGTGAGGGTAGTTTTACCGTGATCAACGTGGCCCATCGTACCGACGTTGATGTGTGGCTTGGAACGGTCAAAATTTGCCATTCTTTCTCCTTTTAATTATTATTTATGTCAGAGCGCTAATATCAAACCAGCTCCAACTCTACGTATATATAATATCTAAATTTTTCGAAGTTGTAAAGAGGAATTTCAAGAAAAATCAGCGAGAAAGCGAGAGAAACAGAAAGACGGCAAAAGCCCCCGCAAAAAACGGAGGCCTTTTGGTTGCCAGAGAGGACAAGTCAGCGGACGATCTGCGGGTCAGCGGCTACCGGGTTAGCGTACTTCGGGTAACCGTGAGCGCAGAAATGCGCGATATCGGCGATCTGCAAAGCATGGGCATCGAAGAATTGGATATGCCGGTTCATGTTGCAGAATGTGCGAATAATCTGCTGCTGCACATGTGCGTCGATAATAGTACGCGAAAGGGTTGAGCAACCCAGGATGACACCATCAAGATTGTGTCGCTGAATGAGTTCAACGATAATATCCACAATGAACTGGCGATCGGAAGTATTGCTGCAATTTTCGAGCGTAGCTCGGCGAATAATTTTGTCGATCTCTTCAAAATAATCTATATCCGGCATACAAACGGTTTCGGCATACTGATTAATTTTTGGTATCATCGAGGGGCCATGCATGGTAGTCTGCGGACCGATATACCCTACTCGACGCAGGCCGGTATGGGCGACGGCGCGACCAATTGAATCGCCGATGTGGAGAAACCGGGAGTGCTGACGATAACAAACCGAATTGGGAAGAAACGGATGTAGGGCGCTGGAAAGCAGCGCAACACTCTCACAGCCACTGCGCTCGAGTTGGTCGATATAACCAGCCAGCATTTCGGTGACGTTGGAGTCATAACCCTGCTCAAGCAAATCTTTGAACAGGCCGTAATCTACACTCTGCACGATGAGGTTGGCGGAACTTTTACGCTTCGTCTCCTGAGCGATAGCCTGACTGACTTCGTGATAATTGGACCTGCGAGGAAAGCCCAGGAAGCCAGTAATAAGGCCGACTTTGTGGGTTTGGTGGCTCTCCAGGATACTCGCAAGCGAGCGAGGTTTAACGGCTATATCTTCAGGTTTGAGGGTTACGGTAGTCATTTCTGCGGGTTTAAGAGTTGCGGGTTTATTCATATTTACCTCCTCTGAGGCGGGGAAAATTTAAGTTGCTACATCCCGCCCTTGTCTTCACTATATATTATAGCAAATATGGCTGGTTTTGGCAAGATTTAAGTCATATTTTTGCTGGATTTTAGACTGGGTGGCTTTGGAAATAAAAACTCTTAGAGAAGTTTAAATTTGCCAGTTTTTATCGATAAGACAGCTTTTGATTAAAAAAGACTCCTGGGAGAGGAGTCTTAATTTGGGGAGTACGGCATATAAAATTATGCACGTTGATTAGGGGGGTTACGAAACGCTGCGTTTCACCTCAATATAGGCATCGTAGCCATCAGAGGTGGGACGGATCGAGGTCGGAGCAGCGCCACGGGGACGATTGACGCCATATCCGAGATTAGCAGAGCCCGCCCGGTTAGGGGGCAAATGCGGACACACCCAGATACAGAATAATTGATCTGCACCAAGTTGCCGGAGGCGAAGCGCAATACGCTTGCGAGCCATGGTATGGCGGAGGGCACCGCAATTAACCACGATTAATGATTTGCCGGAAAAGATGGTGGAAGGTAAAGCGCGATTGATGATGAAACTGAAACGCTCATCATTCTCGGCTTCAACTTCATTGACTGGTAACTGGATAACATAGGAAGTAAGTTGATCCATCAACATATCCATGATTTCGTCCCGGGTTTCTTTGTTTTCGCCCAGTAGAACGACGGCGACTGATGTCTGCTTGGGTAAATTCTTCAGGTGGTCAATCAAGTCACTGAGTACTACAGGCCGTTCAATAGTACCAATGTAATCTGCCATTGATAGTTCCTCCTTTTTAAAAAGATCTAGACAACTTCGCCCATGTTAATTCTCTCATTTTTTGTTGTATCACGCTTAGATGAAAAAGTCAATAACCGACTGGCCGAGGTTTTTGCTGAGGGCTATGCATTAGCTCTAATAGCGCCATAGAGCTGACGGTCTCGCGATAGCAAGACTAACGGCGCGGACGTTTCTTAAGTAAATCAAAGATAAATGTCGCAGCTAGAGCCAGGATAAGTGTTAAACTAAGTTCCATGAAGCTAAGTGAAGTCATGCCGATAAGGCGACTGAAGAATGGGACATAAATCAGGAGTAGTAAAACTGCAATTACAATCGTATTGATTAGGAGGATAATTTTATCTTGAAAATCTAAAACAAAATTTTTAAGGGCATAGTCGTTTGATTGCAAAACATAGACTACGAAAACGTTCGAAAAGACAAGTACGGCAAAAGCAAAGGTTGAAGCTAGAGTCTGAGGCGCGTCCGTCTTAATAAGATAAAGATAGCTGGCAAACATCGCCACGAAGATGACTACACCCTGCATGAGACACTTGAGGACAAGCCCTCTATTTAGCAGCGGCTCATCGATTTGACGCGGCGGTCGCTCCATAATATCTTGATCTGGTTTGAGGCGTTGGAAAATAATTGATGATGTAGGATCAATAACAAGCTCCAAGAGCACGATATGCACCGGCAATAGCAAGAGCGGTAAGCCAAAGAGTGGCACGAAGAGCGAGGCTAGAATAATTGGAATATGAATTACAAGAACGTATGAGATAGCTTTTTTAATATTACTGTAAATAGTTCGGCCATTTTTGATGGCTTTTATGATTGTATTGAAATTGTCATCCATCAGAATAAGATCCGCAGCCTCCTTAGCAACATTAGTGCCGCGCAGACCCATAGCGATGCCAATTGAGGCTTTCTTGAGTGCAGGCGCATCATTTACGCCATCACCAGTCATAGCTACGACTTCTTGATTAGCTTGAAGAGCCGTGACGATGCGCATTTTATGTTCAGGATAGACACGGGCGAAGATATTAGTATCCTTAACACGATCTTTTAGCTCCTCATCACTCATCTTCTCCAGCTCAGCACCCGTAATAACAACATTGTCGTGATTCAGTCCGATCTGATGAGCAATTCCCATTGCAGTTTCGCCATTGTCTCCAGTGATCATAATGACGCGAACACCTGCGCTATGACAAGTGTCGATTGACTGTTCCACGCCAACGCGCGGAGGATCAACCAAAGCGATTAAGCCGACAAAGGTGAGCTGATTATCCTCGAGACGAGACGAAATATGTTGTAGATCAGCATTTTTGGCTACGGCAAGGACACGGTAGCCTTGGTTGGCGTATTCATTCACTTGGCTGATAATTATCTTACGTTCTTCCTCACCGAGCTTACAAAGTGCCAGGACGCTTTCGTAAGCGCCCTTAACACAGAGGACTTGTTTGTTCGATAAAGACCAAACTTGCCCCATCATTTTGGCAACATCATTAAAAATATATTCGTGTATGAGCCGGTGATTGTATATATCTTCATTTTGCCCGTGTTGGTAAATATAATCTTGGATGGCAATCTCCATTGGATCATAGGGGTTCTTCTGGCAAGCTAAACCAGAGACTAAGTTAAAATCTTGATCATGGGTAGAGACGGCTTTGACGGTCATTTTGTTTTCAGTCAGGGTACCGGTCTTGTCTGTGCAGAGTACCGTGACGGCTCCAAGCGTCTCTACGGCTTTCATATTCCGAGCCAGGGCGTTTTGTTTAGCAAGCTGCCAGGCACCCATGGCAAGGAATACAGTCAAAACGACTGGGATCTCTTCTGGGATAGTTGCCATCGCCATAGTGATGCCGGATAGAATCGATTGAATAAAACGATCACCGAGAGGTAAATCGCGATTATAAATAAAGTTCACGATAATTACAATCAGACAAAACGATAGGCTAATAATCGTGCAAATAACGACTAGTTTTCTGATCTGCTTCTCAAGGGGCGTCTTAGTCTTCGTAATTGAGTCGAGAGCGCTACCAATTTTACCATACTCAGTATTTTGTCCAACGGCCGTGATGCGGATAACTGCCGAGCCGTTAGTAACGTCACAGCCCGCATAACACGTGTCTAGTCGAAAATGTTCAGATGAATTGCTCTTAGGACTTTTATGAACGACAGCCGACTCTCCAGTCAAAGCAGACTCATTAACTCCGAAACCTTGAGACTCCAGAATTTTACCGTCGGCAGGAATCTTATCCCCCTCATTTAGTAAAACAATATCACCCACAACCACATCCCGACTGTCGATAATAGTTTTTTGGCCATCTCGAATGACTTCAACATTCAGAGCTGAAAGAGTATTCAAGGCATCAAGGGCTTTATCGGTTTTATGTTCTTGAAAAAATTCAATGCCGCTGACGAACAGAACAAAGACCAGCATGATTAAGCCGTCTGTGAATTCTCCGAGTAGGAAATAAATGCTAGCCGTAGTAAATAGTAATAGAAACATTGGTTCAGAAAAAACATGGAGGATTTTACGTAAAATGCTTGGCTTAGACGACTCAGTGAGTTCATTAGCACCATGAGTCTCACGCGATTTGACGATTTCCTCAGCAGTCAGACCTCGATAGTTTTGAGTAGATTTTTTATTATCCATAAGTGTTTATTTTACTATATACACATAACGAAATCAATGCCACCCTAAATGTTTTTGCAACTATTTTTCACCTCCTTAAAAAACGCTCAAAGACTGGCTACGCTTTTACAAAAAGCTTGAGCGTTCCTCTTAAGCTACTCATCAAGCAAAGAAATAATCTGGGCGCCGTATTTTTCGAGATCGGCCTTGATGTCGGGGCGCTCGAGCCAACCAAAATCTTTAGTGTAGCCGACGTAGCCGACTTTTTTGCGCAATTCGCGGCCGGTGGGATGGCGACGAGTTTTGTCTTGGTCGCCAGCTTCATAGATCCACTCTTCAAGGACGAGAATATCGCCAGGCTCGCAGTCGAAATCATTCACGCGGTACTCGAATGTCTTCTGTCCGCTGGCGATGGCTTCGAAATATTGGGGGCTGATTTTCTTGTGAATTTCACGCATATTTTTCCTTTCTTTAACTCAGGCGGTAATGACCAATGATTTTGTAGCGGCCAAGAGCGTCTTCTTCGTAAGTGACTTGAGCGGGGCTGTAATGATGGAGCAAGAAAGGCACGCCATGCTTATTGCGGTGGTCGGAAACGATGCCGATATGATCCTCGAAAACGACAATGTCGCCGGCTTGCCATTCAGAAATAAGATCTTGATCAGTAGTCAAGTTAATGGCGTGGCGCTGAAAATAAGTCTGGAGATTTTTAACGCGACGAAAATCGATATTAGGGTCGGGAGTTTCGATATCGTAAGCCTCGGGACGCTCCTTGATATCGTCATTAACTAAGGCCATTAGATCATACCCAGCGCCTTGCAGAGCAAAAGCAACTACATCGGTGCAGACACCATGGTTATCGTCGGGATAACCAGTGGCGTAATATTTACTTTCGTAGCGAGGCTTCCTGGCGAGATATTCCCGAGTGCTAGTCAAAATATCAGCTTGATCATCGATACCGTCATGATCTTGGTCGTTTTGACTATGGTAAGTTTCGATATTAAAATCGGCGTCGGAATATTGGCGATGTGGAATGATATTGAGGCTATAGAGCACGCTGATAATGATAACAAGAAGGGCGGTGATGGCGAGAGTCAGCGAAACTTTGCCGGAACTTTTGCCGATTTCTTCGGGACGAGGCGGTCGCTCGATTCCGGCTTTTTCGAAATCGCCTTCCCAGCCTTGATCGGAAGAGTAATGGAATTGATAGGTTTCGATAGACATAGGCGGGCTCCTTTCTGAAATAATTATTTTTTAGGTTTCTTTTTAGGCTCGACTTTTTCGCCTTCGATCTCGGAAATTTGGTCACGAATGAGAGCGGCTTTTTCGAAATCAAGGTTAGCGGCGGCGAGCTGCATCTGGGAACGTAGTTCTTTGACGAGGCTGGGCAATTCTTCGGGTGGAATGCGCTTCAGGTCGAGTTTGGAAACTTGCTCTTTTTCGGGAATGATGGCGCGCAGACCGGCAGAGATGTCTTTTTTGACGGAATGAGGAGTGATATGATGTTCAATATTATATTCTTGCTGGATTTCGCGGCGGCGATTAGTCTCGGAAATGGCTTTTTCCATACTTTCGGTAATATGGTCAGCGTACATAATGACCTTGCCATGAACGTGCCGGGCAGCACGACCGATAGTCTGAATCAAGGCAGACTCGGAGCGCAGAAAACCTTCTTTGTCGGCGTCAAGAATCGCGACGAGCGAGACTTCGGGTAGATCGAGACCTTCACGCAAAAGGTTGATACCAACCAAAACATCATAAACCCCGGCGCGCAAATCGCGCAAAATGTCGCCACGCTCGAGAGTATCGACATCGGAATGGATATAAGCGACTTTAATTTCACGCTCTTTGAGATAGTCGGTTAAATCTTCAGCCATGCGCTTGGTCAAAGTCGTCACGAGAGTGCGCTGGTTTTTCGAAATGCGTTTTTCGATTTCGGACATGAGATCGTCAATTTGACCTTCGCTGCCGCGAACTTCAATTTCAGGATCAAGCAAGCCAGTAGGACGGATAACCTGCTCAGCGGGTTTCGGAGAATTCTCAAGCTCATAAGCTCCGGGAGTGGCGGAAACATAAATAGCCTGGCTGATATGTTTTTGAAACTCGGGAAAAGTCAGAGGGCGATTATCTAGAGCACTGGGCAGACGAAAACCATATTCAACGAGAGCGAGTTTGCGGGCGTGGTCGCCGTTATACATACCGCGGACCTGAGGCAGGGTCATGTGACTTTCATCAACCAGGAGCAGAAAGTCTTTAGGAAAGAAATCAAGCAGAGTAGCGGGCGGCTGGCCGGCTTTACGACCATCGAGATGGCGAGAATAATTCTCGATACCCTTGACGAAGCCAGTTTCTTTAAGCATTTCGAGATCATATTTTGTGCGTTGAGAAAGACGCTGAGCCTCGAGGAATTTATCGTGCTTTTCGAAATATTTGAGACGTTCGTCAAATTCGGCTTGGATACCGACGAGAGCGCGCTCGAGTTGGTCTTTCGGGGTAGCGTAATGGGTATTCGGGAAGATGTGGATACGATCGGGCTTTTCGCGAGTTTCGGCGGTCAAGGGGTCGATGATTTTGACGCTCTCCAAGGCATCAAAGCCGAATTCGAAGCGAAAAGCCCACTCGCCGCTGGCGGGAAAGAGATCAATAGTGTCGCCCATAACACGGAAATTGCCACGTTCGAAGGCGAGGTCGTTGCGATGATACTGCATGGCGACGAGATAGATGATGAAGTTTTGTTGAGACAATGTATTTGCGAACTGCGTGCTGACATTGACGAGTGGTTGGGCGAGATGACCAACGTTCCCTCCTCGAGACCCAGTCGCCAGCCCGTCTTCACGGGTGTCTCCTTCTGCTCGCTCAGCTTTCGCTCGCTTTAGTCTCTCGGATGAAACGTTAGTCATCTCGCCCACTACGTCGCCATTTTCTGATGCATTAGCCAACGCATGATCCCACCACTCGCTGGTGCCGGAGACTCGCCACTGGCCGTCAATTTTAATCAGCGGCAGCGACATTTCGGTGTAATGATCGGGCGAACCAATGCCATAAATACAGGAAACTGAGGCGACGACGATGGTATCGGGGCGAGTCAGAAGGGCAACCGTAGCGGCATGGCGCAGACGGTCGATTTCGTCGTTAATGGCGGAATCTTTTTCGATGTAAGTATCAGTACTGGCGATATAAGCCTCCGGCTGATAATAATCGAAATAAGAGACGAAATAATGCACTTCGTTCTCAGGAAAGAATTCGCGGAACTCGGAATAGAGTTGGGCGGCGAGGGTTTTGTTGTGGGCGAGAATCAGAGTGGGCTTTTGGACATTCTGAATAATATTAGCCATCGTAAAAGTCTTGCCCGAGCCAGTGACGCCGAGCAGAGTTTGCTCATGGACACCAGCATTTAGCCCGTCGGTCAATTGCTTGATCGCGAAAGGCTGGTCGCCAGTCGGCTGATACTTGGAGACGAGTTGAAATTTGGGCATATAGATATATTATAGCACGCTTGGAAATAGGTGAGAACGACTAGAAGGCAAGAGACTCGCCGGGAAGGAGCGGATGATATTGAACATTTATTGCGTCACACTCGGATCGCAACCAATTATTATTAACTTGACGGCCAAAATCAGAAAGCACTGCGTCATGAACCGGAATAACTTGATCGGGATGAACCGCTTTAATATAATCGATAGATTCGATGAGTTTGCACCAGGGCGCAGAAAGCGCAACAAAAAGTAGCCGAGGATGAATGGGCGGAAGATCGAACGAGTCACCTGGATTAGTTGCTAACTGGTCAATTATAACTCCGAGGTTGGCACAAGGAATTTGACCCGGAATAATCGCAGCGTGATCATTGCTACCAAAAAACTCGAGATTAAAGTCGCCAACTCTGAGCGTCTCTCCGGGATGAGCGATTTTGGCTTCTGGGAATCAGGAGACTCACTGGCAAGAATGAGCGCTGCCTGGGGATTTTTAGCAAGGATTAATTGAAGAATTTTAGGCTGAAAGTGGTCGCCATGCAAGTGAGTGATAACTATACCAACAACGTTTGAGAAAGTAGGAAGTTTTTCAGTGATTTCAACTGGGTCAAAAAGTAAGGTTTGATGGTTTTTGCTGAAAGCAAGACCAGAATGCTCGAGTTTAATGACTTGCATTATTTCCTCCTTGATTAGGATTGATACTTAAGTCTTCGGGCAATTTCGTGTTATCTAATTTTTGAAAGGTTGCGGGGCAGGAATGGTCGGCGCGCCACTGAGCGATGGCGCCGTGATTGCCGGAGAGGAGGACCTCGGGAACTTTGAGACCACGAAAGTCAGCAGGCTTAGTGTATTGGGGATATTCGAGGTTGTCGCCATCGGAAAAACTCTCAATTAAGGCGGAAGTGGCGCCACCGAGGACACCGGGGAGGAGACGCGTAATCGAGTCAATGATGACCAGGGCGGGCAATTCGCCGCCCGTAAGGACGTAATTCCCAAGTGAAATCGGGTAATTTATAAGAGCCATGATACGCTCGTCATAACCCTCGTAATGGGGGCAGAGAATAATAAAATGGCGTTTAAGGCTATTCTGGGGATGTTTTAGGACATCTATAGTCTTATCCTGGTCATACTGCGGGTCAGAATTAGCATAGGCTAAATCGGCGTCTAGAGGCGTCTCAGAGGCGGTTTTGAGGGGTTGGGACTTTCTTTGGTCTTCGGGAGCCTGAGAAAATGCGGTTTTTAGGGAAATTGGAGGGATCTGTGATTCCCCGGCCGGTTCGCTGGCTTGAGGATTTTGGAGATTTTGAGAATTTTGGGTTAGGAAATCCGGGAGCAATTCATGGTCAAGGTCGGCAAAAGCACGGGCAAGGGTTTGATCCCAGACGCGACCGACCGGGGTGGGGAGGATAACTTTGGCGGACGGATCTACTGCTTTAATATTTTCAATGGCCGCAAAAACTGGCTCGGGGCGGAGCAGCATGCCGTCACCGCCGCCATAAGGCGTGTCATCGACCGAGCGGTGCGGGCCGAGACCAAAATCACGCAGATTCACATAATCAACGGAAATAATATCACGATCTTGAGCTTTGTAAAGCATGGAACTGGAAAGATAGGGCTGTAGAGCCTCGGGAAAAAGGGTGATGATAGTGAATTTGATTTTGGCCATTAGGTTGATTTTAGCACGATTTTTGGAGGGTGTATAGGGGCAGAGTCAGGAGGGCGAGCTGAAGCGATCAAGGGTTAGACTCCGGGTTTAGGGTTTAGGGTTTAGGGTTTAGGGGTTGAGACTAGAGGGTTAAGAAGGCTCTTGAGTTTTGGCTTGAGGGGGGGGAGTTGGGTCTTTGTAGTCAGAGAAAACCGGCTCTTTCGAGCCGGTTACCCGCACTGATGCGCGCCCACCCTGGGGCACATTGGTTTGTTTTAATCCGCTGTTTTTGTTTTTGTTAAAGTCTCCACACTCCACCAAACTTGGCAGTGGAACCCCTGTGAAGCGTACCAGCTTATGTTTATCATAAGCCAAGAAAATCCAGGTGTCAAGAGTTTTTTGGAAGATTTTTGGGAATTTTAGGAATTTTGGAAAGATTTTGGGAATCTTAAGAAAAAGAGAAGCCCCGGCACTTTGGCCAGAGCTGTATGTAATGAACCCGAGGTTCTTGAGCGCCCCCGAAGGGGAGTGAGCAGATTTCGAAAGGGAGGTGATAAATGACATAACCATGAATGAGACTTCGCAACTTTAAAACCTTATCAAAAACAAAAATCGAAACGGAGAATGTCCCTGGGGTTTAATTATCTGCTCACTCTTGTAGGAGACCCCTACCCCTACTCCAAAAAGAGGAAATCAGAAGGTATCTTACGAGGTGAAAAACAAAGGAAGGTACGAAAAAGAAATTAGATCCGCTGCTGTTACCAAAAGTAATCTCGCAAGATACTCTTTCTGCTTGCATTATAGCATAGTGAGAAATAAAGTCAAGACTTTTTAGCGATTTTCTTGACAATTTGAGGATTTTGGGGGTTTTAGTGGTTTTTGGGTATGGTTGGGCTGTAGAGAGGCTGGGCTTCGCATTTTGGAGAGGTTGAAGCTTGGCAGACTGGAGTCTAGTGGGCTGAATTTTTGCAAGCCGAAGTTTATTGGGTTGAGGATTGGCGAGCTGAACCGTTATCCCGGAATAGAAATATTAGTAATCTTCGACGAGCGGAAACTCTTTGCCAGCGATGGAAATAACCGAGTCGGGTTGAGCTCCTTGAGAGGTGAGTTCGGCGCGGATGCCCATTTTTTTCAGAATATCGCGGAGGCGATTAACGGAAGCATAGTTATTCAAGTCGGTGCGGCGAGCAAATTTTTCGATTTTGGGGCCGGAAACTATGAATTTGTCGTCTTGTTTTTGAACCTGCCAGGCACGGCTGAGTTGGTCAGCACTGAGAGTGATAACGGGGAGATTATCTGCTTCTAGGGCTGACGGCTCGGTTTCAAATGCATTAGAACTTGGCTCGACACTAGCCTCAGATAATTCAGGAGAAGATGAACGCTTGCCTAAAGCCGCTCGGGCAGCATTTTTTTCCTTGACAAGGGCACGAAGCAATTCGGTGATTCCCTGCTGGGCGGCTGAGGAAATGGCGAAAACGCGAGCGTCGGGATTAACCGAGAGAATCGCGGATTCTTGCATGTTGATAATTTCTTGATCCACGCCTTCACACTTCGTGAGGGCAACGATTTCGGGACGACTGGCGAGTTCGGCGTAGCGCTCGAGTTCATGACGGATGGTTTGGTAGGCGGCGCCAGCGTCGTTATTATAAACATCAACGAGATGAAGCAAAACTGCGGTGCGATCGACATGACGAAGAAAATCATGGCCTAGACCTTTGCCTTCGGAAGCGCCAGCGATCAGACCGGGGATATCGGCAATCAGGAGATCTTGACCATCAATAGTAGCGACGCCAAGCTGAGGAGTCAAGGTCGTGAAAGGATAATCGGCGATTTCGGGACGGGCGTTACTGACGACACTTAGAAAAGTGGATTTGCCGGCGTTAGGCAGGCCGACGAGACCGACGTCAGCGATGAGCTTAAGCTCCAAGGCGGCTTCGAAAGCTTCGCCGGGTTCGCCGACTTCGGCGATCGTGGGAGTTTGACGCACGGAAGACTTAAAATGAGCATTACCGAAACCACCGTCGCCGCCTTTGGCGATGACAGCTTCCTCCTGATCACGGGTAAGATCAGCGAGCATTTCGCCGTCACGATAAACGATAGTGCCAATAGGGACTTCAACGATGAGGTCGCGGCCGCTGCGGCCGGCGCTGCGCTGGCCAGAGCCGTTTTTGCCATCTTCGGCTTTGAGTTCGGGATTATAGCGAAAATCAAGTAAAGTATTCGTATCTTTGTCGGCGCGAAAGATAATTGAGCCGCCTTTGCCACCATCGCCGCCATCTGGGCCACCTTTAGGGATGTAGATTTCATGGCGAAAAGAAACGGCGCCGTCGCCGCCTTTGCCGGCTTGCAGTTTGACCTTGGCAGTATCAATGAACATGGTTTAATTATACTATAATATTATATATATGACTAGTCTAGCTGGCCGGTGAATGCAAATCTTCGGTCAGTTTCAGAAAATCAGCCTCGGAAAGAATCGGAATGCCAAGTTTGGTCGCCTTGTCAGTTTTGCCTTTGCCGGGTTTAGCGCCGGCAATGAGGGCAGTAGTAGTCTTAGTGACGCTACTAGTGACCGTGGCGCCGAGACTACGGAGTTGATCCTCGGCGGCCTCGCGATCAAGGCCAGTGAGCGTGCCAGTGATGATATAACTGCGGCCGGTGAGAGGGAGGCGACTTTGATCTTGGTAAGTAGGGCGGACGCCGAGTTCTTTAAGCTCAGCCAAGAGACGCAAATTGTCCTCGTCAGCAAACCAGGCAACAATGGATTCGGCGACGATCTGGCCAATGTCAGGAAGTTTGAGGAGATCATCTTCGGTCGCTTCTTGGAGATGATCGAGACTTTCGAAATGCTGAGCCAGAGTATTGGCAGTCTGGACGCCAACGTGACGAATGCCCAAGGCGGTAATAAATTTCGCTAGCGGAGCGGTTTTGGAATTTTCGATAGCACGAACCAGTTTTTCGGTGGAAAGGCGTCCGAAACGCTCGAGCTGGGTCAGAGTGGAGACCTTGAGGCGATAAAGATCGGCGATACTTTTCACGAGATGGCTATCGACGAGGGCTTGGACATTTTTTTCACCAAGGCCATCAATATTGAGCGCGGGCTTCGACGCATAATATTCGAGAGCACGCTTAAGAATGAGATCAGAATTTTCACCTTTCACGCGATAAACTACTTCGCCCTCGGGGCGCTCAAATTCAAGTTCGGGATATTGTTTCTTAAGAGCGGCAGCAAAATCAAAAGGCACACTATCCTCGGGACGAAGACTAAGTAAAACAGATTTTACTTGAGGAATAATATCGCCAGCTTTATAAATAATCACTGTGTCGCCAATGCGAACGTCAAGGCGGGCGATTTCGTCGGCGTTATGAAGACTGGCGTGACGAACGCGGCTGCCGGCGAGTTGAACGGGATCAAAAATGGCGACCGGAGTCGTAGCGCCGGTGCGACCGATGCTAATGACAATATCTTTGACAACGCTAGTGGCTTCTTCGGCGGGAAACTTGAAAGCAACGGCACCGCGAGGAGTTTTGCCGACGATGCCGAGTTTTTGGTAAATGGCACGGTCGTTAATCTTGATCACCATGCCATCAGTATTGAACGGCAAATCGCCACGAGTTTGCTCGAGACGCTCGATTTCTGAAAAAACTTCCTGAATAGTCGGAAAAACGTGATCTTCACCGCTAATACGAAAACCAAGGACGCGGAGTTTTTCATAAGCTTCGGAATGAGTCGGAAGATTAGGCGTGACGAGGTCGTAAGCCATAAATTTGAGATGGCGACGAGCCGCAACGCGCGGATCAAGTTGCCGAATGCTGCCAGCGGCGAGGTTGCGCGGATTAGCAAAAGGTTTGTCGCCGGATTTCTGCTGGCGAGCATTGAGGGCTTCGAAATCTTTTTTGAAGATCACAATTTCACCGCGAACTTCGACGTGACCCGGTTCGGAAATCGAAAGCGGAACATTTTCAATGGTACGCACATTCGCGGTGACATCTTCGCCAACTAAACCATCGCCACGCGTCACGGCCTGAACAAAAAGACCATCTTGATAATGTAAAGCGCAAGCGAGACCATCCATTTTTATATCAGTAAAATAACCAGCGGACGAAACGGAAGGTGTGAAATTTTTCTCAGCGATGAGTTTTTGGTTAGCATTAACCCATTCTAAAACTTCCTCACGAGAAAAAACATCAGCCAAAGAAATCATACGCTCAGCGTGAGTAACTTTTTCGAATTTATCGAGCGGACGTCCAGCGACGCGTTGAGTCGGAGAGTCAGGCGTAATCAGTTCAGGAAAAGCTTTTTCAAGTTCGGAAAGTTCATGTTTCAAGGAATCAGCGGCGGCTTCAGACATAATGGATTCGTCAAGAACGTGATAATGATAGCGATAATCGTTAATCAGTTCGCGTAGTTTGAGAATGCGCGCGTTAGCCTCAGATTGATTCATGCAGTACCTCCGTTTTTGTAGTTAGTTATTTTTGGTCGATTAGCCAACGATAATATAAATATAGATAAGTGGCAAGATAAATAAATACAAAACAAGTAGTCACTAGCAAGCAAAACGGCACGATCGGGACGCCGGCGAGCCAAGTAAAGGCGCTTTTAAGCCAAAGGTCAAGTAGAATAATTGGCAACATAACAATGAGATAAATAATTGCGATAACAAAAAGCAGATACAACAAACGAATAACTAAACGTGTGCGGCGACCTTGCATAAGATCGGCAGTAGCAAAAAGCGCTGTGAGTGGATAAAGACCTGGGGTAGTAACAGCAACAAGAGCCATAAGAGAACTAGACCAGAGATAGCCTGTAATCAGTAACATCAAGGCAGCAAAAATGAAATAAACTAAAGCGTAAAAGGGAGTCGCAAGAAAACCAGTGAGACTGGCGGCAGAATAAGTGATAATAACGAGCATGAGAGGAATAGCTTGAACAAAAATAACGGCAAAAACAACCAGCGTGGAAAGTAGCGGAGTCAAGGCATTATAGAGACCGTCACGAAGGCGCGGATGTTCGCCAGCTAGAAAATGGCGCAAGAGAAAAATCGTCACTAGCCACATAATCAAAAACAGGAGGACGACGAAAATAGTTTGTGATTCACCCATACCGGAATCTAGGCCGCCGGTCATGATTGTGGAAACGAGCAGAAGTCCGGCTTTCGCGAAATTACCAATTTCAGTGCCGGCTACTTCGAGACTGGAAGCATCGACAGCATCCTGGAATTGGAGATAAAATTCTTCACCCATGAGGCCAGCGGAAACAATATAAAGAATAACCATTAAGATAATAAACAGACCGAAAGTGCGAAAATTATGAAAGATAGTTTGGAAGGTGAGCATGGCGTGGCTAAGAAGTCCAGGCGTCTCGGTCGGGCGCAGACAATCTTCGCGATAAGACCGATGGAAGGAACGATGTGGGCGAGGGTGTTCGCTCCGAAAAGCAGCATATTTAATTTTGAACTTGCGGAGTAAGCGGTTTTTAGGGATTTTAGCACGCTGGGATCTTTTTGAAGAAATCGAGGAATTCCTCGAGATGGCTTGTTGAGTGGTTTTAGAAACTGTTTTTGCCATGCTCGAGTCTTTCAATACGTTTCTCAATCGGAGGATGGGTGCTAAAAAGATTATTTAAGAAACCTTTACGCAGAGGATTGTTAATAAAAAGCGCTTCAGTGGCAGGGTTTTGACGACGCATTGGACGCGCGTGAGTGTCAAGTTTTTTCAAAGCAGCGATCATGCCTTCAGGATAACGTGTAAGGTGGGCAGCGCTAGCATCAGCAAGATATTCGCGTTCGCGAGAAACAGCCATTTGAGCGAGCGAGGCGGCGATAGGCGCAAAAAGCGAAGTCAATAGAACGACGATCATGCCAATCGGACTATTATCGTCGCTATCGTAATCGCTGGCGGACCACATCATACGCAGACCGAGGTCAGAAATAAAGCCAATAACGCAAACAAGACCAAAAGTAATCATAGAGACACGAATATCATAATTCTTAACATGAGAAAGTTCGTGTGCCATCACGGCGGTTAGTTCTTTATTGTCCATAATACTGAGGAGACCAGTAGTAGCGGCGACAACGGCATGTTTAGGATCGCGACCGGTAGCAAAAGCGTTGGGCGCGGGATCGTTGATAATATAAACTTTAGGCATAGGAAGACCAGCAGTAATCGAAAGGTTTTCGACGATATTCCAAAGTCGAGGATTATCGCGTTTTTTGATTTCGTGAGCACCAGTCATAGCAACCGCAAAACTGCTGGCGCAGAAATATTGAATAATGGCATAAGTCAGAGCAACCGTGAAAACCCAAAAAGTAATCCACCAATCATGCAAAAAATAAGCAAAAACCGCTCCGATAGCCGCAATAAACGCGACAAAACCGATCATAATGAAGACGGTGTTACGTTTATTAGCGGCTATTTGCTTGTACATAGAGCGGAACGTTTTGATAGGGATTAATTAAATTCGACTTTGGGGGCTTTTTCAATGGTTGCTTTTTCCTCTTCGGCAACTTCATAATATTCGCGAGGCTTAAAATGACCAACGAGATTATTAATGATATTAGAGGGGAAAAGTTTAATTTTAGTATTTAATTCTTTGGCGCCGGCGTTATAATAACGGCGGGCGGCTTGGATTTTATCTTCGACGTCTTGGAGTTGAAGTTGGAGTTGCTGGAAATTAGTATTGGCTTTGAGTTCAGGATAGGCCTCGGCGATGGCAAAAATTTTAGAGAGCGCACCTTCAAGAGAACGCTCGGCAGCGGCGGTTTCTTGGACATTTTTTGCGCCCATGACAGCAGTGCGAGCTTTAGTTACATCTTCGAAAGCGGATTTTTCGTGCTTAGCATAACCTTTGACTGTCTCGACGAGGTTCGGGATAAGGTCGGCACGATATTTGAGTTGGACCGTAATATCAGACCAAGCCTCATTCACGCGCTCGTTGAGTTTAACAAGGCTATTGTACGTTCCCCAAATCGCCAAAATGATAAGCATAATGACGGCGAGGATAATGATGATTGCTATGACCATATTTTCTCCTAGGTTAATAGGTATATTATACACTAGAAGATTTTAGCGAGCAAGGTTTTCAAGTAGCATCGTAAATAGGCCCGAAAAAGCACTGATCATCAGGAGAATAAACCACAAAATAAAGATGCAAAATTGAGAGCGGGCAAAGTTCTTCAAGTTTTGATTGCTAGCAGTAAGGGCGAAAACGATAATGCAAATCCAACCGATAATCGGAATGGAGAAAAGAATTTGATAACCAAAATAACCCCACATGGAAATGGGGGTGTATTCGCTAGGAATGCGATCGATTGATGATTTTGTTGCCATTTTTAATAACTCCTTTTAAGTTTTTATTGTTTTAAGCATAAGCGAAATGAGAGAGAAAGTCAAGGTAGATAAAAACAGGCCGGAAGTCTAAAATAGGCTATTGCCGGGGTTTATTTTTAGATTTAATAATAAGATGAGGAATGAAGGCGAAGATCCAATATATAGTGAGGAAGGCGATTTTTATCATCCACCAGCAGAGCCAGAAAGGTATGAGCACCCAGGCACATATCCAGAATGCCCACCAGGGATGCTTTAGGTTTTCTGCATTAGACCTTCGTCGTTGCGCCATGATAATGGGAACTATACTCATCTTTGATATATTATACATTATTTTAATGGGTTCCACTATACGGTCTCCTGTAACCGTCTTTTTCTATGATATAATCTAATCATGGAGAACAATAGAATACCTCTAGATCATTTGTTATTGTATATTGCAATTGCTGAAGGTGTCCTAGTGTTTCTTATAATAGTTTTGTAAAACACTTATATAATATTTTTCCTGAAGTGGCGGGATTTTTATTTGGCGCGTAATACAACCCTAGTTATCCGTAGCCGTTTATTATCTCTATGGGAATCCAAGGTGGCTCCGATAAAGATAACCGACCACCGGATACTCGATCCGGTGGTTTTGTATTTGCCGGCTATGCCGG
>CAZAJJ010000013.1:0-24508 GCA_964485445.1 uncultured Candidatus Saccharibacteria bacterium | reverse complement strand
TCCTTTTTTGTTGAACCTTATTAGTTAATTCTTTCTGGATTCGTTAAGTGAGCCCCTGTGCGCTCTCTAAAATTTCCATGAAAAAGAGCCAGCCTCAGCCAGCCCCTCATACCGCCTCATACCTCATTATCAGCCCTATTAGCCAATTCTTCCGTTCTCTCAAACTCTTCCGCCTCCCAGCTCCTTCATCTTTTCTCATCCTCATCGTAATACCTCCTTTTTTAACTCCGGCCAGTCCAGGCAACCAACCAAAAACTAAGGCTCATTCCCGCCTTCATCCTCCATTACACCACACATCACCAAAACCGTCAATTCCAGGTATTTACTTTTCTTTTCCTCTTTATTAACATCGAAAATAGGAGCAACGGAACACCTAGATAATTTTTAACAAAATATAAGAAAGGGAGCTATGGTCGTTAGTCTCAGCCTAGGACGTTTGCGTCTTAAAGCCGAAATTACTTTCGCCAAACGACGAAAGTAATTTCACAACACCAATAACCTCATCTTACCACGCTTTAGCGTCAATGTCTAGGTCAAATGCCCCCGCGCTCCCAGAGACAAACCAAAACAATCCAAAATCCAGAGCGAGATTCTTGTGGATGCAGTACAAAAACAAGGGCGAGGCTTTCTGAGATGAAATACAAGAAAGCCTAAAGGGTGAGCTTATCGTGGATGCAGTGCAAGAAAAGCCGGAAGCACGCAAAGGAGACGTACTAAAACGTACGTCTCCTGCGTACTGGACGGCTTGACGCAGCAATGCGCCACGAGAACTCACCCTAAGTTAGTACCTCACATCCATCCTCGGTAACCAGTACGGTCCTCTCCACATGACACCCAATACTCCCATCCTTCATCCTCACCGTCCATCCATCCTCCGGATCCACATAATTCGCCGGCCTCCCGAGACACGCCATCGGCTCGATACAAATCGTATCCCCCGCTTTCAAAACATATCCGTGCCCCCGCACCCCATAATTCGGCACCATCGGATTCTCATGCATCGTCTTCCCGATCCCGTGCCCGACATAATTCTCAATCACCCCCAAATTCCCCCGGCACAGCACTTTCTCCACCGCATGCCCAATATCCCCGATCCTCGCCCCTGCTCGCACTTCATCAATCCCCGCCCACATCGCTCGCTCTGTCGTCTGAATCATCCGCTTCACCGCTGGCGCCCCTTCCCCGCTCACCAACATCGTAAATGCCATATCCGTATAATATCCATCATACAGAACATCGAGGTCAAAACTCACCTTATCCCCCACTTCAAACGGCTCATCATTCGGCGCCCCATGTACCAAAGCATCATTCACCGAAATACAAATCGCCCCCGGAAATTTCTCCTCCAAATAATCATATGCCACCTTCGCACCCCGCGCCTCGATCTCCGCCCGCACCCAAGCATCCACTTCTTTTCCCGTCATCCCCGGCTTAACATATTCCTGTAAATCATGCATCACCCCCGCCAAAATCTTTCCCCCTTTGCGCATCGCCGTAATTTTTCGCTCTAGTTCCGCCGCGTCTCGCCCCTCGTCTATCTTTGCCTCATGCTTCGCTCTCATCTGCGTATGTTCCTTTCTGCACTATATTAATCGCTTCCTGAATTCTCTCTTCCACCTCGTCCATCGTCCCCACCCCATCAACATCCACAAACTCCACCCCCTTTTTCGCCAAAATCCGACATACCCGCTCCATATTCGACCCCACAATCTTAAATCGCTTCTCAATCGCCTTCATGTCGAGATCATCCTCTCTTCCCCGGATTTTCATCCTTTGAATCAATTCTTCTCGCGGCACCTGAATCCTCAACACGAGATCAATCTTCTCCGCCAAATTCTTCGCTATCCATTTCGCCTGCTTTTTTGTCCGCGGATAACCATCCAAAATCACCCACTTCTCCCCATCCCCCGCTTTTCGAATCGCTTCCGCCATCAATGGAATCGTCAAACTATCCGGCACCAACTCCCCTCGCTCCTGAATTCCATTCACCCGCGGATCATGCGTATCTCTTAGCACCTGTCCCGCCGATAGCCACGTCCCGCCCAATTCCTTTGCTAGCCTTTGCCCCTGCGTACTCTTTCCTGAGCCCGCCAACCCCATTAGTATAATCACATTTTTCATCTTCTTTAATTATACCATATCACCTCCAATTCACCAACCCTCATCCTCAATTCCCGAACCCCTAAAAAGGGGTTGCCAAGTCCAAAATAATTTGCTATAATGACAACAATATGGCTATCAAAGTTACAAGAAAAGATCAGAACGAAGCAAACGAAAACCTTATTCGTCGCTTCAATCGTAAAGTCCTCCAGAGTGGAATCATGCCGATCAAAAAGTCGCAAATGCGTTTTTCTAAACCCATTTCTAAGCGTGAGCGCCGCAATAAGGCTATCATTCGCGAGGCTCGTCGCGCCGAAAAGGCTGAACGCATGCGTCTAGGACTCAAATAAATTAGTGTCGGAACTTTCCGACACTAATTTATTTATTATGCCTGCACTACCTTCATCGGCTTTGTGGCGCGCTTCCACCGGAAGCGCGCCGTTCGACAACAACCGAACGCTACCAAAAAAATCCCCCGCCATCTCGCGAGGGATTTCTTACTAAAACCAACCGACTGAACTACGTCAAGCTCACTTCTCTCACCGCCATCCGACCCAGGTCATCCCTCAAGTGCTTAGTTCTTCAGCATTATAATGATATCCCCGCACTACTTGACGTTCCGGCAAAATTCTGGCAATCCTGATTCCCATCGCATCATTCGTCTCGTCCGGAAGCAAAAGCCGCACCTCGCTCTTCGGCCATTTTTCTCTTTCCTGCTATTCAACATGACATCTCAGCCATCCCAACATCTCCGTCAAAAACTCCGCCCAACCGAAGATTTGCGTTTCAAAGACGCTATTTAAAAAATATATACAAAAACGCTCTACCCAATCCTCAAAATCCTCCCCTCCACGCTCCGAATCCCCCGAAACTCATTCTCCTCCAGCCTAATCCAAATATTCACGATCTCCCCGCCTTCGAGTTTTAAATTCTCCTTTTCCGCAAAAAACTGCATCAATTTCATACTCTTCCCCTGCTTATCCCACACCACCAGCCTGAGGTGTTCCTGCTCCTTCCCCAGTCGCGCCACTTCCACCACTCTCATCCCCTTCAGCAGAAACACCGGCTCCGCATTCCCCTCTCCAAACGGCTCCAATTTTCTCAGCTCCTCCATCAATTCCAGCGACAAATCCTCCACCTCTTCTATCTCCAAATCCTCCTGCACCCCCAAAAACCGCTCTTGATTTTCCAAACGCAAACTATCATAATATGCATTCACCGCCCGCTTAAAATCCTCATATTTCTCCGGCAAAACCTTCACTCCACACGCCGCCGCGTGTCCTCCACCCCCAACAATCTCCCGCCCACACACCGCCAGCGCCTCCGCCAAGTTAAATTCCCCAAAACTCCGCCCCGACCCCTTAAGAACACCATCCGACAAAGCCAATGTAAAGGCCGGACGCCTATATTCTTCCACTAACCTCCCCGCAATAATCCCGAGCACCCCCTCATGCCACTCTCCACATTCCACCAAAACCCGCTCCTCCCCCACCCCGCGCTCCCGAATCTCCGCCAGCGCCTGATTCTGTTGCTCCTTCCGCGCCTTATTCAGTTCCTCGAGTTCCGCCGCCAACCGCGCCGCCTCTAGCCAGCTCGTCGTCAACATCAAATCCAGCGCCTTCTGTGCATCTTCCATCCGCCCCGCCGCATTCATTCTCGGCCCAATCTGAAATCCAATCGCCTCCGTACTAAACTTCTTCACTCCAGCGAGTTTCATCAGTTCTTTCAACCCCACTCGCCGCGTCTTCTCCAATACCTTCACCCCAAAATAACATAGCCGCCGATTCTCCCCAGTCAGCACCATACTATCGCAAATCGTCCCAATCAGCACTAAATCCAGCAACCACTTCTCCTGCCCCTCCGCAATCATTCCGCACTTTACCAGCGCCTGCGCCACCTTAAACGCCACCCCCACTCCCGCCAGTTCCCGCAGCTCCTGCGGACATTTTACATCCTGCCGCTTCGGATTTACAATCGCCACCGCCTCCGGCTTCTTACAAGCATTCTCCGAAGCCGACAATTTCCACCCGCACTCATGATGATCTGTTACTATTGTATCTATATTTCGCTCTCTCAGTTCCCCAATCACCTCCTGGTTCCGACTCCCGCAATCCACCGTCACCACCAACGTCGCCCCCATCTCCTCCGCCCGCTCGACGCATCGCCTGCTCATCCCATATCCATCCAAAAACCGGTTCGGCAACATTATCTCAATTTCCCTCACCCCGGCTAGCTTCAACGCATCGTGCATCACCGTACTCGCCGTCACCCCATCCACATCATAATCCCCATAAATCAGCACCTTCTCCCCTCGCCCCACCGCCTGCCGAATTCGCTCCACTGCCGCTTTCATGTCCGGCAACAGCTCCGGATCCAAACAATCCTCATATTTTGGGCTCAAAAAATCCGCCCCAAACCCCCGCACCCTCAATAATTCCTCAAAAACCCTGCTACCCAATCGACTTATCTGCTTTCTTCGACTTCGACATCTGTTGCGACTTAATCACCATACTCTGCAACTCTTTCAACAGCGGAAATTGCTTATTCATCTGATAAATTTTCGTATTCCCCTTCTGCGTCACGATCAAAAACCCACCCCGCTCCAGCCTTTGCAACTCCCTCTGAATATTCCCCGGATCTTCCTTAATCAATTTCGACAGCGCTCGCACATGCGTCTTAAAATCCGGATATTTCGCAAACACTACCACAATTTTCCGCCTCACCCGCGACGTAATAAAAATATCTAACATCTTACCTCACTTCTCCTCACCCCATTATACACCTCGTTGTAATTTTTACAACCCAGCCCACTCCCTCCAAACAACTCCCCCTCAACATGAAAAAGCCCGGCGCTATCCTAGCCGCCAGGCCATCTCTTTAGAAAACTGAAAACTCTCACCAGCTATAAAGAGCTGTACTATGATTCCTTATAGCCTCATTATGGCAATTCAAAGCATAAGTATGTCTCTCCATTGTTTCGGTATTATGCCTCAAAGCCAAGGTATGTTTTTCCATCGCCTCGATATACCGCCCCATCAGCACATTCCGAGCATGCATTTCCTCAGCGTTTTCTCTCAAGGCCTGAATCATCCGGTCAAAACTTGTAGTTTCCAGCAGATCCTTGCCCTCGCCGACCAAAATCCGGTTCAAACAATCCAACCGATTTCCAGTCGTCTGCAGAGCCGAAAGCATATCTACCATCAAGTTTTCCATTTTCTCCATAAAGTGCTCCTCCTTCTTGAAACATCTTTCCGATACTTCTCTTTCCATTGTATCACACTTCCCCAAAAAAGTCAATACCTTTTACGCTTTTCCTACTATTTTTCCACTTTTACAAGACATTTCTCAAAAATCCCAAAGCAGCCTTTCAAACCCCGACACTAGCCCTCTAAAAATCCCCAAACTACCTTTTATCTCAAAGAAAATCCAAAAAAATCACCCCCAGCCAACTCCAGCCAGGGGTATAAAATCCCAATCACTCTTCTCCGAGATTCCTCTCAAGTAGCGCCTAAGTCCTCCGTCTCGCCCGTTCTTGCCTTTCATATTCCAATTGATTCGCCAACTCCACGAGCTCCATCAACTCTTCGATACTAAATTCTTCCAGTACCTTCTTTTTCAACTCCTCTCTCCTCAGTTCCCTCTCCTTCGCTTCCAGTTGCTCGACTATCACCTCATAAATCAGTTTCAGAAGTTCCTCCATATCAGAGACACCGCTATCCTCCAACGCTCGTTCAAACAACCTATTACCTACATCTTCACCCCGCCAAGACTCATGACATTTTTTTATCTCATATCGCTCATAACTATCGCACCCCTGATTTTCATACCGAAAAACTATCGCCGGCGAACCGAGGTCATAAAACTTCCGCCTCCCGTGCGCCTCACTCGTATAAAACTTCCCGTTCGCATAAATCTCCACCTTCAATTTCCATTCCTTGTCAATCTCCGCCGGGTCATAACGCTGATACTCATAGTGATACGACGGCAAAAAGGCCAAAGCTATCGCCCTAATCGCCTCTTCAATCCCTGGTTGTTCATAAATCTCCACTCCACACCGTATCTTCGAACCATTAGTAAAAAATATAGTCGCCGTGTTTTTCACCGGAAAATCCGCCGAATCAAAATTCACCCCAGTTAGATCAACCGTCCGCAGCGCCCTCATCACTTTTTCTCTTCGTTCGTCCCTCTCTTTGCTCATCTCTACCTCCATCATCAAACTCAGTCTCCGAGCCAGCCCAGGCATAAATCTCGTCCAATTTTTCTAAACTACCTAAGCCCAGCCCCACTCGCTTACCCTCGTACTCTAGCATACCTAGCCATTCATGTCAAATCCACCCCAGCAAAAAGGCCCGGACCAAGTCCAAGCCTCTCAAATCCCCTCCTTTCGTCACATTTTTCCTACTTCAAGCTTCCATTTTCACAGGCTGTATCTTACTTTCCGGCATCTTGCCATAGAACTGCAGCTCCGTCCCCTCACTACAAATACAAACAGAGGATTTATCAGTCCAAGCTCCTACCTCCCAGCCGACACTCTCGTACAGCCTTTTCAACTCCGGCACCAACTTCTCTCTGTAACTCCACGCATCAAAAGAGATCTTTGTCCTTCTCTCGACAATTCCAAATAACTTCTGCTGTGGAATATCGATTCGATATTCCCCCACTTCAGTCATGTGTTTATCGCTCGTCCGCAGAAGCGTATTAATCGCCTCCACAAAGCAGTCCAACAAAGATTTCTCCGGCGCTACCTGATTCATTTCCATTGCTTCGCTCATGCTATTTCCTCCTCATACAATGTGACTTTTCATGTTCCAGCCCAAGCTCAGAATCTTTACCGATTCTCCCTCAGACTCATATCTCCATTGTATCACACTTACCTGCAAAAGTCAAGTCTCCGAGCCAAAGCCAAGGCGTTAATCGGAAGAAATGTCAATACATTTTTCACTTTTCTCCATATATTTTCCATTTTCACATCACTTTTCTCTCCATTTTCCAAATCAACAGAGATAAAATCCCCCAATTCCCATGTTCTAATATTATGCTATAATAGCATTATGTTTTTCGAGGTAATACCCACTGAAGTTTTTCGCGCTGGCGGCGGCGTTCTCACCTATTCCTCCGACCAGCCTCTCCTCCCCGGCCACCTCGTCCTCATCCCTGTCGGTCGCCGCACTATTCTCGGCGTCGTCAAACAACGCGTCGCCTCTGTTGATTTCCCAACTAAGCCCATCCTCCGCCTCCTCCATCCTACCCCCATTCCCTCCCATCTCATCAAATCCGCCCTCTGGCTCTCCGATTATTACCTCTCCCCCCTCCCCCAAACCATGGATCTCATGCTCCCCGCCGGACTTTTAGCCAAAACCGCCTTCAAATCCCCCAAATCCACCAATTCTAGCCCTAAAACCGATTCAAAAACCCCAAAAACCTCCAAAATCGCCAATTCTGACCCTAAAAATACCCCCAAATCCTTAAAATCCAGCGCTAAAACCTCCCTAGAAGCCCCTAAAACCCCAAATTCCGCCTCCGCCCCCCAAACCTTGCTCCGACCGCAAAATTCCTCCCAAGCCTCTAGAATCACCTCCAAATCCCTAAAAATCACCAATTCTCCCGATTTTCCCCACATCGAGCTTAACCTTGCCCAACAAAGTGCCCTAGAAGCTCTCTATCAGGCTCCAGGACACACAAAACTCCTCCATGGCGTTACTGGTAGCGGTAAAACCAACATCTATCTCAAAATGGCCCAAAATACCCTTGAAAACGGTCAATCCGTCATCCTCCTCGTCCCCGAAATCGCCCTCACCAGCCAACTCGTCCAGATTTTCGAATCCACCTTCGGCTCCCGCGTCCGCCTTATCCACTCCAATCAAACCCTCACCGAACGCCGCGCCACCTGGCTCGAAATCCTGACGACAACTAGCGGAGTTGAACCTCTGGCGGCAACCAAAAAAGCCGAGCCCACGATAACGACTAAAAGAACTGATTTTACTTCCGTGAGGTCATGGAGCCCCGACTCCCAGGCTGGCGCGGATCCGATTCAGCGAGCGCAGCGAGTCGATGAGGAGAGCGCCACCCCGACCGAATCGGAAGCAAAATCAATTCCCTTAGTTATTATAGGCCCTCGCTCGGCTCTTTTTGCTCCTCTCCACAACCTCGGCCTTATCATCATCGACGAGGCCCACGAAACCGCCTACTATCAAGAAAACACTCCCCGTTACTCCGCCCTCCGTCTCGCCAGTTTTATCGCCAACACCTTAAAAATCTCCACCATCTTCGGCACTGCCACCCCCAATATCGTCGATTATCACCTCGCCTCCACCCATTCTTCCCTCGTCGAACTGACCGAAAAAGCCAAATCCACCGCCATCACCCCCGACATCAAAATCATCGACCTCAAAGATCGCACCAACTTCGTCCGCAACCGTTATTTTTCCGACGCCCTCCTCACTGCCATCGAGCACAACCTCAAACTCGGTCATCAAACCCTCATCTTCCACAATCGCCGCGGCTCTTCCCCGCTCACCATCTGCGAAGAATGCGGTTGGCAAGCCCTCTGCCCCAATTGCTACCTCCCTCTCACCCTCCACGCCGACCACTACGTCCTCAGTTGCCACATCTGCGGCTACGAAACCAAAGTCCCCTCCAGCTGCCCCGCCTGCCATCACCCCGGCATCATCCATAAAGGCTTCGGCACTAAACTCCTCGAATCCGAACTCACCGTCCTCTTTCCCAAAGCCAAAATCGCCCGTTTTGACGGCGACAACACCAAATCCACTTCCCTCCCCGAACTTTATCAATCCGTCAAATCCGGCGAGTTCAACCTCCTCATCGGCACCCAAACCCTCGCCCGCGGCTTCGATCTTCCCCTCCTCGCCACCGTCGGCATCGTCCAAGCCGATTCTGGGCTCGCTTTGCCTGATTTTGCCGCCGAAGAGCGCACTTACGAACTTCTCAATCAGGTCGTCGGACGCGTCGGTCGCGGACACCTCGACCACGCCGAAGTCATTGTTCAAACTTTCCAGCCCGACCATCCCGCCATTCAAACCGCTCTCGCTTCCGATTTTTCCGCTTTTGCTAAACATCTCCTCAAATCTCGTCGCTCCGGCGCCCTCCCACCTTTCACCTACCTCGCCCGCCTCTCCATCACCTACAAAACCGAAAAAACCACCCTCCAAAAAATCCGCGCCACCCACGAAGCCCTTATGAAAGCCCCCGACATCTCCGTCTCACCTCCCCTCCCCGCCTTCCACGAACGCACCACCCGCGGCTACACCTGGCAACTCATCATCAAATCCACTTCCCGCGGCCGCCTCCAAACCGCCCTCCGCCCTTTCGCCCAGTTCCGCATTGAACTCGACCCCCCATCTCTACTTTAATGTGCTATACTATATATTATGAGAAAAATCATCACCACGCCCGATCCTCGCCTGCGTTCCAAATCCACCAAGGTTCATCACATCACTGATGAAACCCATGAAATTATTGCCAACATGATCAAACTTTCTCTCGACTGGGAACAGGCTCATCCTCACGAACTCTCTGCCGCCATGGCCGCCCCTCAAATGGGCGTTAATCAACGCATCATCATCATTCGCGACGACCTCAACGACAAAGCCCAGAATTCCTTCACCGCCCTCATTAACCCCGAGGTCATCAAAACCGAAGGCAAAATCATCGCTGAGCCCGAAGGCTGTTTGTCCGTCCCCGAGATTTATGGTCTCGTCTGCCGCCCCCGCAAAACCAAAATCAAAGCCCTCCTCGAAAACGGCCAAGAAGTCCGCATCAAAGCCACTGATTTCCTCGCCCGCACCCTCCTCCACGAAATCGACCATCTAAACGGCATTCTTTTCATCGACCATATTAAGGATCAGCCCGACGCTTTCCTCCGTCTTGACGACCAAGGTAATCTCCGCCCTATCGACTACGACACCGAAATCAAAAACAACCATGACCTCTTCCCGGAGGAAGACTAACGTGAATCATTCCTCAAAAAATCCAAAATCCGCTGCTTCTCAAACTCCAAATAACCAACCCGTCGCCCCTAAAAACCTCCCCAAAATAATCTTCTTCGGCAATGGCCCCCTCGCCACTTCCACCCTCGCCACCCTAAAGCCTGCCTCCAACCTCCTTTTTCACGCCCAAACCGCCGCCGATCTCGACGAAGTCATCCGCCTAAAGCAGCGACATCCCGACGCCTTCGGCATCCTTGCCTCTTTTGGCGTCCTCTTGCCTGATCGAATTCTTAAACTTTTTGAACCCACCGGTGGCATCATTAATCTCCACCCCTCTAAACTCCCCCTCTATCGCGGCCCCTCCCCTATCGAATCCGCCATCCTCGCCGATGATACCGACTTTAGCTATTCCATCATGAAACTCACCCCCACTTGCGACACTGGCCCCATTTATCACCAAGCCACCCTTAAAAACCTCCCTCTCGACAAATCCGCTATCTACCATTCTCTCGCCACTGCCGGCGCCACTTGGCTTCTTGAACATCTGAATCATCTCCCCACCCCCACTCCTCAAGACGACTCAAAAGCTACTTATACCAAAAAACTCTCTAAAGCCAATTCCCTTCTCGAACCTTCGAAATTCCCCGCCAGCACCATTCTCCGCCAAATCATCGCCTACCAAACCTACCCCAAACCCAAATACGAATTCTTCGGCCAAACTTGTATCATCCTCGCAGCCCACACTCTTCGCGTCACCGACATCCTCTGCGAAGCCGCCGGACTCAACGGTACCAAAAGTTCCCCACTTATGCTCAAGTGCGCCGACCGCAATTTTGTCGTCATCGACCGCCTTCAACCCGCCGGCAAAAAGCCCATGGATGCCATCTCCTTCTATAATGGCTACGGCCACCACCAACCCAACAAAAATTCCAACAAAAACCAGCAGCCCAGCTCAACCCCCGAATCCCTTGACAACCTTCCCGACCTCGACCAACTTTTCAGCGACTAACTCTTCTTACCTAGAAGCCTATTTTGCGTTAATTCTTCCCCAGAATCTCCGCCCGCTGCGCCCTCAATTCTTCCTTAAACTCCTCAAAAATCCGCTCCGTCTGTTCCCGAAAATCCGGAATATTTTTCTCCAGCCATTTCACCGCCTCCGGCGTCCCCGCCAACCCTTCAAACTCACTAATCTTCTCGTCCGACAACCCTTCGCTTAGCACTCTCCCCACTCTCACTTCCAACTCTTCTTCAGCATAATCAATAAAAGCCTGCTTTTCCGTCACCGCCATCTCCCCCAGCCCTACTTCTTCCAAAACACCTTCATCAATTCTTATCATGCTACTCCTTTTCTTCTCTTCATTATACCAAACTTTCCCAAAAACATAACCAACTATCCTCTAAAATCCCACCATTCCCCATTTTCGCCAAGCTTGAGTTTTTAAAAACTCAAGCAATATATCTTCATTACTCTTCTATATATTTCGTCCGTAGTGGCTATATCGATCCCCCTCGCAGATCCCTCCGCAACGCCGCCCTTGCTGGATATTTCTGGAACATCTCTGCATTTCCAGATAGCGAAAATTACACTTTTGACTTCAGTCTCAGTTCCACGACCATCTCCCCATCCACTGGCGATGATCGCCGTCTTGGCTTCTCCCTCCGCACGCTCTCATAGCTCCCCATTGTATTTCGTCCGTAGTGGCAATATTCACCCCACCTTTGGCTCGCTCTGGGCTGCAGGTCACGCCGGATCACTCTGGTTCTCTACCGCCCAGCCCACCAATATTCATAGTGCCCTCTACTCTTACCTCGATCACACCAACGTCCGTCCATCCCCCAACAGCGACCGCTTCGGCGGCTTCTCCCTTCACCTCATTTTTCCAAACTAGATACTACCCGCCCATTTTTACATTTCCTTAAAACTTATTTCATATCTTTCCTATACATTTCGTCCGTAGTGGCTTTATCACTTTCCCTAACGGCGCTCTTCGACACGCTAGTCACCTCGGCTATCTCCAAACCTCCACGGCTTTTCCCGCCAGCATCCAATACGCCTTCAACTTCAACTTTGACGACAGTATTACCTATATCTCACACGATAGTCACCACCATTACGGTTTCTCCCTCCATTTCCCCAAAACATCAAACTCGTGCTTGTACTTTCTTCCTTTTTACCATAGACTAGAACTGAGCTATGAATCGCTTGCCATTTGTAAAAGTAGAGGTGGAGCCTTTTGGAATCGGGAAAGGAAAACATCAATTGCACCTTATCAAGATGATTATGGAAAGCGCTTTAGATAACTAAAATTGCAGAAATACAGGCTTATTACTCATCTTAGTATTTCGTCCGTAGTGGCTATATCTATCTTCCCTTCGGCGCACTCAGCAGTGCAGGCAATGAAGACCACATTTGGTCATCTACTGCTACTCCATCCAGCGTAATTAACGCCCACGACGCCTACTTCGGTGCTCTCCGCATCCGTCCATCATATACCGATAATCACCATCTTGGCTTCACCCTCCTTATTGCTCTCTTATGTATTTCGTCCGTAGCGGCATTATCTATCTCCCCACCGGCGCAGTCTGGACCGCAGGCAATGATGGCTACCTATGGTCTTCAACCGCTCGACCCACCAATAGCAGATACGCCTCTAATCTCAACTTCGAATCTGATAACACTTACCCCGCGAGTTTCGACGTCCGTTTTGACGGACATTCCCTCAGCCATCTTTTCAACAATATGACATAATGCTCTCCTTAGTATTTCGTCCGTAGTGGCTATATCGAACCACCCAGCGGCACTCTCAGATTTGCAAGTATTCACGGCATCTTCTGAGCATCCACCGCATATTCATCCGACATTCGATACGCCCTACTCATGGCATTTGATACTTCCGATGCATATCCTGCATACTACCTAGGTCACTATTACGGCTTATCTCTCAGCCCGCCTATTTTGGCCACTTTTCTATACATTTCGTCCGTAGTGGCTTCATTGACCTTCGCAGCGGACAGGTTCCAGTACCCGGCGGCACCGGATACCTCTGGGGCGCTACCGCTCAACCTAAATCCTCAACTATGTCATCCGGCGTCGCTCTCAGTATCCAACTCTTCCCTAGTTATGACGACTATCGCTATTTCGGCTTCCCCCTCCACGTTTTTATATCTCATCCTATGTATTTCGTCCGTAGTGGCGATATCAATCTCGGTCAAGGCTCACTCCAACGCGCAGGCTATCTCGCACTCTATTGGTTCGCCACCGCCCTCCCCAACAATTCCACTAGCGCCTACAACACCTACATCAATCCCGACATAGCCTATCCCGATAACTCCGACAACTACAATCGCCGTGTCGGCTACCCCCTCCACAATCCCCATTTTCATCACTCTTCCATGTATTTCGTCCGTAGTGGCGTTACCTATCTCACCTACGGCGCACTTCGCTATTCTGGCCGCAATCTCTTCTTATGGTCTTCCACTGCCATCCCTGCGATCGACTCACTTGCCTCCAGCCTCAACTACAGCAACGAAGCCATCCGCCCCAGCGACAATAGCACTCGCTACTATGGCTTTTCCCTCAGCAAAACCCATAAAATAAATTTATTCCTCTCCCATACATTTCGTCCGTAGTGGCTATATTAATCTTTATTACGGCATCCTCACCGGCGCCGGCTTCTCCGGTTATAATCTAACCTCAACCGCTTATCCGCTTCTCGCAAGCATCATTTACGACCTCAGCATCTATCAACCCCAATTTCACCCCTCCGACACCTCGGAACGAATCTATGTCGGTCTCTCCCTCTGTTTTTATGACTCTCATACGTATTTCGTCCGTAGTGGCATTATCTATCTTCCACTCGGATCACTCTGGAACGCCGGACGTCATGGTTATTCCTGGGCTAGCACCGCCGAATCCGCCAGCATTGAGCATTCCTCCTATTTCGACCTCCGCCCCGCCGACATCTATCCATCAAATAGTTTCAATCGCTACTATGGCGTTCCCCTCCACCACCCCAAAACTAGTAAAAGAGTACAAGGTGATTATCTGCCTTAGCCTAAGATATTAAAAAATACAAAGAGTATCTGCAGTAGTTATTACTCCTATTCTGAAACGCTAAAAGCGTGCTCAAGCTGAGCACGCAGAGTGATGACCCCGTACAAATAGGAGTTATTGAGAGAAGCAAAAATGCTTGCATTTTTGCTTCCGAGATAACGAACTATTTTCTAGATTTGCTCCGCAAATCTAGTTTATGGGCGTCATCACGGGCGTCGAAGAATAAGAGTAATAACTACTCTGTGCATTTTTTATAATTCAACAATCATCTCAGGCTAAAGCAAACAATTACCCCAACTTCCTCTGCTGCGTCACCCTCGTCAAGAACTCCAATTTATCCCCGACTTCCATCGCCACCTTCTTCTCCGTCTTCAGTGCCAGTCCTCCCACTTCATTCTCGATCAGTTCCTTCACATCGATCTTCTCTTTCTGCACACTCTCCACCTCCCCCTCACCGATCACTTCATCCCCCCGCTTCACTCTTGCAATCACCCCCGGCGTCACCTTCCCTTCCGTCATCTCACCTCCCGCGATCACCTCAGTCTTCGTCACCCGGAACACTCCCATCACTTTCATCTCCCCAATCACGGTCTCGATCACTTCCTCACCGAGCAACTTCTCCATACTCGTCCGCGCATCGTCTAGCAGTTCATAAATCACTTTATAACACCGAATCTGCACCCCATCTCGCGCCGCCAACTTCGCAATATTCGTCGGCACATTCACATTAAACCCATAAACAACCGTACTCTCCCCCGCCGCCATATAAACATCATTCTCGGTCACATCCCCCACTCCAGTTGCCACGATATTTAACGTCACTTCCCCCTTCGTATCAATCATTTTCAAAGAATCCACCACACTCGTCACCGACCCCAAAACGTCCCCCTTAACAATCACGTTGAAAATCTTTGAATTATCCTCGACGTTCATCATCCTGAGCAGATCCGTGCCCGTCACATTCGCACTCGCCGCCTCGCTCATCGCCGCCTGCGCATTCATCAAAGCCGCCCTCCGCGCACTTTTCTCATCCGGATATTCCTCAAACCGATCCCCAAAATTCGGCAATTCTTTAAACCCAGTCACCGTCACTGGCGTCGATGGCGTCGCCTTCCCCTTCGGCTTCCCTCGAAAGTCCAACATTGTCCGAATCTTACCATACGCCCCTCCCGCCGCTACGAATTCTCCAACTTTCAATTCCCCGCCCGTCACCAAAAGATTCACCACGCTCCCCTTCCCCGTCTCCATATGGCTCTCGATTACTAGTCCCTCCGCCGGAATTTCCACGTCCGCCTTCAGTTCCTCCACGTCCGCCACGAGTAGAATACTTTCCACTAATTTATCCAGCCCCTCCCCCGTCTTCGCCGACACTGGAATCATCATCACATCCCCGCCCCATTCTTCCGGCATAAGTCCATATTCCGCCAGCCCCGCCTTCGTCCGTTCAATATCCGCCCCTTCGCGGTCAATCTTGTTAATTGCCACGATAATCTTCGCATTCGCCCCCTGCGCAAACTTAATCGCCTCAATTGTCTGCGGCTTCACCCCATCGTCCGCCGCCACCACGATCACCACAATATCCGTCAGCATCGCCCCATGTTGCCGAATCGCCGCGAACGCCTCATGCCCCGGAGTATCTAGGAATGTAATCTTCCGCCCATCATATTCCAACTGATATGCCGAAATATGCTGCGTAATCCCTCCCGCCTCCGTCGCCACAGTTTTCTTCTTCAATAAATTGTCCAGTAGCGTCGTCTTCCCGTGATCGACGTGCCCCATCACCGCCACTACTGGCGGTCGCGGCACCGCTTTTTCGCTTAATTCCTTCCGGAATCCTTCATTCGTCTTTGTTGCCGTATTTTTCCGCTCCAGTCGCACATTTTTCAGCCCTAACTCAGAAATCATAATCTCCGCCGTCTCAAAATCCAGCCTCTGATTAATCGTCGCAACAATTCCATTCTTAAAAAGTTCTCCAATTAGCGCCGTCACGCCGAGCCCCAAGGCTTGCGCCAGTTCATCTACGGTAATCGACCCCGCAATCTTAATTACCTTTTCGCCTTCACTCTCACTCATACAACACTCCTTTCTCAAGTTCAAATCGCCACCCCAACTTTTATTTGCTATTTTTAATACATTAAATTATTCAATATATTAAACATACCAAATATTCAGCAATTTTAATTATTACACTTCTTACTATTTTATCACATTTTTCCCTTTTCCCATAAAAATAGGGGAGCATCCTAGCTCCCCATACGAGGTATTCGAATTTTGGTTTATTATCCTAGTTACTTAAGCCGCCGCTTCTACTGGTGCCGGTACAGTTACAACCGGTGCCGGAGCCGCTTCTACGGGAGCAGCCTCAACCGGCGCGGGCTCTGCAGGTGCAGGCTCATTTGCCGGAGCCTCATTTACCGCAGCGTCATCCGCCGCAGTTTCCTGAGCTTCACCAGCCTCTTCCGTATCGCCAGCGTTAGCCGCTTCGCCATTCTCCTGATCCGCTACATCAGCATTATCCTGATCATCAGCCTTCTGCTCTTCGCCGGTAGTCTCAGGATTCTGCCCCGCCTGAGCATCATCGCCTTCACCGGCTGTTGCAGTTTCACCGTTATCTTCTGCAGGCTCAGTCTCGCCAGTCGTCTCAACAACCGTTCCATTGTCTTCCTCAACCGACACAACTCCCACATCCTGCACCTGAACGTCATCTAAAACTACGCCATTTAAAGCATTTACGTCCAGATTCTGCACGCCTTGTTCATCTAACGGATCCGCTGCTTTCGTTCCAGCCGCGCCGCAAGTCGGACATTTCGCATCGGTTGCGATTTCGGAATGATCTACATCACATCCCGGGCAAGTACCCTCACCAGAGCAAACTCCGTTAGACCAACTATGCACATGCTGTGCTGTTTTCGTTCCGGCTGCGCCACAAGTCGGGCAAGTTGCATCAGTTGCAATATTCTCGTGATTATCCTTATCCGGACACGTGTCCGCTGTGCAAGTTTCACCACAAGAGCAATTACCACCAACAAACGTATGCGGAGCCTTACCTACATAGTCACAGTCGTCACACTTCTTACCTTCATGCAGAGCAGCATGATTAGCCTCATTCGTACAAGGCACATCAGCCTTCGTTCCGGCTCCGCCACAAGTCGGGCAGGTTGCATCAGTCGCGATATTCTCATGGTTTGCCTTATCCGGACAGGTATCCGCTGTACAAGTCGCGCCACAAGAGCAATTACTACCGACAAAAGTATGATTAACGGTACCTGTATAACCACACTCAGTACAAGTCTCACCAACATGCAGAGCCGCATGACCACTCTTCAGAGAACAATTATCCTCCGTAACCTTCTGACCAGCAAAACCGCATTTCGGGCAAGTCTCACCCTTCAGAATATCACCATGACCAGAAGCGTCTGGACAATCAATCTCAGCATATAAGGCTGTGCCTTCGTATCCACATTTGATACAGATCTCGCCTACGTGCAAAGCTGCATGATCATCTTTAGCCGGACAATCACCTTCAGCGTACAAAACAGTCCCTTCATAGCCACACTCTGTGCAAGTCTCACCTACATGTAAAGTCGCATGGTCATCTTTCAAAGAGCAATTGTCTTCAGTTATCTTCTGACCAACAAAACCGCACTTCGGGCAGGTGTCACCCTTCAGGATATCGCCATGAGTTGCCGCATCCGGACAATCGGCTTCAGCATACAAAGTAGTTCCTTCATAACCGCACTCGGTACAGGTTTCACCTACATGCAAAGTCACATGACTGTCCTTCAGGCTACAATCATCCGGATTAGAAACTGGAGCCTTCGTTCCAGCTGCGCCACAAGTCGGGCATTTCGCATCAGTCGCAATATTTGCGTGGTTATCCTTGTCGGGGCATCCCGGGCAAGTACCAGCACCAGCGCAGGTCCCGTCCTGTGCGGACCAATCATGCACATGCTGCGTCGGCTCCTGAGTCTCCTCCTTCGTCCCTTCAAACCCACAGGTCGGGCACTTATCGCCCTTCAGGATATCACCATGACCGGCTTTATCCGGGCAAGTCTCCGGAGTCACAGTCGTATCGCCAGTGTTGCCGCCCGAAACGCTTCCGCCCGGGTTATCACCACCCGGATTTTTGCCAGGATCAGTTGTCTCGCCCGGATTCATCCCAGGATCTGTTGTTCCACCAGGGTTCGTATTTCCACCAGTGTTACCACCGGTATTTCCACCCGGCGTTGTCGTCGAGCCACCCGGTCTCGTACTTGTACTAGCGTTCCCGCCGCTGTTACCGCTATTGTTAGCCTCATTCTTCACCGCAGGTGAAGAATGACGTGTTGCAGCACGTCGCTCAGCCGCGCTCGCCGCTACCCACAACTGGTATGCCGGAGAAGCCTCCTGTACCACTTTCTGATTCGCTACGATGCGCATATTCCCAGTCGGATTCACACGACCCCAAACCGGGTTCATCACGCTCACACCTACGCCTACGCGGCCATTTTCGTTCGCCACGAACGTTGCGCTATTAGTATATACGTCATAGCTCAGATCGCGAATCATGTTCGCATTCGCAAACGCCACGGTCTCCGGAATCCAGCCCACAAAGGCTACCAAATCCCCCGGCGTCAGCACCACACGATACTTCGCGTCTTTCACCAGTTCAATCGTGGTATCTTCGCCCACCAAAACCGGCTCCGAACTTCCTTCCGGCACAATCCACGCCTGGATCGCCCCCGCCATAATCGGCATATAGGTGTTAATTTCCGCCTCATTCCAGGTCGTAAATGGACGCACCTGCATAAAGGCTCTTACCTGTGCCAACTGATCATCTGTCGGCTGCGCCGGGGCTGCGTTTGCAGTCATCCCCGTCCAACACGGCACGATAATCATTGCCAAAGCGACCAACAGCGACAGCATCGCTGACAACTTGCGCTTCACTTTCATGCGCTTAAACCTCCTTCGATTATTAATGTTCCTGGCATCAAGCCACCAGACCTTCCTAGAAGGTCGATTACCCCATCAAAATCCAACTACAGTCAATCAACTTCCGTCTATCGACTTTCGCCAAATTTAAATGGGAGGTTACTTACCGGCTCCAAGTGTTCCGTCACTCCAGCCGACTAATACCTCGTACCCCCAAATATAACACACAAAATTTTTCCTTGCAACAACTTTCCTGCCTATTTTTACGAAATTCTACAAACTCATCCGTTTTGCGTCCAGCGCCACCTCAATATGATCACATTTTTTCACATTCGCTATCACAGCTTTCACAGTCTCTGCATAGCTCATTCGTCACCACCAAAAATTCCGGCAAAGCCCTATAATCCGTTCTATACAACGCTTCAGAAACCTCCCGCGTCGCTCTCCGTCCTCGATAATTCAGCAACGCATCATACGTCTCCCCGCTACTTCGGAACCCCGCCAACTCCTTCTCCTGTATCACCCGTAACGCCATCACAAACGCCACACACATCTCTCCATTATTCAGTAAAAGTAGCGACGATTCTTTTTCCTCATGCGTCAAAGTTATACTCGCAAACCCCCTCACTAATCGCCCTCAAAATTCCCCCTTGCCTTTCGCAACCTCATGATATATAATATACCCATATTCCCCGGTAGCTCAATGGTGGAGCAAGAAGCTGTTAACTTCGAGGTTACTGGTTCGAGTCCAGTCCGGGGAGCCAAAGAAATATCTCGACTTCTGTCGAGATATTTCTTTGTATATTCCACGACTGGACCAGAACCAACGATAGCTGGTTCGTCCTCAATAGAAGATGAGCGAAAAAATGCTTACATTTTCTTCCGAATCGCCGCCCCAAAAGTTGCGATTTCGCCAAAAATCGCGTTGTCCAGCCCCGCCCCTCTGGCCCAAATTCCCATCAAATCCTTGACTTCTACGAACTCTAGATATATAATAGAGCTACATTCGAGGTTACTCGCAATACCCCTAATCGCAAGACTAGGGGAATATTTTTTATTCAACCAAAATTAACGGCTATTCATATAATTTATGGAAACCATCTTTTACCTTCTGCAAATCCGACTCCGGCAACCTTCCCATCAGATCATACAACCGAGCCGCACTCATCACCCTTGCCTGCCCCACAACCGCCGTCTGCACTACCCCTTGAAACTCAAAACTTACATACCACGAACCCTCCCTCGGCTTAGATGTGAGCGGAACGGCCATAAACCCAAACTTACTCAACTTTTTGAGGACTAAAACCGTCCGAGAGTATCTCCCACCTTTACCACTAATCTCCACGCCCACATTCGTACCGACCTCACACCACCAAACCTCACCCTCGCTAATCGTCGGCAGCTTACGAAATTTATCCATATCCTTTTTCAGTTCGATCCAACCATCAAAATCTTTCACAAATTCTTCTTTCATGCCGGGCATTATATCACACATCTCACTCCACCTCTAAACATAAGCGTGTGTTTTTTCTCACCTCATAAATCCTCAACACAGCAACCTCTCACGATTATTTGACAAACCCCCATCTCTGTGCTACACTTATCTCATACCTCTGACTTAGGTTAAATTTTTGAATGGATAACTTCTTTATTATTATTGCCGGACTTGCTTTAGTTAGCTTTTTGATCGTCACCATCATTACCAATATCATCGCCACTCGCCGTCGTCAGGCCCTCACCGACCGCCTCCACTTTCACCCCAAAAAACAACTCATGATCGGCGCCGAAAAACATTGTTTCCAGCTTCTCAACGACATTTTTGGCGAAAAATTCTACATTATCCCTGGCGTCAGCCTCTCCGCCCTCCTCAACCACAAAGTCGGCCGCCAAGATCGCAATCTCGCCTACAGCTTCATCGATCAACGTACCGTCGATTTTGTTCTCTGCAACAAGCGCACCCTTCGCCCCGTTTGCGCCATCAAAATCCAAGATCACCTCGACGATAATCGCCCAGCCGACTCCAAAGATCTCCAAAAATTCTTCCGCAGTGCCCACCTCCCCTTCGTTCTTATCACCAATCCCAAAAAAATCAACCGCGAAACCATCATCGAAGAATTTTCGCGCGTCGTCTATGAAACCAGCCTCCTCGATTCTCACTCCTCAAAAACCACTTCCTCCAAACCCAGCTCCAAATCTCAACCCAAAACCAAATCCAAATCCTATAGCCCCAAACTCAAATCCAACCAAAAATCCAAATCCTCCTCCCAGTCCAACCTGAATCCTCAACTAGTGTAAGACTCAAACCCGACCCCAATCCTCGCCCCTCTTCTAAGTCTCGTACTTCTATAACCCCAAAAAACTTCACCCACAACTTCCCCACTCGCTTAATCTCACCCCTAAAAACACTCCGCCATCCACTAAATCCTAAAACACCCCAACCGATCATCAAAAAGGGCATCCCGAAAACCCGAAATGCCCCATTTTAACTTGAATTAAGCGATCGTCAAACTAATCTTACGCCCATCCCGATCCACGTCGAGAATCCGGAACTTCTTCCTCTCGTTCAACGTAAAGACCTTCTCTGGATCGGCATCGTTACCATCTCCAAGCTCAGAAACATGCACCAAGGCCTCCACAGCCGGAGAAATCTGCACGAACGCTCCAAACGGCGTAATCCGCGTAATCGTCCCCTCGACTTCATCGCCCCGCTTCAGGCCCTCCACCTCTGAGAGCCACGGATCCTCGGTCAGTTGCTTCATCGACAGAGACAGTCGCTCTTTATCAATCGCGATAATCTTCGCCTCGACCATGTCGCCAACTTTCACATAATCCGCCGGATTATTCACTCTTTCCCAAGAAATCTCAGAAATATGAATCAACCCCTCCACGCCATCCACATTCACAAAGGCGCCAAAATCGACCACCCCAGTCACCACACCCTTGACCACATCGCCAACGTGCAGTTCAGCAAATCTCTCCGCGAGACCATCTTTCACAGCCTCTTTCTCAGAGAAAATCAACTTATTATCACGTCGATTCGCATCCAAAATCCGCACTTTCATCGGCTGACCAACCAGCGAGTTCAACCTCTGCAAAATCTCATCTTTATCTGCTGAACCTACCCGCGGATAATGCTCCGCTGAAAGTTGCGAAACTGGCAAGAATCCGCGAATCCCTTCGTACTCCGCCAAAAGTCCGCCCCTGTTCGCATCAAACGGAGTAATCTCTACGACCTCAGCGCTATCCAAGCGTTCCTGAATCTCATCCCAACCCTTTTCCTTAGCAGCTTTCCTCAGCGATAATAAGACGCTTCCGTCCGCCATTTCCGCCTCAATTACCGAAGCAGAAACCTCATCCCCCACGTTCAAATTGCGCGCAAACGACACCTCTCGCCGCGGCACCACACCCACCCCTCTTGCGCCCAAATCCACCAAAATCTCATGCTTGCGCATCGACAAAACCTTACCAGTTACAGTCTCCCCAACCACTGCACGCTTCACGCCTGCATCAGCATCCCCCAATAATTCATCCATTGTTATTTTGGCTTTAGCCATATTATATATATTATCCTTTCTTCAGATCCGTTCAGCAACACCGACATCACCACGCTCGACGTTCTTGAACGGACCCAAAACTACCTTTCATTATAGCAAATTCTTCTCTATCTGTCTAGACCATACATCTCACAACTCGGGCAATGATATTTTCCATCCTCCGTCTGATACCTCGTCAATCCGCATTTTCGACACCTCACCCGCACATGCAACCAATCTCGATAACTATCCAACTCCCCCTGCACAAACTCTTCATCATACCTCACCCCATATTTCTGACATAGTTCCTCCGCCTTTTCCCAAGCCTGCCGTTCCATTATCAACCTCTGTAAATCTGTCCCAAAATCTCGATGCCCTAAAAGCGCATGCCCCAACTCATGTAATAGCCTCAAATCATACTCCGCTCTCCTTTGTACCAACTCCTCCGCATTCACCCCATCCCCAGAAAACTCTTCATACACGATCGTCCGCGGCGCCCGAAACATAAACTTTTTCCCTCGTCGCCACCTAAACTGCCCATATTCGCGTTCCAGTCGCACCCTTAGCTCTTCTACCTCCATCCCATCGCCATTGTAGCATCTCACCTTTCCTTAGCGCAAGCATAAACATATTAACCCAAAACCACTTTCAAAAAACCAGCGCAAACATAAGCAATATCACCCCAAACAATATAAACGCATCAACCCCAACCCACCCCATCGCTAACCCCCAATATAAATAAATTATTCAACTTTCACCCTTAAAATCCCCAAGAAAAAACCGGCATCTCTGCCGATTTTTTCGTTTATTTAAGCAGCTTTTTTCGCTGGACCACGTCGAGAAATTCGTCCGCCCTTCGCGCCCGCAATGCGAGCCAAGGCTGGATTCGCCGCAAATCCGCCGGTGTGACCATTTTGACCACCTTTACGGCCAATTTGCGAGTAAAACTCTTTCCCATATTTTGCGCGATTAGTAGCCGCAGCCTTCAAACCGCCTGCCTTCGTTCCGGCCATATTAATCTCCTTTTTCTGCCCACCAATTATTTACTCTTTACACCACCCTTTTATCAACCATCATGCCTTTCAATTCCTAAAAAATCTACTTTGGCATCACGATCATCGGATGTTACTACCATTCTAGCATACTGCTTCAGTTTTGTCAATATGTTTTTGCTAAAAATGTGTCCTAAAATTCCTCTTTTCTCTATTAAATTCCCTATTTTTCTTTCATTGACACGCCATAAAATCCATATTTTTGCTATCTTTTTCACTCTCCATCGCCCCGCCTCCTCATTTTCTCACCCTTCACTCCGCATACTCCGCCCCCGAACAAAAAATCACCATTTTTATATTTTTACCCGAACAAACCCCACTCGCTTTTCACTATTTTTCACCCCACCACACGCCCATGATTCGATCATCTGCGCCTTTCTCTTTCATTTTTTACCCGAACAAACCATTTTCTTGTTCATCCCTGAACCCCGAACAAGCCCTCTCCCAGTTTTTCACACTCTGTGGAAAATTACCATTGACATTATTCACTCCATGATATATACTCAAAATAGTTTGAGTAATGCTACTGCGAGGTTATTCAAACTTCCTCTTCTACCTCTGCCCCATTCTCCCAATTACCCTAATTGCCCCAATTCCTTCCATTTCCCTGCCGATCTATCATTAATTTCAATTCCTAACTCCAATTTCATTCTAATTATGCTTTTTAGGCCATTTTAGGCCTTTTTTGCTCAAAACGCCCTCATACACGTCTTTGCCTACCAAACGCCCTAAAATACCCTCTCCACACATCTCAGAGGGTATTTTCACGACCCCTACCCACCCCTAAATTTATTTCTTTTTTCGATTTCTTTTTCATCATTTCTACACCTATAACAATCAACATTAAATCGAAAAACGGCTATCCGGTAAAATCTAGTTGTTTTCTGTCCCTGTTCTTTTAGAGAGAAAACT
>CAZAJJ010000012.1:0-28830 GCA_964485445.1 uncultured Candidatus Saccharibacteria bacterium | reverse complement strand
CCAAATAGCCCCAGAAAATTAGGTGATGCCCACCCTTACCTAGACCTCTGGGGCTTTTTGGCGACTTTTGGTATCTTATTACTCTCAAATGTATTTCGTCCGTAGTGGCTATATCAGCCTCCCGTACGGCTCACTCCGGTACGCAGGCGTCTATGGCTACTTCTGGTCCTCCGTCGCCTACCCCATTAACTCTCAGCACGCCTTCAGCCTCGCCTTCAATTCTACCTACGCCTATCCCTCAAGTAACTACTATCGCGCCAATGGCTTCTCCCTCCGCTAAATCTTTCACCTCCACAAGACAAAGATTCTTAGGAAGTTTTAGGACCAAACATCAAAAATAAGTAATAGTAAAATAAGCATTTTTGGACTCTCTGCGCCAATCGTCATAAAACACCAACCAACAGTGAAATTTCTAGATTTGCTTCGCAAATCTAGGTTACGGCGTCACAAGCGTACCTAGAAAAGTCTCACTACAGCAGGTATGGAATAAGCATATTAAACAATAATTATTTCGCTGCTAACTAGTGTTTTTATAGCGATCAGTATTTTAATAATTCTTTTACCATCTTCACTTTCAACTCCCTTTTCGCCCCACGATGCTGATTTAACTTACTCTTCACCATCCCATTCAACCCCTCCAACCGATTATTCGTCCTCGGAATCGCAAGCTCCGGATATTCCTGATATGTAAATAAAAACCGCCCATTTCGCTCCAACTCCCGCACCGCTCTCCTCAGTTCCGGCCGCAAATATTTCAATCTCCCAGTCGCCGGATTTCGCACTTTCTCCTCTAACAGTTTCCTATATCTTACTTTTAAATTTTGTAATTTCCGCCCAAACTCCTCCTCCGTCAAATCCTTCAAATGTAAAACCAACTCTTTCAGCTCCCGCTCCACCTCCGACTTCGGTTGCCACCCCACCACGCTTAACGCCCTCCTCATCTGATGGAACTGACAATATTGCACCTTCACCCCTATCTCCTCCAACCTCTCACCCACCGGTACCACCCCATCCACCACACAAGCTTCCACCTCAAATCCTTGCATTTTCAACTCCTGTACCATTTTTACATAATCTTGCACCCGCTCTCGCTGCACTTCACGACACCCAACCAAACTCCCCGTCTCCGCCTCCACCGCCAGCAGAATCCCCCACTTTCGATCAAAATAAATCGTATCCATCATCACCAGCCGCGCCTTTTTCAGACTCCCTCGTCTCACCTCATAATTATCAAGTATTCTCCGTACTCGCCCCACCGACATCCGCCCCTCCTCCGCCAATTTCGCAAGCGTCGCCCCACCCCAAACATACTCCCGCCACATCCCCTCCTCCTGCCTCTGAGATCGCGCCCGATTCGTCCAAGTTTTGCCGCATCTTCGACATCTATATCTCTGTCGCCCCGCTCCCGTCCGCCCAAACTTAATCACATCATCTTTTCCACATTTTGGACAATATCTGACCATTTTCATTTCTCCGTGTCACATTTTATCTCTGTTATCCTACCATCTTTTCGCCAAAATATAAAATGACCATTGAACTACGCGCAGCGTCTATACGAGAAAACTTGTTTTCTCGGTGACGCAAGCTGTAGCAATACTAAAATCTCCGATTTTAGTATTGACATTATATACAATCTATGATACAACAGAAAATAACACGCACACACAGTATCTTAACAAGAAAGGGAAGAAGTATGAGACTTTTTGAGGAAAAAATTGTAGAAGACATGGAGATCATTGACATCACCCCTTATGTCAAAAAAATCCGGAACATCATCCAGAAAAGCACAACCGTCACTACGGAAAACAAGCAGCAGCTCATTAAGAAAAACGACAAAGCAGAAAGTTGCATTATTGACATTATCCTCACCCCAAGATTAACTTTGTCGATCAAACAGGAGTACGAAGATACACTCAAAAATCTTAATCAACTCTATCGGGAAGTTAGTGCAAGCGGTCTTGACCTTAAAACCGCCATTTGGATTTGCAATTTCATAATTAGATTACAATACGTTGCCCTCTGTAACGCAATCATTGCGCACGGAACGCTCATCCAACTCGACGACCCCAGGAGCGTTGATAATCACGTTCTTTATCGTGGCAGCCATGGACAATTCGTAGTCCTGTCAGATTTCACGCTCGTAGCACCCAACCCGATAGAAATCATGAAAAACCTTACGTCAATTTTTGACGAAGAGGTCTATACGATCACCAACAGCAATGGTGCAGACGGAGTTCGATTCTTCGATGGTCTCTTCGATAGCCCGTCCGCTTAGCCAAAGCGGTCACCCTTTGCAACTTATCAACCAGCCCCTCACCTCGAGGGGCTCACTTTTTTGCTCAATTCTTCCAAAAAACAAGCTTCATCAAAAAATCACATTTCGCCAAGAACCATCAAAAATCCACCTAAGCCCTAACTCATCATTGACTTTTTAAAAAAAATATGATACCATAAAATAGTACCTGCCAGTTAAGCACTTTTACGAGGAGAAAAATTATGACTACTTTTTCTAGCGGAACCCGTCAAGGCCTAAGCAATCAATTTCTTGAAGATTTCATTCACGATTTTAGACTCGATCACTACTTACCGATTTTCCACGCTGAACAATTCTTCACTGAAAAAATCTTCTACGACCAATGGGCTATAATCTGCGCCTCCGGGCACACTTTCAACATTAATACCTTCTATGATCGCCGAAGTTCCAGTGTCACTATTCGTTTTTATCTCGAAAACCGCCCTAATGAAGAACGCGATCTCACCTACCTCTACACTCTCACGTCCAACCGCAAAAGATATGACTTGGAAATCATTTATGACGGCAACTCTATCTTCCTACGCAACGCCGAGCAAGGAATTACCGAATGGCGCCATAATTATTATGCCAACAGCCTCACTGACGAGGCCGGAGAGTACGTCTTTCCCGGCGACCCGATTCAGGACTAAGCCCCTCCTCACATTTTTCAAGCCCGCCCCGCCCTTTCCGGCGGGGTTCGTGTATTTCCGGCGACAAGATTCACTCATCAAAGGAGCGCCAAAAAATCATCAAATCCAACCCATCAAATCCTCGGCTTCAAAACCATGACCTCTGACTTAAATCAAAATTTTCGCCAACCACCCCACCTACTTGACGAGTGTGATATGATAATAATATATGCCTAAAAACTTAGTGATCGTTGAGTCTCCAGCCAAAGCCCATACTATCGAGAAATATCTCGGTAAAGATTTCCACGTCCTCGCCTCAGTTGGCCATATTCGCAAAGACACCAAAGTCGATAAAGCCACTTTTGACGTAACCTACGAAATCGATCCCGGCCACACCAAAATCATCTCCGACCTAAAAAAAGCCGCCGCAAACGCGAACACGATCTGGCTCGCGACTGACGAAGACCGCGAAGGTGAAGCCATCTCTTGGCATCTCATGGAAGTTCTTAAACTTCCCAAATCGACTAATCGCATCACTTTCCACGAAATCACTAAGCCCGCCCTCGAAACCGCCATTAAGAACCCTCGCCACGTCGATATGGACATGGTTCATTCCCAGCAAGCCCGTCAAACCCTTGATATGCTCGTCGGTTTCGACCTTTCTGGCGTCGTCCGTCGCAAAGTCCCCGGTGCCATTTCCGCCGGCCGCGTCCAGAGCCCTGCTCTCCGTCTCGTGGTCGAGCGCGAGCAAGAAATCGAAAAATTTGCCAGCAAATCCACTTTTAAAGTCACCGGCAAGTTCGACACCAAAACCAAGCCCAAATCTACCCTTTCTGCCACTCTCGACCATAGTTTTAGCTCCGAAAAAACCGCTAACACTTATCTTGAAAAACTCACGAACGCCGATTTTTCCGTCGCTGACCTCACCACCAGCCCTGGCATCCGGAAGCCCGCTCCACCTTTCACCACCGCTTCCATGCAAATCGAAGCCAACTCTCGCCTCGGCATGAGTACTAAATCCACCATGTCCGCCGCTCAAGCCCTTTATCAAGCCGGCCTCATCACCTACCACCGTACTGACAGCCTCAACCTCAGCAAACAAGCCATCGCCATGACCGCAAACTTCATCGAAAAAACTTATGGCAAAGAATATTTACAAATTCGCAATTTTAAAACTAAATCCGCCGGCGCCCAGGAAGCCCACGAAGCCATCCGCCCCACCCATATCGAACAAGAAGTCGCCGGCAAGACCGAATATGAGCGTCGCCTCTATAATCTAATTCGCAATCGCACTCTCGCCACCCAAATGGCCGATGCTAAAACCGAAAAAACCACGATCAAAATCAAGAATTCCGCCGAGTCTAAGCATCTTTTTGAAGCCAAAGGCGAAGTCATCATTTTCGATGGCTTCCTCAAAGTCTCTGGTCGCGTCAAAGAGGAAGAACTCCCCGCTCTCAAGGCTGACGATCCTCTCACTGCCATGTCTATCACCGCCCGCCAAAACTTCGCAAAACCTCCTGCCCGCTACACTGAGGGTTCTCTCGTCAAGAAGCTCGAAGAACTCGGTATTGGCCGTCCTTCCACCTATGCTTCCATTATGGCCGCCATCCAATCCCGCGGCTACGTTGTCAAAGGCGATTCCGAAGGCGAACCGCGCGAAGTCGTCCAACTTATCCTTGAAAAAGGTCAAATCAAACGCGAAATCGTCACCGAAAAGACCGGCTCAACCAAAGGCAAACTCCTCCCAACTCCGGTTGGCGAGCTTTTGGCCGGCTTTTTGACTGATAATTTCAAAAATATTGTTGATTATAAATTCACGGCCCATATTGAAGAAGATCTCGACAAAATCGCCGAAGCTAAACTCGAACGCGTCAAAATGCTCCGCGATTTCTACGAACCCTTCGAAAAAGAAGTTATCAAATCCGACGAAGCCGCCCGCTACAATAACGCCAGGGAACTAGGAAAACATCCCGAAACTGGCCAGCCCATCTACGCCAAAATTGGCCGCAACGGCCCCTTCATCCAACTTGGCGACAACGAGAAATCCTCCGGCGAAAAGCCCCGCTTCGCGCCTATTCCGCGGGGGATGACCGAAAAAACTATCACCCTAGAGGCTGCCCTGAAGCAACTCGCCCTCCCCGCCTTACCTCGCGAGCTCGGCACTACGAAAGACGGCGCCACAATTATCGCCTCCAGCGGCCCCTTTGGCCCTTATCTCAAAGCCGGCAAGTATAACATCCAGCTTAAAAACGCCGACCCCTATAAAATCACCTTCGCCGAAGCCGAAAAACTCTACGAAGAGAAAAAAGCCTCTATTATCGCGGATTGGGGTGATATTATGATCATCATTGGCGCCTACGGTCCTTATATCAAGGGCCCCGGCCGCTTCAACAACGTCAAGATTCCTAAAGACCAAGACCCCAAGAAAATCACCCTCGAAATGGCCCAAAAAATGCTCGACGAAAAGACTCCTGCCCGTGGCAAATTCACCCGTAAGGCCTCTAAAACCTCGAAATCCAGCTCCAAGGCCAAAACCACAAAAACCAGCGCTAAAACAGCAAAAACCTCTAAAACAGCCTCCAAAAACTCTAAAACGACCAAATCCAGCGCAAAAACTACAAAATCCGCCAAAACCACCAAGAAAACTACCAAAAAGTAGCCTTTTCTCAAATTCCAGCCCCAATTTTCATCATCTTTCGCTTTTATTTGCCAACATAAACATTTTGTACCCCAATTTTATTCATTTTTTCTGAAAAATGCTATAATAAAACTAGCAAAATTAACCAAAATTGTTGAAAAATAGTATTGACGCTATCGAAAAAATATGCTATCATACAATAAATGTACAAATTATTAAATCATAAATGGTAAATGAAAACGAGGGAACCGATGGATCAGCATTCCAGTATAATCGAAAATGCCATTAAGGGCAGCCTAGGGATTATCGAACAAGACCGCGAACGCGAAATTATTTCACGCCGCTTTGGCTTATCTGGTAAAAAAGAAACCCTAGAGCAAATTGGCGAATTGCTTAATATTACACGCGAACGTGTGCGTCAGCTTGAAAAAGCTATTCTTTTGCGCCTCCGCATTGGCGCCAGCGAAGGTCATATCAGCGAATTGCCTGCCGCCGAAAAACTTCTTATTCGTAATCTCACGGAACTTGGCCGCATCGCTCGCACGACCGACCTTGCCGACCAAATCTACGGTCATAAATCCACGCCTGCCGAGCGCGCTCGCTTGACTTTTCTCGGCGCTATTTCTCACAACTTGACTACAATCGACGAAAACGATCTTTATTATGCCGCCCTCGGTATCGCTGAATACGGTGATGTCAAAACTATCCATAGCCGTATCGACGAAATCGTCGCTGTCATCAAAGAGCACAAAGAGCCTATGACCATCGACCAGCTCGATGAAGCTCTTGACAATTACGAACATCCTGATCATATTCGCGCCCTTGCCTCAGTTTCTAAACAACTCGCCTCTTTGAATGGTCTCTGGGGTCTCGCAAAATGGCCGATGGTCAATCCTCGCAACATTCGCGACAAGATTTTCGTCGTCCTCGAAGCCAAAAAGGAGCCGATGCACTTCTCCGATATCGCCGAAGCCATTTCCAAATCCGAATTCCGCCGCAAAAACGTCACTATTCAAGCTATTCATAACGAATTAATTAAAGATTCTCGTTTCGTCCTCATCGGTCGCGGTATTTACGCTCTCAGTTCTTGGGGCTACAAAAAAGGCACCGTCGCCGACATTATCACAAGCATCCTCAAAGAAGCCGGCGAACCGCTTTCTCGCGAAGAAATTGTCAAACGCGTTCTCCGTGCCCGCAAAGTTAAGGAGACCACCGTGCTTCTCAACCTCCAAAACAAACAACTCTTCTCTAAAGTCGATAAAGATAGTTATACTTTAGCCCCCGAAGAATAAACACTTGCGTAGCTCATCAGTCGTTTTGACTTTAGTGCTATAATAAATATATGCTAGCTCAAATTATTCATTTTATAATCAATCCTTTAGTTTGGATTCCTGTAATCGCCATTTTAATCTTTTTAGGTATGCGTAATTACAAAAAACTCAATCGCCTCAAAGTTCTCAACGTAGATTCAGTTTTGTTGATGCTAGAAATTCCGCGTACCAACGACAAAAAAGAACTAGCCGCCGAACAACTTTTTGCTAGTCTCCATGGAATTCTCCGCGATAAGGCCGAGCTTAAGGGTTCTGGAGGCGTCCAAGAGCACCTCAGTTTCGAAATTGTCTCTACCGGTGGTCAAATCCGTTTCTACGTTTGGGTTCCCAAAATTCTCCAAAGTTTCGTCGAGGGTCAAATTTACGCTCAATATCCCATGGTCCAAATCCACAAAATGCCCGACGATTACGTCGATGATCGCGAAAAATATCCTGTCACCTACGAAGCCGAACTTACCTTGACCGACAACGAAGCCTTACCTATCAAGACCTTCGAAAGCTTCGAAGTCGATCCTTTGGCCGGTATTACCGGAACTCTCGCTAAACTCAACCCCGACAACACCGAAGAACTTTGGATTCAGATTCTCATCCGTCCAATCGCTGACGACTGGCACAAAAAGACAACCGACAAATGGATCCGCAAAATCAAATCCGGTAGCAAACTCTTTTTGAACTCTTCTGGACCCGATTGGACTTGGATTATCGAAGCCCTCGGCGCTCTCATCCGTCCGCCCGCCGGCGGTAATGGCAGCGAAGCCAGCGCTCCTGCTATCTCCGACCGTGACAAAAATCGCATTACCGAAGCCGAAAAGAAAGCCACTAAGCTCGGCTATGAAGTCAAGATTCGTCTCGCCTATCTTGGTCAAGATCAAACCGATGCCAAACTCAATATGCAAGCCCTCGTCGGTACTTTTAAGCAATATAATACCACCAGCCTCAACGGCTTTAAGCTCACCGGTGGTAGTTTCAAACCCGAAGATCTCGACGCTTATAAAATGCGCCAATTCAATAGTCGCGGTTTTATCTTAAATATTTCCGAACTCGCCTCTGTTTATCACTTACCTCATACTAGCGTCGAAACCCCTAATATCGTTTGGGCTACCTCTAAGACTGCCGAACCACCTTCTAAACTCCCACTTGTCAATGGCGACCCCGAACACGATAAAGACATTTCCGCCTTTGGTTTGACTAATTTCCGCGGTATCAACCATCAATTCGGTATGTTCCGTCGCGACCGTTCTCGTCACGTTTATATCATCGGTCAAACCGGCGCCGGTAAATCCGGCATGCTTGAACTTTTCGCTCTTTCCGACGTTTTTTACAACCAAGGCTACTGCATTATTGACCCACACGGCGACTTCGCCATCAACAACCTCCGCTTCGTCCCCGAAAGCCGGATTGACGACGTTGTTTATTTTAACCCTGCTGACCGCGATTTTCCGGTCGCCTTCAACCCGCTTGAGCTCAGCGACCCGGCTCGAAAGCCTAATGTTTGCTCCGAAGTCATCGGCGTTCTGAAACGCATGTTTGGCGACTCTTGGGGTCCGCGCCTTGAACATATTTTAAGATATACCTTGCTCGCCCTACTTGATCGCCCCGAAACTACTTTGCTCGACATTTCTCGTATCCTCACCGACAAAGATTTCCGTAAGGAAACCCTCGATTATTGTCAAGATGTCACAGTTCTCCAATTCTGGAAGCACGAATTTGGGCAATGGAACGAGAAACAAATCAACGAAAGTATCGCTCCTGTTCTCAACAAAGTTGGTGCCTTCACCGCCAACCCCATCATCCGCAATATCATCGGCCAGCCCAAATCCAGTTTCGACGTCCGCAAAATCATGGATGAAGGTAAAATTCTCGTCGTAAATCTCTCTAAGGGACTTATCGGCGAAGACAACGCCGGCATTCTCGGCGCCTTCCTCGTCACCAAGGTTCAACTTGCCGCTATGTCTCGCAGTGACATTCCTGACGTCGCCGACCGCCGTCCATTTTACCTCTACGTCGATGAGTTCCAAAACTTTGCCACCGACTCTTTCGCCGTCATCCTCTCCGAGGCCCGCAAATACGGCCTCAATCTCACCGTCGCTAACCAATACATCTCCCAAATGACCGAATCCGTCCGCGACGCCGTCTTCGGTAACGTCGGCACCACAATCAGTTTCCGCGTCTCCGCTGATGACGCCCCAATTCTCTCTAAACAATTCGAGCCTACGTTTGAAGCTCAAGATTTACTCCAAATGAGCAATCGTAATTTCGTCATTTCTATGATTATTAACGGCGAAAAAGCCCCCGCCTTCTCTGCTACCACTCTTTCTCTACCCACCACCCCCCAAGATAATTTCGATACCATCGTAGAACGCTCTCGCGCCCGCTACGCTCGTCCTCGCGCTGAAGTTGAAGCCGAAATTCGCGAAACCATTGAACAGTCCGAAAAATATAAAAAAGAGCTTTCCGACTCTGGTCGCGCCGCCGGTAGCAGTCAATTTACCAATCTAGTCAATGCCGAGATTCAAAACAGTTATACTACCCGCGGAACGGGGAATTATCAATACCAAAACCGAACAGAAACCGAACAAAAGCCCCATTCCAACTCTGGTCGTACTAATTTTCAGTTCGTCCCCAAACCCCAAGACGATTTCCGCAAACTCAAACTCTCACCCAACGCTGCCGAAGGAAAGGAACGCCTAGGACTCAAAGACCTCCGCGCTGCCATCATGAATAACAATCAGCAGGGAACTTCAAAATCTCAAACTCAGAACACCGAAACACAAAAGCCATCAAACGCAAACGATGCTAATCAAAATGTCCCCAAAAAGAGTCCTCATCTCAACCATAAAAATAAAAATCGCCCGAAAAAATCTTTCAACAGTTCTAAAAATCCCGATAATTTCAATCATTCTAACTCAAATAGTTCTAATAATGCCAACTCATAAATCTTTATGACTCTCTACGAACTCTCACGCGCCATTCTTTCGGTTAGCCCGACTCCGATCGGCAAGATTCGCTTTGCCCGCACAATTTATTTCGTGCATAAAGAACTCATCCGCAAGAATCTCATGCAACCCACCGACATCGCCTATCTCCGCGCTCCGCTCGGTCCTGTCCCCGAAGGCTTTCAACGTCTCAGCCTCGATTACGCCGAAATCATGCTCCAAAAATCCACTTCGCTTCTTTCCTATGCCAACGAAGAATTCAGTCTCGAACAAGACCCTTCCGAAACCGAATTCCTCGAACAATATCGCGAAGTCCTAGAAATCATTAACCGCACTCTCTCTGCTCTCGCTGAATATACCACCTCCGAACTCGTCGAAGCCAGTCACGACCCCAGTTGGCAAAGCAACTATAACGGCGCCCGCTTCTTTCTCACTCCTGCTGATTTGAAAAATACTTTTCCTTTTCTCAAAATCCGCTTCCGCATCAAGGTCAAGCACCCCACTCCAAACAGTATTAATGACGACATCGGCAAACTCCAAGCCAAACTCATCCGCGGCATGCTTAGTGATATCGTTAAAGAAAGTACCGATCTTGAATACCCCGACGAGATGCCGACGAAATCTTCTTCGAAGCCTAGTAACGAAAGAAACGGGCAGGGAAGCGTTCATAATGACACGCTTCCCAAACCTAAAAGCCTCAAAATCACCCTTAAGCCTATTCTTTTCCGTTTCAAAAAAGCCACCCCATCAGTTTCGCCCAGTTCTAAGTCCCCAGTTTCGTCAAGCCAAAAAACTAAACCCAGTAAGTCCGCAAACCACCACACTCACCCCGACTCTTCTCAACCTAAAACTAAAAAGGCCAAACCCTAATGTCTAACTCCGAACGCGCCGAAATCCCCGAATCCGCCCTCACCAAAGCCCTCTGGCGCAAATATCGTCACACCCCCGAATATCGCAGCGGTCGTCGCTATTCCATCAGTTCCGTCCATCCCCTCATTCGCACCGCCGAAGAGCAAGGCCTCAACGACGTTATCCTCGACTTCGCTCGCGAACTGGAAACTTCACCCAACATCCGCTTCGACCTCAGCCATCGTCGCGAAAGCGATTGGATCGATAGTTGGAAAGCCATGCACCGCACCCTCTTCAGTCGTATTTACCGCGAATGCGGCGAATTGCGTCCTCGTGGTCACGATGTTCGCTTCGGAGCACCTGGTGATGAAGATCTCTATCATATTCCTCGCGGCGGCGCCGAAGTTTATAATGAACTCTTCGCCCTCGCCCGCACCCTCTGTGACCGTCTCGAATACATCCCTATCGACAATATCAACGAGGTCTGCCGCTTCCTCGCCCAATTCCACTACGGTTTCATCCGCATCCACCCCTTCTTTGACGGCAACGGCCGCATCGCCCGCGTCGTCACTGACCAGCTCTCCGTCGCCCTCGGTTACGTTCCTATTATCGCCGGCTTTCCCCGTAACAACGCCGAGAAAAAACGCATCTATCACACCGCCATCCATGACTGTATCAACGACACTGCTTGCGAAAACCTCACCCTCTGGATCCGTACCCAACTCGAAGAAAAACTCGCCGAAATCGCTTAGCCAGCCACCTCACTATATATTATATGTGACCATTCCCTGAGTTTCATGATTATAACATCAAAAGGGAATTATGCAACATTTTACCGCCTCACAACTCCGCCCCATTCTCGTCTCCATCCACCCCTCACCATCCCAATGACCACATTCATTTATAACTAGAAACGCAATAAACCCCTCCTGATCATCCATAGTCGTAACCGCGACGGGGAATCTCCCTCTCAAAACCCGCAGCGCCTTCACTTTTGCCCCCGCAGACAGGGAATCTTCCCTCCCCTAATTCCCTCAAGCTCACCCTACCTCAGTCGATCTACTCATTACTCTCACTTCACCTTGACTACACCCCTACTCTGCCCATTTCTCATCTCCATTTTATCTCCATCCCATTCCCATTTAGCCTCTGTTACGCCCCTGTTCTATCTCCATATCGTCTCAAATCACTTTTTATCCATAAAACCTCCGACCTCACCAAACACCCCGCGCCGACCTCCGCAACCCCCGGCACAAAACTATCACTAGCATCATCACGAAGACCATCAAAATCTCCCAACCCATAGTGGGGAATAACGGCTTATTTTTACCATTTCATACCTTTCATTATTATAAAAACATGGATAAGCACCCATCTTTTTATTATATATCTAATGTCGCACAATACATAAACTGCTACATTTAATGTCGCAAAATAAAAATACAGAGGTAAAAATGTGTTGTAGAATTTACAACGGGCGTTTGGTTTCTCCGAGTCGAATCGTATAAAACTGAGCGTCCTGAGTAACGTGAAATTCGACGCGATCCGGAGAGATTTTGCGAAGAAAATCAAGCATAACGTTGGTTCGATGGACGGGACGGCGGAGATTTTGAGAGCAAAAATAGCGCTTCTTATCCGGCAGGAGTAACATGTCCTTCGTGATGTACTTGCGAATGTATTTCGAGACCGGTTCGATATTATCGATTTTGACAGCCGTAGAAAAGCCAAAATGCCAGTGTTTGATGTTAAAGACGGTTCGACCCCGCGCAGTGTGCTTAGAATCCTTTAAAACGCCTTTATAATGCTTCAGAAGGGCATGAAAATGGATGGCTCCCGACTCATGTAGTTCCGGAACAATTAAGTACTGAAGATTCGGCGAATGGCGCGCCTTAGAATTGCGGATCCACGTGTTCATATAATGACGACAGCGGAGAATGTTTTTAGAATTGTAACGCTTAGGATCGAATGTAAATGTGCAGAAAAGATCAAACTCATTACAAAGACAAAGATCCTCGAGAGTTTGCCGAGTTCGGCGGATGGAAGACTCATGAACTTCCGGTTTCTTGCGACGCTTACGGGAAACGCCAGACGAGCGGATGGGCTCGTTGAAAACTACGATTTTCATAAAGTTTGGATACTCCTTAACACTATTAAACGTTAAGGTTTCTAAACGCTCCGACACCTAAATAACCTCCAAAATGATGCACAATGTGTTCTATATATCAAGTAGGCGGGGGCGCCTGCGGCGCCGCCCGATAGAACACATTTTTAATCAAAAATTAAATCTATAACAAAAGAAAAAAGAGAGTAAAAAAGAAAAGCAAGAAGAGTACCGAGAATAATAGAATCAAAATCCATAAAACTCCTTAATCAAGAATTATCTTGGCAGTATTATATTTTACTTTTGAGAGACCATGGGAGTAAATCCTCGTCGGAATACCACTCCAACGACCCATCTCATCGCAGATAATATCGTCTCCGGGGATGAAATCGTTGAGCAAACGCCCGGTGAAGGATTTCCGGCAGGAAACCATGAAAAGGCACTGCTCCCGCAAGGTTTTGTCAAGGCGACCATAAACCTGAGCCGTCGAAAGCACAAAAGTATTGCGCTTCCGAAGCTGCGAAAAACACCCGACGAGTTGCCTCATGATTTCCTTGCCTTCCTTATCGGAAAAATCGCGCGGGAAATAGGACTGGATCTCATCGATGAGAATTATCCGAAACTCATAAGGCGCATTATCGCGCGAGGTAAAGCGCTTAAAAACCTCAAGCATGCTTCGGCGATTAACTGGATCCCCGTAGCCGAGATTAGAGTAGGTTTTCCATTTAATGGGATGAACTTTTCCATCTTTACCACGGATACGCTTATACCGACGCTGCAGATACTCCGCATACCAGAGGGCGCTAGCGGTCTTACCGCTCCCTTGTTTTCCGCAAAACATATAGTGCCCAAAGGGAATCTCTGAGTCCGGACGCTTGCCACCAGAAAAGCGCGTCTTGAACAGACGGGGAAGCGGGGCGTTTTGCTTTTTTCTCGACCGATCGATAGGGTCGAGAGAAATTACTGATTCTTGTTTTCGAGACATTTCACAATCCTTTCGAGAGAGACAGCGATTCGCTCTAAGGATTCAGAAATGCGCTTATCATAAATTGACGGCATTATTACTCCTTTAGAACATTATAACATCAATCGCCGAGAGGTGAAGCCAAGGAAAGATTATAGATCTTCTGAGCGATAAGAAAACTCAAAATCGCAGAGCATGAAGCACCTATGGCACTAAAAACAGACAAGGCATTAAAGGGCAAACATGCAGACAAAACACCAAGAACTTCACCGATAATATTACCAAAAAGAATGGAAGTGATGAGATCGAGAAGGGAATTGATAGCAGTCATAAATGCTAAAGAAATAGCAAGGAAGAAAGTAAGTTTTAATCCATTAACAATCAACTCACCCATTTATTTATCCTCAAACCTTATTACTTCACTACCACCCAGCCAGCGAATAACGAAACCGAAAATTACCATAACGGCAGAAATAGAAAAAACAGGAGTTAAAACAGAACGAACCGACTCAGAAAACCATGGACAGTAAGTTTTATCCTCCGAATGAAGCCACGAAGAAATGATCGGAATCGAAACACACCCACCGGGGTTAAAAAGTTCAAAGATGGGGGCGAACGGATTAAGAAAATTGAAATTAAAGGCTGAAGCGACTTTATCAGCGTCTTCATTAGCCTCATCCTCCCTCTGTTTTTCTTCAGCTTTTTCTTGATCATATTGCTCCTTCTGTTGTTGAGTTTGTTCTTCAGTGGCTTGTTTTTGCGCTAAGGCGTCTGAGTGTTGTTGTTGGGATTGTTGATTGATGGCATTCGTCGTATTCTTCTGTTCATTAACCATCGCGGAGGTATCAACGTTAGCAGTTATACCTTGACGAAGTAAATTAAGAATCTGAGAAGAATTAGAATTAATCAAGGTTAGATTATCATTCATCATCGCGTCATAATTACCGTAAATGTTAATCATCGGACGAGTCATGACAAGACGAAAAGGATAGCCAGAGGTATTAGTAAGCCAACGACCCATAAAAGCGATAGTATCGGGTTTAGAACCGGAGGGGAGACCAAGAGTGCCGTGGATCGTAATATCATACTGAATATACTTGTTATTATCCGGACGCAAAGTAACAACATCCGTATCAATAACCGAATTAGCAAAAGCGATCTCCCCAGCGGCATGAGAACCAACACCAGTAAAAGCGGGAATAAAGGTAGGGAAGATACCCATGGCATTGTCAGCCTGATGAGTGATAAAAAGGCTAAATTGAATATTAAAATATGACTCATTAACAATAGGCATAAGATTAGCAAGGTCACCACCGCCAAAAGAAAGATTAGTCAATGAACAAGCACCGGAGGTAGAGGGCGACTCATAAACAGCGAGATCAGAGTTAGCATTAAAAATAGCGCTACCATTAGTATTAGTACCGAGACAATTTTGGGTAAAAGAAAACATTTTAGGAGCATAATAGCCCCAGGTAGAAGCACTAGCGGGCGATGAAATAAATGATAGGCATAGCGAACAACAGACCAACAATGAAGCAAAAAAGCCCGATAAGCATGTAAATGAAGATTTCGTCCGGTTCCATTTCATTTTAACTCCTTAAGAAGAGAAGAAATCCGACGCGAAAGGGAATCACGAAATGCTTGACTTAGGTGTTTCATAAGTATAGTCTCCGTATCATTTTATTTATAAAGGCGAGAAATGCGATAACTATCATCACGGCAGAGATTACAACTGCGGGGATAATAGAGGAGGGAATTTGGGCGGAATCGACGCATACCGAGTTCGAAGGCATGGAAGAGTTGGTACTCGTTGCAGTCTTCTGCCACTTGAATCCGTTGAGAGTAAAGGTATCTCGACGGGATCCGGTGTAACCATAAAGGGTAGTGTCGTTCTGCCGAACGACACAAAAATAGTCGTCGGGAATAGAGAACCACGTCATCGACCATCCCTACCGAAAACAAAAATCGAAACCAACCATCCAACTCCGAGCATGACGGCAAAAGGGGCAAGAAAATAACTTAAAACATCGATAGTAGGCTGAAGTAGAATATCCATCGAATCTCCTAAAAAGTTGATAATTTATAAGTGTAAGTCATATAAAATTCCTTAGTTCCCCTGTTCTGTTGCCAAGTAGGGGAGAACTCCGCTTAATCCGCGAACGCGCTACGCAGGCGCGTTCGCGATACGCTAGATACCACGGAAAAGACCAATAGCCCAGCGAACCACGTAAAAGAGGAAACCACACAAGACGGCTACTGCCACAACGGGCAAAGCGGCTTGGATGACGCTCTGAAACGAGGAGAGGCTGAGCGCGGTGGTAAGACCAGTCCAGTCCATGCCCGCAGCTGCTCCTGCTTCCATTTAATTCTCCTATGGAGGTTAGTAGTGACTAAATGGCGCCAGTCCGTGGCGTAACACGTGCATGAGTAACAGATGGATGTTTAAGCCGTGTATCGTACGGCTACCACGGAGATGTTAAGGTTAATCCACAGCGTAACGCCTCAAGACGTATTCAGAATCACCGAAGACAGCGATTTTCTTTTTATAGTCATCGTCAAACTCAATAACGAGATAGAAGAAGGAATTGCCATTTTTGGACGTGGCAGGTTCCAAATAAACATCAGTTACATGTTTGTTGATAGAAAGCATTGTCATTTTATATACTCCTTTTACTTAATGCTAACGTATTGATGATTAGAATATAGCACAATGTATAATGTCGCACAATACATATTTTACGACATACTATCAGTTACTAAACCCTGATCAACCAAACCTTCAGCGCCACTCCAAGCCGCCACCCCAGTCACCCCTTAAAATCCGCTTTTTCGTTCAAAATTCATTTTTCCTTAAATTCCCTCCGTTTTTCCGGTTTTCATAACATCCTTCACTACACGCCGGTCCTCCCATCTCCCTCAAAAATTCTTTTTTCATGCTTCCAAACACACGAACAAAACCCGAACAAAAAGAGAATTACGAAAACCGTTTTGCCCCTCCTAAACCCTCTATAACCCCACTTTTAGCCAACAATCTCAACATCTTTTTCAAACCTTGCCTCGCCGCCCTTCATCAACCATTTCTCAACCTAGCATTTTTCAAATTTACCGCTTCCCTCCCCAGTCTCATCATATTCTTCTCATCAACATTAATCCCCATCTCCGCCTTTTTCCTCATCCCCTCTGTTCCCCATCTCTAGCTATTTTCATACCCGAACAAAACCAGAACTTAATTTTCTTCCCCCTTCAACTCAAACGTAATTTTTCTTAATTGCCCTCCCTAGTATTTCGTCCGTAGTGGCTATATTCATCTCCGGCGCGGCTCCCTTCGGGGCGCAGACCTTGAAAGCGACCAATGGACTTCTACCGCCCTCCCTACCAGTTATATCTGGAGCATTTTCGTCGGGCTAAATTCCAATCGCATCAATCCCTCATCTGGCGGCGACCGTCACTCCGGCCTCCCCCTCCAACCCAAACTTAGTCCTCTATACCTACTTTACATCCTTAAACACTTTTACACATTTTGCCAAAACTGCCATTCTCTTCAAAAAGATAATTTCTACTCTATATATTTCGTCCGTAGTGGCTATATCTTCATTTCCGAAGGCATGCTTTATCACGCTGGCCACATGGGTTACTCTTGGAGTTCCACCGCTGCCGCCAGTTCAACTACTTCGTCCGCCACTCTCTACATCGAAATTCAAAACATCCTCGCCTCAGCCATGCCTAATCGCTACGCTGGCATGCCCCTCCGCCCACCAAATTGCTCTCAAATATATTTCGTCCGTAGTGGCTATATCTTTTTCCCTACCGCATCAATCCGAGCCGCCGGCGGCACTAACCATAGTCAAGCTTCAACCGCCGACATCAATACTACATACGCCACAAACTTCAACCTTGGCGCCCTCAACACCTACAGTTCCAATAGCAGCCCGCGCAGTCTCGGTTTCCCCCTTTGCATCTTATATCTCTTCTCCTTAGTATTTCGTCCGTAGTGGCTTTATTTATCTCCCGAACGGCTCACTCCGAGAAGCAAACAGCCTCGGTAGTTCCTGGTCATCCACCGCCCGCCCCGCCGATATTCACTACGCCTTCGACCTCCGCTTTTATCTTCTTAACACCCACTTCTCCAATAACGGCTATCATTACTACGCCTTCCCCCTCCGTAGGCCTCCTTAGTATTTCGTCCGTAGTGGCTATATCGATCCACCACGCAGCCCACTTCGAAGCGCAGCCAGCAATAACTTCCTCTGGACCTCCACTCCCCAGCCTACCTATACTCAAGTCGCCCTCTACTTTTCTCTATATCCTGACAGGATCTATCCATCCGGAAACGGTTCTCGCTACTCCGGTCTCCCCCTTCGTAGCCTCTTTTTCCGTATCTCTCCCTAGTATTTCGTCCGTAGTGGCTATATCTATCTTCCCTACGGCTCACTCTGGAGCGCAAGCGACCATGGCGCCCTCTGGTCCTCCTCTGCCTATCCTGCTTATTCTCAAATCGCCCTCGACTCCTACTTCAGCTCTACTAGTATCTACTCCTCGAATTACAACGACCGCTACCACGGTTTCTCCCTCCATATTTATACCCGACCCTCCTCATATTCACCCCTACCACAGCCTATTCCTCAACCAACGACAACCGTTGGTTCGGCTACTCCCTCCAAGCCCCAAGTACATCAACCAGAAAAATAAGTATTTTGAGTATGCTCCATCAAATGTTATAAAACAACGATTAGCAGTGAAATAACTATTTTAGACTTTCCACAAGGACGGCGCCGTGGCGAAGCGTAGATTCACCCGCGACGGCGGGCTAAATCAAGCGTGTCTAAAATAGTTATTTCACTGCTAACTGAAGTTTTGTAACGATAGGCAACGATGAGCGCGTCCAAATAGTACTTCTACTTATAATACCCTTTCCCCTCCACCCTCACATCAATATACTCCGCTTTCACCCCCTTCTCCTGTAAATACTTCACCATCCTCACCGCGTCCTCCGCCGATACTGCCGCCCCCCGATCTGTATTAATCTTCACATACCCCTCCACCCCCGCCAAATTCACCAACAACTCTCGACTCATCCCACTCGGCAGCGTCACCCTCGTCACCTGATATCCCAAATCCCCAAAATCCTCTTCGAGTTGTCCAATATACGTCTTCACTCGCGCCGAAATCTGCCCCCGGCCATCCTCATCCACAATCTCCGCTCGTACCTCCGGAGTCTCAACCTCAGCATTTTCCTTTTCCAACCATTTCCCCTCAATCTGCCCCACCCCCATATAAGCCAAATATCCCAAAATCCCCAGCATCCCTAGCATCAAAATCACCGAGGTCGTCTTCTTTCGCCGCCCCTTCTTCCGCGCCTGCATCCGCTCCGATTCCGACTCCGCTCGTTCCCTCTCCGCCGCTAAAGTCCGCCCCATCTCCAGTCCCTGCTTTCGCTTTTTTCTACTCATCCCCTTCCCTTTACTAACTTACCATTCTTATTTTCTGATATCATCTTCAAAAGCCCATTCTCTTCCTCTGTTCATTCCCTGTTTTTATTTTCATTGCCATTTTCCGAAAAATTCGCCCCCTAATTTCCACCTTTCCAAAAGCCTCATTCTCCAACCCCATCACTACCAAACATCACACCCCTCTCCCTCCATTATAACACACCTTATCAAAAAAGTCAAGCATAAACTTTAAATTCCTTAAATCCCCAAATTCCTCATCTAATCTTCGCCTTCCCCACCCACTTCCAGCACCAACTTCGCCAAGTTCTTCGCTGCGTCCGGCATTGCCTCTTGATGCAATTTCTCCGCCATCTCCGCTCGTGCTCGCGGCGCCCTCACTAAATGCCTAATCTCCTCGAGCAGCACCTTCGGCTGCGCCCGCATTTTTTCATCCGTGATCATCACCACCGCCCCCGCCGCCTCCAATTTCTCCGCATTCTTCGCCTGATGCCCGCCCGGTAGTCTCTCGTACGGCACTAAAACCACCGCTTTCTCTAAAGCCGCCAACTCCGCAATCGTCGTCGCCCCCGCCCGACTCACCACCACATCCGCCGCCCCGAGTAGCTCATGCATCACCGAATTAAACTCCCACATCCGAAAATCCGACTTCAACTTCGCCGCATCCCACTGCTCATATTTCTTTAACTCCACCATCGCCTCATAATGTTTTCGCCCCGCGACTAGCCCCACACTCGTAAATTTCAGCAGTTCCGGCAAAATCTCCGCCACCGCCTCGTCAATACTCAGAGCCCCCTGACTTCCACCCGTAAATACCACTAGCGGCTTCTCCGGATCAAACCCAAACGACTTCTTCAGCGTCTTTTGCTTCGTCTCCGAAACCACCTTAAATTCCGCCGCCACCGGCGTCCCTACTTGCACCACTTCTTTCACCCCCGCGAGTTCCGCAAATCCCGTCGCCACTGCCGCCGCATGTTTCATCAAAATCCGATTCGCCAGCCCCGGCACCACATCCGACTCATGTACCACATACGGAATCCTAAAAAACCTCGCCATTAACCCCACCGGCAACCCCACAAAACCCCCTTTTAAGAAAATCACATCCGGCCGTTTCTTCTTGCCTAGAAGTCGCCAAAAACTCTGCCACAGTCCACCCATAAACCCGAAGAATCCCACAATATTTCCCCAGATTACTTCCTTCAGCACCACTCGCCACTCTTTAAACCAGTCCTTCAAAGTCCAACCCGCATACCGATGAAACTTCCCTGCCATAATTTTCCGCACCCGAATATACGGCACCTTACTCGACCCACCCTGTACTCGACTTCCCCAGCTCACCCCAATCTCTGTTGTAATTTTTACAACATTTTTATAATACTTCCGATCAGTCCAAAACTCCACTCGCGTCCGCGGCTTCATCCGCAAAATTTCCCGAATCACTGCCACCGCCGGCGTAATATGCCCTCCCGAGCCTCCCCCTACTACCAAAACTTTCACCTGCTACTCCTTTCTAAACTCTCTCTTCTCCGCTCCACTCCTTGCCGCATCTCTCGTCCCTCCGCCACTTTTTCCACTCTCGGTTCCCTACTAGTATAACACGAAAGTTGCAAAACCAGCCCTAGCGCCGCCGTCATAAACAACATACTCGTCCCCCCATAGCTCAGGAGTGGCAAGGTAATCCCCGTCAGTGGTATCAACCCCGTCATCGCCGCAATATTCACCACCACGTGCGCCGCCGCCCACGCAAACACCCCGATCACCACCAGCGATTCTTGCGTATCATGCAAAAATCTCGCCGTCTTTAATAGTCGCATTAGCAGCAACGTAAAGCAAAACACAATCGCCACCAACCCCATAAACCCAAACGTCTCCCCCATCACTGCAAACACCGAGTCGTTAATCGACTCCGGCAAATACCCCGTCGCCTGCACACTATTTCCCGGCCCCACTCCAAACAGCCCTCCACTCCCAATCGCAATCATCGCATTCTCAATATGGTACGAATCACTCGACTCCGCCGATCCGAACGTTGCCAATCGCTCTCGTCGGTGCGGCGAAACCACAATCGACCCCACCCCCGCCACCAAGACCACCACTAAAACTATCAAAAAATATTTCATCCGCACCCCGCTCATAAATAACATTGCCAAAATAATCGCCATTATCGTTACTCCCGTCCCCAGATCTTTCTGCACCACCACCACAAACCCCAGCGACAGCCCGCAAACCACCCCAAACGGCACCCAAAAATTCGTCAAACTCTCCATTTCCCCATTCTTCTTTTTCTCCGCCAAAAAACTCGCCAGATATAACACTAGCCCAAATTTCAGCACTTCCGCCGGTTGAATGCTCAACGCCGAAAAATTCAACCATCTACACGCCCCCAATTCACACTTCGCCAGCGGCGAATGTATCCATGACAATACCATCAGTCCCGCACACATCAATAACCCTATTACCAGCAGTACCTTACTAAACTTCCTCATCCACGCATACGGCACCCGAAACGCCACGATAAACGCCACCGTCGCCACCGCCACATTTATTAATTGCTTAATGAAAAAATAATTCTCTTGATAATCTGTCCCATACGCTGAATTCAGCACATTCACCCGCATCGGCCCAATCGCATAAATCACAATCAGCCCCACCGCGAGTAGTATAATCGTCAATACCCCAATAATCCGATCACTCTTATGCTTCCGCATCTACCTCCTCGTTCCCTATTTCCGCTTCCCCTACCCCCTTATTACCTTCCTGCGTCACCGCCTGCACCTCCCCATGCATCACTCTCTGCCGACTCACAATCCCTCCCTGCGCCGCCAAAAACACTCCCAAAATCGCAAACACTCCCGCAATCACCCAAAACCGCATCACGATCTTCGCCTCACCCCACCCCTTCGCTTCCAAATGATGGTGAATCGGCGCCGAAATAAATAATTTCTTACGAAAGACTTTCTTCCAAAAAATCTGAATCAAACTCGATCCCGCCTCCACCACAAACAGAATCCCAATAATTGGCAATAAGAAAAACGCATTCGTCATCATCGCTACCACCCCCAGTCCCGCCCCAATTGCAAACGACCCCGTATCCCCCATCATAAACCTCGCCGGTGGCACATTAAACCAAATATACGACAGTAACCACCCCACCACCGTCAGACAAAACGCCGTCAGCATCCATTGCCCCTGAAACAGCGCAATCACCGCGTATGCTCCATATGCCAGCATCGCCAGCCCCCCGGCCAACCCATCCAAACCGTCCGAAATATTCACCGCATTCGACGTCGCCACCACTGCAAACGCAAACAGTGCGATCATCCCTGCCACCCCAATTTCTACATCCCCCACAAACGGTACCATAATATCCGTCCACCCCAGTTTCACCGCAAACCACCACCCTAGCGCCACTCCAATCGCCGTAATCATCGCGAACTTCACCGGCGCCCTTAGCCCCGCCGCACCTTTCCCACTCCCAAACAAATTTATCAAATCATCAATAAACCCTACCAGGCTTCCGCCTAGAAACCCTGCTAACGGCAGCCACGTCTGCTCTCGATTCAAATTACAAATCCACGTCACCAAAAACACCGTCACCACCCCAATCAACCCCGCCATCGTCGGAAAATGTCGCGCAATCTTTTTAGCATGCAACTTCGCCACTACCTCCAACTTTTCCCCAGTCATGGTCTCAGTTTTCTGCTTTTTCCAAAACTTGTACTTATATGCAAAATAAGTATAAATCGGAGTCAAAAACGTCGCCAAGAAAAACGCAGATAATGCCAAAATCAACCCATAAAACGTCTCATTATTCAGAGTATCTTCCATTTCAATTCCCATTATAGCATAACTCTCTCGGCTTCAAAATCCCCACCAAAGTACTATAATAACTCCCCTACCTATTTCGTCCGTAGTGGCTCTACCTACTTTCCACGCGGCTCACTCTGGGGCGCAGGTTACCTTAGTTACCTCTGGAATTCCACTCCCTACCCCACTAATGTTCGTTACAGCTTCAATCTCGCCTTCAATTCTTCTAACATCTACCTATCAGACTACGGTAGTCGTTACTCCGGCTTTCCCCTCCACTTCGCAAAACCGCAATTTTCGCCATTTTGCGAAATGACCCAATAATTTGACCTTTTCAATAATTCGATTATAATTATAAGTGCAAACCTTAGTTTGCGGGGTTACCGATTCGGCTCGCACTCGTGCCGCCAGTTCCACAACCTCTCACTCGTAAGAGATCGCGAAGTTCCCCTTTTAAATTACATAGGAAAACATAAAAGGCTAATAATATTGATTCCGCCAAGGCAGTTTCAATAATCAGCGAACTTCTTTTCTTCCAGATCACCAATATGGACGGATAGCGTTATTGGTCTCTGACGAGGTGGAGGCCTACTCAGCTTATCCTAGTACCCATCGCGTCCCCGCTTACCTTGTTCTCTTTCGTCCGTAGTGGCTATATCAACCTTCCGAACGGCTCACTCCGGAACGCAGGCAACAATGGCAACTTCTGGTCATCCGTCGCCTACCCCGCTAACTCTCAGAACGCCTTCAACCTCAACTTCAATTCTACTAACGCCAACCCCTCAAATAACAACAATCGCTACAACGGCTTCTCCCTCCGCTGTCTCGCCCGCTAGTACCGTGCCGTGCCGGCTCCCCTACGATCTCTTCCTTGCTTTGTTATAGAAATCATTGTCTAAAACCCGAACTATTCTTCCATCCTCCAACCAAACTCATCGTATAATTCCCGCAAAAACTTCCGACTATTTAGATGTTTTATGCAACCCATTCTTGCCACCAATTCCTCCACTTCCCCACTTCCCATTGTCGCCATTTCATATGCTGCCTGATAATAATTTCTTCGAATTCGCTTTCCCGGCACTCGAAATCTATCATAAACCACCGCCCCGACAAACGGCACCCCAGCCTTCGCATCCTGAAAATATCGCTTCTTCGGATGCAGTACCAACCGTAATTCTTCCCATAAATATTTCTCCATCACTTTTACATCCCTCAGCAATTGATCTTTTCTTTCCATCGGCACTACCACAAAAAAGTCATCCACGTATCGCCCATAATGTTTATATCTTAGATCAAATTTCACAAATCTATCAAACTGATCCATATAAATGTTCGAAAGCAGCTGACTCGTCAAGTTCCCAATCACAATCCCCCGGCCTTCCGGCTGACAAAACAGACTCTTACTCTTCGGTAAATCCTTCCATTCGCTCTTACTTCCCCGAATCCGAATATCCTCCATCGGCCGATCAAAAATCACCTCCCGCCACAGATATTTCACTATCTTATATAACTCATCTCTATCCTCAGTCGCACAGCTAATCCCATTCTCTCGGTCCGGCTTCCGCGCATGGTAAAATTGCTGATCCAGCCCCCAGACCACTCTCCGAAATAACCTCTGATGTTCCAAACTCATAAAATACCCTTGCAAATCCAACTTCGCCACAAACGCCCTCCCGCTCGGGCTCTCCACTTCCGCCTGCCGAATATGTCTTTGCAAACGTTGTTGTGCATACAAAGTCCCCTTCCCCTTGCGACACGAATATGAATCCTGATCCATTCGCCGATCCCACCACTCTGCACACACATTATACAAAAAATGATGCACCACTCTATCTCGAAATGGTGCCGCCACAATCTCCCTTATCACTGGATCCCTCACAATGAAAGCTACGCCTCGACTTGGCTTATATCTTCGCAGTATAATCGCCTTTCTTAAAGTCAGAATATTCTCCATTGCATTCAGCTCAAAAGTATGTTCATCTACAGTATATCTTTTCCCCTTTCGCGCCGTCTCGTACGCCCGCCACAGTTCCCCGAGTAGCCACTCCTCAAATCGATTTTCCCTCATCTCATCCTCCCTCGCTTCGCTTTTTCTCTTCCTTTTTCTCTTCCTTTATTATATCAAATTCAGTCCCACTTCCCATTCCTGCAAATCCCCAAACTAGGTACCCAGTACCCACTTTTGCATTTTCTGACCTCTGTTGTCAAACTCCCAAACTGGGTACCCGGTACCCACTTTGCATTTTTAATCACTTTTCACTAATCTTGTCAAAAGCACCATTTTCTCGAAAACATCGTACTTACGCTTGTACTTTTTTCATCTTTTGCTATAGACTGGTTATTGAGCAATAAATTACAAAAATGATTATGGTAAGTATTTTGGCGAACCTGTAGCCAACATACATTTCCACCAAATTATTTCCTAATCCACAAAACTCTTATGCTATCAATTATCTAAAATACCCTTTACACTATATAAATGAAACCAGGCAAAATCATCCCTAACGGAGTTCCACTCGAGAAACACGAATATAACACCATCCTTCTTCTCACCAATATAGGATACGATATTGAACTCGTTCCCAAAAGCAATATCCCCGGCACCAAGAGCCCCGACATCCGCATCGGCAAATTACTTTGGGAAATCAAATCCCCCAAGGGGCAAGGTAATTCACTCATCAAAAACACATCCTCTGCTAAAGTCTATTAGTATTCCTAACGGTCTCTCTATTGTATTTCGTCCGTAGTGGCGCTATCTATCTCCCTAGCAATTCACTCCGGCACGCCGGTCACACCGAAGCCACCTGGACATCCACATCAGTCCCCGCCAACACCGAACGTTCCTTTCATTATACCATCAGCCCCCTTGTTACCAACCCATCCGACACCGCCCCACGCTATGTCGGTCTCTCCCTCCGGTCTCTATCACTCTCCTAGTTATTTCGTCCGTAGTGGCTATATTCATCTTCCGTATGGCACAATCCGATCCGCAGGCGACGGAAGCGTCACCTGGTCTTCCACTGCCCAACCTGCCAATATCCGCTCCGCCCCCTACCTCTACTTCCTCTCCGACACCGCCTACCCATCATATATCTACACTCGCTACGTCGGCCAATCCCTCCGCAAGCCCCACCTTCACCAACCCACAAAAATCTTCCAAACACAAAAAGAAGCCCTCGGCTCAGTGAATGCTTCACCCTCGTGGGCTTCAATACCCTAATATTACTCCAATAGTTTATTTATGTCAATCACTTTACGCTTGCGATTTACAAAAAGGATCCGCTGAATACCATGCCGACGACGTAGCCGTCCCAGTAAAAAATTCTGGATATTGCTATCCCGCAACCTCTTCACTCGAGCAGAGTCAAGCACAATATTCGGAGACTGATGATTTACAGCCTTCCGTAAATTGCGCTCAATACTATCTATAGTTCTCCCTTCCGGCGCCTTCAACTCAAAAAGCGTATCATTAATATAGCAATCCGCCATACATATATCTATACTACTCGGAATAAAACGCACATTATACCCAGCATCAGCCAAAGCCTCAGCCGTAAAATATTCATGCGGCTTCGGTTTAGCCCCAGCCTCACGAGTCACAATGCCCTTCAAAACAAACGATCTAGGATTTTTTCGCATGCCGCTCATTATATCATAAAATCAATTAGCGCAATAATACCAGCCCTTCCCAATCCACACAAAAAGTTTCCAAATCAACCCCACCCAACGAAGAAATAAGTATTTTCAGATATACTTCACGCTAGCGGCACAAGAGAAATGAGCTAGCAGTATAACAAATACTTATCGGACTTTCCGCGCCGAACGTCAAGCGGTTAAGTAAGTTACCCCCGTGACGAATCTCGTAGGAACCGAGCGAAGAGCAAACAAGTTTGCTCTTCTGAGGTGACGCCCTGAGAATCTCTGCGTAGCAGAGACGGGAGGTAACTTACGTGTCCAATAAGTATTTGTTATACTGCTAACCTATATATGTTTAACACTGAACTAGATTAAGTATATCTGAAAATACTTATTTCTTCTCCTTCAATGCCTTCAAATTCATCGTCTCCCGCAGAATCTTCCCATACTCCCTCTCGACGATTTTTTCGATCTCCAGCAACTTTGCCAAAATTTGCCCAATTTGCCGATGGTGCAGGGCTCGCAAATTTTCTACATTAGCCATTCGATTCTTCATATCCACAATCGTCACCCACAAATTCAGCAAATTTTGTCCAGTTGCTCGCCCCGCTTTTGCAATCGTAGTCGCCCCTTTTTTCGCGATTGCCGCTTGCATTTCCGACCTCGCCCAAGTCGTCTGCGTCCGAACATTCGCAAAATTAAGATAGCTCCGCATCGTCGCATCCGCCTCCTCCATCAGTGGCTTCATCAAGGTATCTTGCAAAAACTTATCCGACATGTTCTTAGTTTCAAAATAGATCATCCGATTCATTTCGAGTAGCAATCGGTACAAATTCGGCATCGGCGACTCCGGCAAAATAATTTCCTGAATTCGCTCAATATCCTGTTTCGAAAAATCCCTGAGTTTCGCGATCTGCTCTTCCGAATAGATTCTGGGCAACTTGAAAAAATGAAGCTCCGATGTACTGAGCTCTTTATCTAGGAATATATCAATTTCCGCCAGCTGTACTGGCAGTCCTTCATATGACCTAATCGACACCACCCCATCCTGTGACACCGAATAGTTATCCCGATCCGGCAGCACTTTACATCTCCGCCCGATCCTCGCCGCAATTTTCTGAGAATAAAATAAAGCCGAATTACCGGCAATTTTCTTAAATCCTTCCGTTGATTCAAAGATTAACAAGTGATGATCATTCGTCTCTTCAAACGCCATCGCCTTCATCTTTATCTTCTTTTGCCGACTCTTGATTGCGGCTCGAATTGCTCTTTGTTTCCCCCGGTTCTCATTTGTGGCTGGCTTATTTTGTAGTAGAACCAACAGCTTTTGTAGTTCCGGCAAAGACAATTTCAGGAACTCCTCTATTTCAGCCGTCTTGATTGGCTTTTTTTCAGTCATACCCACTCCTTTCAAAAAAATTCATCAATCCCGGAACCTCGCTAATTCCCCACTACCTTCACTCCGGAAATCTCTATGTTAATATCCTAAACTTTTTTGAACCCCATTTTACATTTCCTTTTCTTCTCCTCCAATCTCGGCTTACCGTAAATTCCCTTTTCTTCTCAAATTCTCATATCTTTTCATACCATCTTCATCTTCCTCATCCCCATTTTCCACATCAATCATGAATACCCAGAATCCCAAAAGTCACAAGGCTAATATCTTCCAGACTCTGGATACCCATTTTCAATGTTCTTCCTCTGGCGCGCTGGCGGCCTTAGGGTGGCTATCGCCCCGCCTCAGGCCGCCTATTCCCAAACCTTTTCTCGCAGGAATTGCAACGTTTCTCGAAATCTCTAGGCGCTCTTTCTTAAAATTCTTCAAAACCGATTACCTTTTCTGCTTTCAATACCCCAAATCTCAACCTCTCTACATTACTCACGTTCTTCTCTCATTCGTGTTCTGAAAACCTACTTCTACTTGCAAACTCTGTCTTATGATAACGTAGGTGCCGTACTGCTTTTGTATCTTTTTGTAAGCTACGCCTTTTCTTTTCTCTACCTTATCGGCTTTTCTATCTCTTCATATTTGGGACACCCCCTCTTTCAGTCTTCTCAAACCTCTTTTCTCTTCTCATCAATCTCTCTTTTTTTCACCTCCACCCCGGCTCCCTAGATCACGGCTTGACTATTCTGCAAACTTATGTGATCGTAGGGGAGCCGGCACGGCACGGTACTAGCGGGCGAGACAGCGGAGGG
>CAZAJJ010000011.1:0-33510 GCA_964485445.1 uncultured Candidatus Saccharibacteria bacterium | reverse complement strand
CGACTTCGTCTGCCAACGTACACTCCGGCTAAAGCCGGAGGTTTATAGAACTAATGAAAAAGGGGTCTAGCACAGCTAGACCCCTCTAAGCTTAGAGGGCGAGAAAATCTCGACATGTGTCGTTGAGTCTAATTTTGCATCAGCCTCGAAAACCCGTCAATATAGCCCGAGTGCCCGAATCTCTGAATTCAAAAAACTCATCAACTGAGAACCACCAGTCCAATGCTTGAACCCATCAATCCAAAAACTCATCAATTCAACCTACAGCCCGACATTAAACAAATTCCTCAAGGTATTCGCAATATCTTTCGGGTCGGCCACAATTAGTTCCCCGCCTTCGTTAATGCCACTTAAGCCTTCGAGCTCATCTCTACCATAGCCACTCAGACTATACCCGATCGAATAAACCGGCAGATTCATACCTTCGACGATTTTATAGATCTCAGATAATTTATATCCGCGCTCTCTCTCGCCGTCGGACAGTACGAAGAGCATCAACTTCGCGTTCGGTACTTCAGCGGCCTTTTGTTGCAGTAAATCCAGCGCCACGAGCACTGCATTATACGTTGCTGTTCCACCCGACGCCACCATCGAATTTACCGCTCCAAAGAAATAAGCGTGTTGCTTTTTATCAAACAACTCCGGTTTCAGGTTGATATAAACCTCATGCGAATATGTCACTAGCCCGATATAGTTATCGCTCCGAATATACTCTGATGCCGCCGTTAGTGACTCCTTCAAATCTTCTAACTTATCATCTTCATTCATCGAACCAGAAATGTCAGCCACAAAAATCGCAATAATCGGCCGCCCGCCGTCCTTGGTCATTTTCCAAGTCCTCTGTACGGCCAGATAATCTTCGCCACTCAGTGGCTCCGTCCCGACGTAATCGTCATGCAAATTAAAGCCTTTCTTCGTCGCGATCGCCTGCGCTTCATCGCTCAAGCAGTATTCGACGAATTTTCGCGCTACTTCCTGCTTTTCTTCCGAAACGTAACTAAAAGTACAAACCGGATGGTCATGCCGCGCTCCCGACGGAATATAAACATAATTCTTTAATTCCGGCGTATTGCGATATGCTTGCTCCTCCATCACCATTGCATCCACTACGCCATCCATCGCCCAAGACTGCATCGTGTCAGTCGTATAAGCCATCGGCGGATTAGTTTTCTGATATTCCAGAAACTGATTAGTCGCCTTTTCCGACAACGGATTTCCGGGGTCAAAATAATCCAAAATCTCAGCAATCTGATTCAGTGATGTCGAAGAAGTGAAAGGGTTCGTCATCGCGAGCGTAATTACTCCGTCCAGACTTGCCTGTACTGCTTCGCCAATTGCCGCATCTTTGCCATACTTCTGTGTAAAAGTCTCGTACGTTTCCGGTCGCATTAAAAGCCCGGCTGTATTTCCAGCCGCTCGATCAGATAATGTAATTGGCGTGAAACCTTCGGCGTCCAGTATATTCATCCAGCCCGCAAAAGACGGCATATAGACATCCGGTCGATAATCGCTTTCCGTCATATATGTGATTGTTTCGCCCGACGTAATCCGTCTGACGCTCACACTCGCCGTTTTGTCATTGACTTTGACGTTAGAGCGGTTAAAATTCTCCGCCCAAACTGACACTAAATCATTCGGCGCCTCCGACGATAATTCCGTCGCCGCTGCAATCTCGATATTGATCTGACCTCGTCCTTCTACAGGAATCTCAAACGTACTGATGTCGTTCAGTACTTTCGTAGTTGTATCCTTATCATAAATATATAAACTACTCGGTACTTCCGTTTTGCTAACCTGCTTCAGTTTTGCTTCCAGTTCTCTGGTTGCTTCGTCATACGTGTAAATCCGATCTCCGTCATCTTTCGTTAGCGAATTATCCGTTCCTGACGCACAGCTCACTAGCAGGCACGTCATCACCAGTGTAATTGCCAGTAGCCTTCGTTTCAGTTTCATTTTCATCGTCCCCTCCTAAAATTCTTCTTCTGCGTCGTTGTCCAGCAAACTCTTCAATTGCGCAATAGTAGTTTGATAGGCTTCAATATCCGAGCCATCCTCAAACCCGCGGCTGTTATATTTGTTAATCCTCAGCGCCGCTAGTTCCACTGCGTCATGCGCGACTTCTAGCCGCTTGTAACTGCGATCCTTGATTTTCTGCATCTCGGCACGATTTAACAGTTCTGGAGTTTCTGCTATGATACATAAATTGATCATACTGCGTATATCAGTACATAAGCGTTGCTCCAGCCGATTCAAAATCTGCACAGTTTCTTCTAGATAACTGGCATCATTCGTCTGAATCAGCTCCCGCAAATTTTCCTGCATCGTTGCCATTACATTCAGCAGAGAATTCAAGATTTGCCGCACTTTCTTACCCTGAAAAACCAGAGTCTCCTCGACTTTATCGATTTGCCCTCGGGTGTCCTGAATTAGTTGCGTATTATTATCCTCATCTGGTCTCAGTCTGCGCATCCGTCTTTCCTGCTCAGCAGCTTTTGCTGTTTTCTGCTTCCAGATTCGTCGTCCAAACTGAGTGATTTTAACCGCCCAGCCTATGGCTAGGAACGCCCACCCCACCAACATTACCTGATCGTATTTCCTGATTCCAAACTTGATAATAATCGTATCCTTCTGCCACAGTATAAATAGTAGCGGCACAATACAAATTATTAGATAAATAATCAGATCCCGAATCGCCTTTCGCAGGCTCGGTTGCTTATCTGTCTTCAACTTTCTCACCTCCTTTTTAACGTACTTAACTTTGCCGACGTTTTAGACTTTCTCGAGCACGGATCAATTCTTCAATCGCTGCATTACGCTGGCTTTGTTGCTCTGCGTTTTGATTTGTAATTTGTTCAATTCGCTCCAGCAATTCCTGGTTAGCCCGTTCTAAGCCAATCATCTCCGCCGTACCTAACTTCGACTGCCGTTTAGCGCTTACTTCCAGTAGCTCTGTTGCCAGCTCGCTAATTATTGCTTGAGTTTCACCTTCAGCTACGCGTTTCAGCCTGAGATTCAGCGCTACATTCTGCATCCAGAGCGGTAAAGTCGCATTAATCATCTCGCCGAGCCAACGTTCAGTGGCTTCGTCTTCAGCTTGACTTGCGCGCACCTGTGTCGCCAGTTGATAGCTAATCAAACGCGTGAGCTTTAAATCGCTCAGGCGCCTTTTCAAGTTACCGCATTCAGCTCGCAATTCTCCGCTCCCCAGCTTCTCCTCGCCTTTTTGTAGAGGCAAGGTTTCCGTCTGTGGCATTTCCATTGCCTGCAGTCTGTTCTGGATATCTCGTACTTTGCGTTCGCCTGCTTCGATGTAGATCGATAGAACCCTAAGGTTTTCGCGGTTCTTTTTCGCCGTCTGCGCCAAGAGTCCTTGCCCTACTTTTACTAGCGATTTTTGACCTAATAGCTCGCGCTTCGCCAGCTCCATCTGCGCCATCGCTTTCTGAAAACTTTCCTGCAGCTTGCGCTTATGACCTTGCTGGAAAAATCCCCAGCGCGGCCAATCTTTCTGTACTCGCTCATTGAAGTCTCGCACATCTTTCTGGATTTGTTGCAGCAGCGCTTGCGTCCTCTGCATATCGCATTGTGTATTATAGTACGTCATGTTTTCAATCAGATTTGCCATTTTTCGCTGTGTTGCCGCTCCATAATTCCGCACGAAATCGGCTCGGCCTAAGTCAATCTGTCGTGCTAGGCTTTCTACTCTCAGCCAATCTTCTGGCGTCAGATCGATCACTTCTAGCTCGCTCTCTGCCGGCTCACTGCTTGATCCCGGCGGCTCTCCGCTTGTTTGCGGTTCGTCGTTCGCATAACTCGTCATTTGAGCAGTCGCGCTCATGTTGTCTAATCTACTCATCTTCTCCCTCCTCGTTTGAGTATCGCCAACCAGCCAGTTCCCACTAGCCCAGTTACATCTATTATGGTAGCATATCTCTTCCCAAAAGTCAAACCACCACCTCAGCCCCCCTTCTCAATCCCCTCTCGAATAGCCTCGAGCGGCCTACCTCTTCCCAATATCCCCCATCATTCCTCTCCGGCATCCATCTATTCGCTATCTCTTCTTGAAAATCTAACCTAGTCCTTTTTGGTATCTCTCTGCTCTCTCGCCATCTCCTCAAGCCCAGCAGCAGGGAATGAAAAAGGCCCGACCTCCCTGTCGGACCTCTCATATCTATTTTGGCTCCGTGATCTGCTCTCACTCTATTGTCTTGACGTCTCGAGCGACTCCGTGCGTCTCCTGCGTCTTGAAAACTATCTCACCGCCTTCGCTAAACGCTATTCTCTGCCTAAGTCCGGCATCTTGATGATAATAGAGCTTCGGTGGCTTCGCGTCGCTAGTTCTCAGTCTCAGGCATAATATGTCGCCCGCGACATCAAACGCATCTTGCTCAGGCAACAGCCTCGGGTCGTCTGTCGTCCAAACCGGAAAACTGGGATCCAGATAAATCTCCGCCTCCGTTTCAGCAAAAATGCTAAAGATTTCCGTCTGTCGCGTCGAGTTGTCCCGTATTCGGACTTCCATTCGCGCCACTTCTTCGGGCTCGATTGTCTCCGGATAAGTCAAGGTTACCTCGATCTGGTCTGTCGGCACCCGAATCGACTCGTCCAGCCTCAGTAATACTTCGTAAGTATTGCCCGCCATCCAGACGCCGTCTTCCTTCTTCTGTGCCGTAATTTGCACTGACTCCGTCTCCGAGAACTCCCCGATAACATACTCATAAATCAAGACATCATCTGAGTATCCGAAAATCAAAATCTCCGGTTCCGTCTCGTCTGTCACATTGATTACCGACCATGTCTTAATATGCTCAATATCATCAGTGTTTCCCAAATCGCATTCGGGATAATTGTCGTCTGCCGCACCTTCACGGTCAAAATCCTCCGAGCCGAGGTGATTGTTCAGACGTTCCAGCGCCTCTTCCCGGATCGCCTTCTGGTCCGCTTCAGTTTCCATCCCGATCGCCATTGGCTGCGTCCCATTCACGATTGTAGCCATGAGTAGAATTGCCAATAAGCCCGACAAAACCATCAAATCAACGCGTCTCTTTCTCATTCTGTACCTCCTTTTCGGGTCGCCTGAAATTTACTCTCGTCTCCTTAAATTTCGCCAAATTCCTAAGTTACGAGAGCCTCACGACCCCTATCCCCTCATTATAGCACACATACTTAAAAATGTCAATACTATGGACGCTATTTCCTCCACTTTTTGTCAATATTCTCAAAAACACTTTTTCTACCTCTGTCAATTATTATGTTCTCTTCAGGCTCCAGACTCTTAACTCTAGCCTCAACCTCTTTATTTTTCTGCCCCGTTGCTATATAATATACTCATGACGGAGGTATCAAAAGCTGATGAACCGCTCAAGGTGAGCGATTTTGTCCATCTACACAACCACACCCATTATTCTTTGCTCGACGGCTTAACTAAGATTCCCGAGCTGGTCAAATTTGTCAAAGACCAAGGCATGGAAGCCGTCGCTGTGACCGATCACGGCACGATGAGCGGCCTAGTTGAACTCTATAAGGAGTGCAATGCTGCCGGTATCAAGCCAATTCTCGGTCTCGAAGCCTATGTTGCCGCCCGCAACAAGGAAGATCGTGACCCTGCCCACGACAAACAGCGCTTCCATATTACCCTCCTCGCCATGAATAATCAAGGTTTCGAAAATCTCTGTCGTCTCATGACCGAAGCCGAAATTTACGGTAAATATTACAAACCTCGTATCGACCATGCGATCATGGAGAAATATAATGAAGGCGTAATCTGTCTTTCCGGCTGTGCTGGTTCCGAAATCTCCGAAGCCATTCGCGCCCACGACGACAAGAAAACCATGGAATTAGTCGAGTGGTACCATAAGGTCTATGGCGACCGCTTTTATCTTGAAATGCAAGACCACGGTCATCCCGATTCTCCGACCCACTGGGAAATCCAGACCGATATTAATAATAAACTTCAAGAAATCTCCAAGGAGACCGGTTTGCCGCTGGTCGTGACTTGCGACGCCCACTATTTGAATCATAGTGACCAAGAAGCCCACGAAGTCCTACTTTGTGTCGGTACTGCCTCGAACCTGTCTAATCCGAATCGCATGAGCCTGAAAGAGTTCGAACTTCATGTCATCCCGCCCCAAGAAATTATCAACCGCTGGGAGAAAACTTGCCCCGAGGCCGTCCGCAATTCTCGTCGGATCGCCGATCGTTGCAATGTTGATCTGCAGCTCGGTCGTATTTTGATTCCAAAGTTTCCGGTACCAGAGGAAGCCCTGACGCGTCTAGAGTTAGATGACGTAGAGCATGCTACCTCTAAGCAACTCGAGAAAGCCTATCTTGATAAACTCGTTTTTCAGGGTTTAGTTTATCGCTATTGTGGTTACAAACTTGAAGATACTCTCGATCTTAAGATTGCCGAGTGTCGCCAGATGCTCGAGCAAGCCGATCAGGCTCCTGAACGCGCCGAAGAAAAACTCAAAATTCTTCCCCGTATCGACTATGAACTTGGTGTTGTCGATAAAATGGGTTACAATGGTTATTTCTTGATTGTCCAAGATTTCATTAACTGGGGCAAATCTCAGCGTATTGTCTATGGCCCCGGTCGTGGCTCGGCAGCTGGTAGTATTTTGGCTTATGCTCTCAGGATTACCGAGCTTGACCCTCTGAAATACGACCTGCTTTTCGAGCGCTTCCTGAACCCTGACCGTATCTCTATGCCAGATATCGACACCGACATCCAAGATACGCGCCGCGACGAAGTAATCGAGTATTGTACTCGCAAATACGGCGAAGGTCGAGTGGGGAACATTGTCACTTTTGGTAAGATGATGGGTAAGATGGCTGTCCGCGACGTTGCTCGTGTCATGGAAGTACCTTACGCCGAAGCCGACCATCTCGCGAAACTCGTTCCTGACCCCGAACAAGGTCACCACGTCCCGATCGGTCGCGCGATTAAGGAAGCCCCTGAACTGAAGAGCGAATATGAGAATAACCCAACTTCGCACGAAGTTCTCGATTTCGCTGAGCGCCTCGAGGGTACGATTCGTAGTCACGGCGTCCATGCTTGTGGCGTCGTGATCGCGCCAGACGATCTTGTGAAATTCTTGCCTATGGAAGTCAGCGCCAAGGGTCCGCTCACTACTCAATATCCTGGCCCGCAAATCGAGGAACTCGGCCTGCTTAAGATGGACTTTTTGGGCCTCTCGAACCTTTCCGTGATCAATAACGCTCTTCGTATGATTCGCAAAGTTTATCACGAGGAAGTTAATATGTATAACTTACCCCTAGACGACGAAGATACCTATAAGCTACTCCAGCGCGCCGAGACAACTGGCGTCTTCCAGTTGGAATCTGCCGGCATGAAGCGCTATCTCCGCGACCTTCAGGCCAACCGCTTTGAGGACATCATCGCTATGGTCGCCCTTTATCGCCCCGGCCCGATGCAATTTATTGATAGTTTTATTCGTCGCAAGCACGGCGAAGAACCGATTACTTATCTTCATCCTGGTCTCGAGAACTCCCTGAAAGATACTTACGGCATCATGATCTATCAGGAGCAGTTCATGCAGATCTCTCGTGAATGGTGCGGTTTTACCGGCGGTCAGGCTGACACTCTCCGTAAGGCTGTCGGTAAAAAGAAAGTCGATCTTATGAACAAGGTTAAGCCTGAGTTTATCAAAGGTGCCGTTGAAGTCGGCGGTGCGACCGAAGAAATCGCCGAGGAGTTCTGGGTCGAACTACTTGACTTCGCGAACTACTGCTTCAACAAGTCTCACGCCGCTTGCTACGGGCTCGTTGCCTATTGGACCGCCTATCTCAAGGCTCATTACCCTGACGCCTTCATGGCCGCTCTGATGACCGCCGATATGCGCTCCACTGATCGTCTTGCCATCGAAATCTCCGAATGTAAGCGCATGGGCATCCCTGTCCTTGGTCCCGATATTAACGAATCTTACGGCGATTTTGGTATTGTTGGCACCGAAAAGAAAATTCGCTTCGGCCTCTCTGGTATCAAATCCATGGGCAAGGCTCTCGTCGAAGAGTTTGTCATCCCTGAGCGCGACAAAAACGGTCCTTTTAAGTCCGTTTGTGATTTCGCTTCCCGTGTCAATTCCAGTAAATTCAACAAAAAATCCTGGGAAGCCGCGATTAAGACCGGCGCCTTTGATAAATTTGCCGACCGCAGCGACCTCCTCTTTAATCTCGAGAATATTCAAGCCTACGGTGCTAAGCGCCAAAAAGACGCCGCGAGTGGCCAGACCGACCTCTTTGGCGCTCTCGGCGAGGCCGGCGCCATCCCTGAGCCCGACATTAAGCCCGCCCCGACCAAGCACCCCGAGAAAGAGCGCCTGCTCTGGGAACGCGATCTCATGGGTCTTTATATCTCCAGCCACCCGCTCGACCGCTACGAACTTTATCTCGAAGAGCAGACCCATCCGTTCTCGCTCGTCACTGCCGAGAACGATAGCAAGCAGGTTGTCGTTGGTGGTATCATTAGCGCCGTCCGTACCATTCTCACTAAAAAGGGCACTCGTATGGCCTTCGTCAAACTCGAGGACAAAAATTCCGAACTTGAAGTCATTGTTTTCCCGAATCTCTATGAATCAGTCGGCGGTAAGCTTGAGCAGGATAATGTCGTCAAGGTCGTCGGACACGTCAATGCCAAGGATAAGGACGGTAATGTCACTAGTGACATTAAAGTGATTGCCGACGGTGTCGAAGTCATTCCTGACGAGACTGTCGAATCCTACGTTTCTACTGGCCAAAGATTGCCTGCGCCTCAAGCCCCGCCTGAGCGCCTCATGCGTCGCGGTCGTGCTGCCAGCGCTAGCCGAGGTGTCAGTTTCAGCGCTCCGAGCAGCGGTTTTAGCGGTGGGTCGAGTCACGCCAGTAGTTCGCCGGCCAGCCGCGGCTCCGATAGCGGTGGCGTCGAGATGCCGCGTCCTCCGATCACTCCACCCAAAGATCCCCGCAACGAGAAACTCTATGTCCTAGTCCAAGACCCTAATAATACCGAAATTCTTAACGAAATTCGCCATCTCTGCGAGAAAAATCCTGGTATCCAAGAAATCATTATGGTCCTCCAGGACGAAACCGGCAAGCGCCCCCTCCGGTTGCCGTTTCATGTCGATGTCAGCGACGAATTGACGAAACCGCTCCGCGATCTGCTCGGCGAAGGCTGCGTCAAAGTGCAATAATCCTGAGCTAGCCGTGATTACTGGTGGTCGGATGGTAATCGTCGTTGCCGTCACGGTCTAATGATCGCTGGCCACTAACCTATAGAGTTTGCCGGCTCGACTTTCGAAAAAATGTTCTCGTAATCGACTCTCGCAGCCGGAATTTGACCAAAAACCACAATAATCAGCCGACATAACTCGTTTTATCGAAAAACTAACCTCTAGCACTAGTCATTTTTGCGTTTTTCTCAAATAACTATTGACAAAATAATAAATCTGTGCTACAATGGAAAGAGAAGCCGTAACTTTTGCGCCGTAATCATTAAGGTTCCAACGCAGAAGCGCTTTTCGAACCTTAATTTTGCGGTGCCTAAAATCTATGTTATTTAAAGGGAGGGATAACTATGCTAACAACATGTTATAGGCTATTGTTGCCAGGCGGGAATGAGGAACCCGGATATCAGATTACTAATGACGATCAACCCGATCGCCATAATAGGTATGATAGTGAAAGTAACGCTGAATGCCCTTCACTGGTTATTCGGGTCGATAACAGGAAGAATGAAGAGTCTGAAATGCGGCAAATTTTAGCCATTCTCGACGAGCCTGAATATGCCAGCGATGGTAATGTTGAACTCTCGGAGATGGTCTTGAAGGAAATCCAGAACGCCCTCTTCGGTTATCCGTCGAGTTGGAAACTTGTTTGCGTAAGTTTTCAGAGACGAAGATTACTTCTTCAACTCGTCAATTTTAGTCGCAAATACTATTACGACCAAAAACGTCACCACGGGGCAGAAGCAGATAACTATGCTGAGTTAGAGCCTGACGAGGTTTGGTTTATCACTGGAGAATTCGGAGGACTTACCTTTTGGATTGACGAGTATTCCAAAAAAGGAAAACTCAGGCGATCTTACGAGGTGAGATCTTATTATCTTCTCGAAGATAAACGAGACGGAAGTCTCTTGGCCGTAATCGAAGAATATTCTAAAAAAGGCCGCCTCAAGCGTATCGTGAGATTGTGTCAAACCGAGGATGAGTGGGATATGTATGCTGATATTACGGAATTCAAGAAATAATATCACCCCAGCATTATTCTATTCCTGTACCAAACCCCGCACCGCATCTACACCAAATACCCGAGCTTCACGCTCGGGTATTTTCAGTTCTATCTAATTACTTAAAAATCTCTCGAAACCTCAAATCCGGCTCATCCTCCGCGATCCGAATCAGTTCATTATACTTACAAATCCGTTCCGACCGCGACAGCGAACCAGTCTTAATCTGCCCTGTCCCCAACCCCACGGCCAGGTGCGCTACGCTCGTATCCTCAGTTTCCCCTGACCGGTGCGACATCACCACTCGATACCCAGCCCGCTTCGCCATCAAAACTGCCTGAATTGTCTCCGTTACCGTTCCGATTTGATTCGGCTTGATCAAAATCGCGTTCGCAATCTTTTCGCGAATTCCGCGCTCCAGAAGCTTCGTATTCGTTACAAATAGATCGTCCCCGACCAGCTGCACTCTATCCCCTAGCCTCTCAGTTAATTCTCGCCAGCCTTCCCAGTCGTTCTCATTCAGTCCGTCTTCGATCGAAACCACCGGATAGTTCTCTAATATCCAGTCATACCAATCGATCATATCGCTCGCAGTCTTCCACGACCCATCCGTCTTCAGTTCATAGTGATCGCCCTGCCAAAACTCCGAAGCCGCCACGTCCAGCGCCAGCGCCACGTCCGTTCCTGGACGATAACCAGCCTGCTGAATCGCCGTCAGGATCAAATCCATCGGCTCATTATTCCCCTCGCGCATTTTCGGCCCATAACCACCCTCGTCTCCCACCATCACGTTATAACCATGCTCCTTCAAGACGTTTCGCAACGTATGAAAAACTTCCGCTCCCATCCGCACTGCTTCTTCGATCGACCCTGCGCTGCGCGGAATAATCATATATTCCTGAAAATCTGTCCCCCAGTCTCCGTGTGCCCCACCATTCATAATATTCATCATCGGCATCGGCAAACAAATCTCACTCGTTGTCCCCGCAATCGCCGCAATATAGCGATAAAACGGCATTTTCCGCGCTCGTGCCGCTGCCTTCGCCGTCGCTAGCGAAACTGCCAAAATTGCGTTCGCCCCTAACTTCAACTTGTTCTCCGTTCCGTCCAGCTCGATCATCAAACGATCAACTTGCTCTTGATTCGCTGAATTGCCCACCAAAATATCTCGAATTGCATGATTCACGTTCCAAACTGCCCGCGACACGCCTTTCCCGCCGAATCTTTTCGGGTCATCATCGCGCAGCTCTAAAGCTTCTCCCGCTCCAGTCGAAGCCCCTGATGGCACTATCGCTCGTCCCGCTGCTCCCGAAGCCAGCAATACGTCCGCTTCCACTGTCGGATTACCTCGGCTGTCCAGTACTTGCCGAGCCCTAATATCTCTAATTGTGAAATTATCCGTAACCATATTCTTAGTATATCATAAGTCTGCGACTTAGAAAAAGTGGCGTTGCTTCGAAAAAAATGCAAGCATTCTTCACGGCTTAATCCCCTCAAAAATAGCGGAGTCGCCCTCCGTCTTGTCATAAAGCTCATGGCAGGGAAATATCTTACTGGTCAAACCCTTTATTTCTTTTTCGAAACATGCTACAATCAAACTAAAGCTTAAGCAAAAGTAGAATAAGGAGGGCAATGAATCAGGCTTCAGATCCAACCAAGACTAGTGAAACCGACGCGCGCGTCTCTGAGATCGAACTAGGCGAAGCGCCAGTGCCCTCTCGTTCCTCATCTGATGCTTCTGCGGCAAGCGATTTGCAGTCTTCTGCAAAAACTTCAGCGACTAATCCTCGATCCTCGTCGGCTCGCTCTGCGAAAGCGACCAAAAAGCGCCGTGAATCACGTCGCGCTGCTGGCTCTTCAATGCCTTCTCCTGAGACTCGCCCGCATAGTAAGGCTCCGCTTATCGCCGGTATTATTCTCGGTATTTTAGTATTAGTTGGTGCTGGCTTTTTCTCTTGGTACTTCTTCCTCTTTAGTCAGCCCGACCGTGTAGCGCTTGACGCCATGAATCATCTTTTTAACGCTCAGAATGTCGCTCTCGAAGGTAGTGTTGTCATGACCACAAAAGACGCCGATAGTGCCGACGGTCTTCAAACTATTACTCTGGATCTCCATTCCAACTCCGACCATCTGCCCGCCACTTCGACCGCTGGGCTGAAAATCGCCTACGTTAATGGTGACGTTATCGACCTCAACCTTGGCGCTATTGCTATGCATGATGGCGTTCTTTATCTCCGTGTTAGCGGAATTATGGATATGCTCGAATCAGCCGGTCTGACCGACGACGAACGGGCTGATGCTGAAGTTTTCTTTGAAACTCTCGAGATTATTGACGACGAATGGTGGCAGATTTCTATCCCGGATTTGCTCGCTGGTCTCGAACTTGATGCCGCCGCCTCAAAACAACTTAACTCCGCCTATGATTGTTATGTCGATTATCTTGGTTCCGATTTAGCGAATGAACTTGGCGCGATTTATCGCGAACACCAGTTCCTCGGTATCGAAAACACTAAAGGTCGCCAATCTTCCGCGAAACTCGACACTGGTATCCAGGATTTGTCTCGCTCTGGTACTTCTGAGTATGCGGTCAATCTCGACTTCGACATTCTTGCTGACTTCGTGAATCAACTCCCCGAAACCGACTCTGCCGAGAATTTCTATGCCTGTCTTGACAAGGCACTTCCTGATGCGCAGATCGACACTTCGAATATTCTCGAAGTTTCCGCTGACGAGTTGAAGGAATTATTACAAGAAGATACCGAACTGCGCCTCTATATCACCGACTGGACGCACCGCCTCCGCTACCTCACCCTCGAGCGCGATAATGACGATTATCTTCTCGGCGCTCAGCTTGAATTCATCTATCAAGATTTCTCCACCGAGAACCCCGAAAACTACCGTCCCATCACCGAACTTTTCGACCAAATCATGGAAATTATTGTCGAAGTTTATGGCGCCGACAGCTCAGGCGCGACCGATGAAGATTTTCTACTTATCAATGATAATTTATCAAACACTACGGAGTACGAAGGTTAAATGAAACTTTTTGACAACGCCAAAGCGGCTACCAAAAAACTCTCTGTTTTTGGTAAAACCGCCAAATCTCCCAAGGATTCTCGGTCTGCTACGGACACAAAAGCCCGAGCGGCCGAACGGGATTCCGAACTTGAACGGTCCGAGAAAGTCCAAAAAAACGAACGACCAGAAAACTCTCCACGTCGCGACGCCGAAAAATATTCTCGCGCCTCCGAGCAGGGAACTGGAGAACGTGCTGCTCGTTCTGGCAAGCCGAGGGATCGCTCTAGCCGTGACTCGAAGTCGGCCTCTCCTGACTCGTCTGCTCATAAAAAATCCCCCCGCCCGAAATATTATAACTCTCCGAACTCTATGCCTGAATTTGGCCGTGCCGGCTCCAGTGAGCGGAAAACCGAGCCAGAGCCTGATTTATCCGCCGAGCCTGATCTCGCCGAGGACTACGATACTTCCTCTGTCGTGAATGCTTTTCTCAATGATGACAATTCCTATTTCGACCTCTCTAGTCTCGATCGCGAATCGCTTGGCCAGGATGCAAGCGTCTTCGCAGAATCAGATTCTACTGCGGTTGAAGCCGATGATTTTGCTAGCGCCCCGCTCAAAAAATCTTCCGATACGATTCTCGCGCTAGACATTGGTACAGAATATGTCAAGGCCGTCATTGCTCGCCAGGCCAAAGACGACACACTCGACGTCATTGGCGTCGGTCGGGCGCACCAAGCCGCCACCAACATGTACGCCGGCGCCATCGCCGACATTCCTGCCGTGATTTCCGTTTGCGAGCGCGCTCTCAGTCAAGCCGAGCGTATGGCCGGCGTCTCCAGCAAACTCGTCGTGGTCGGTATCGCCGGAGAACTTATCAAAGGTGACACTCATACCATTCGCTATCGCCGCAAAAACGGCAACAAGCCTCTCTCTGAGCAAGAAATGGCTCTGATTATCAAGCGCGTCCAGGACCGCGCCGGCGAACAAGCCCGCAAGGCTATCGCCGACGAAACTAATAATCCTGCCGTCGAAGTCCGCTTGATTAACTCCGCCATCGTTAATATCAGCATTGACGGCTACAAAATCAGCAACCCCATTGGTTTCAAGGGTACTGATGTTGTCATCGAATTCTATACCGCTTTCGCTCCGCTGGTCCATATTTCCGCCATCGAGAAAGTTTGCGCTGAGCTTAGTCTCGACCTCCTCGCAGTCGCCGTCGAGCCTTTCGCGGTTTGTCGCGCCTGCCTCGGCGATGATCTTGATAGTAATTTTTCCGCCATTGTCATGGATATTGGTGGCGGCACGACCGACATTGCCGTTGTCGATGATGGTGGCGTCGAGGGCACGAAGATGTTTAATATCGGCGGCCGCAGTTTCACTCACCAAATCGCCGTCGCCCTAGGTATTGACTTTGACAGCGCCGAGAAATATAAACTCTCGATTCGTAATCCTGCCAAAGTCCCCGCCGACCTCCGCGACCAAGCCCTCATGGCTATCCAACACAACCTTGCCGTTTGGCTCTCCGGTGTCGAAATTGTCCTCGAGGAATTCGATCTCAGCGATATGCTGCCCAGCCGCATTCTCCTTTGCGGTGGCGGCGCCGGCCTTATCCAACTCCAAGATGTCCTCGCGACTACCGACTGGTTCAAGGATTTGCCTTTTGCTCGTCGTCCAGTCGTCCATTTGGTTGATAGTGCCGACCTTCCTGGCATCCGCAACCATACCAAGATTCCTTTGAACTATTCCTATATTACTGCTCTCGGTCTGCTCCGAGTTGCCCTTGATACGCTGGTTGGCGCTCCCGAAGGCTCCGGCCTCCGCGCCAAGTTCGCCAAGCTGCTCCAGAATTAAGTCAGATTTCCATTGTGTTTGGCGTCCGTAATCTCCAATGCACTTAATCTCTGCCAATAAAAAATACCCCAAGATATTTCTCGGGGTATTTGGAATTTGGTCGTAGGTTGTGTTAAGGATAAGCTTCATCAGCCCGGCTAAGTAGCGGACGCATTAAAACCCGCACATCGTCCATAGCGCTAACGCTAAATATCCTAATCTCCGCAGCGTCTCCTCCGATTCCATATTCCTATAATTCTTTCATATCTTGCCGAGAATCTCGCAACCTCCTTGTCGCTCACTTTCCGGCTTTACCTCACGAGCCCCAATTCGCTCATCACATCGTGGTGATTAATAATCAGTACGCGTTCCGTCTCAGAACCAGCCTGATTACCTGCCGCCACCTGTGCGCGGTCATGCTCTACTGCCCGCATCAGTCTCTCCTTCGCCGCCGTCGCACTGCTTTTTCTTTTTGCTCTTCCTAAAAACATATTTTTCCTCCTTTTTCTTCTCCAGCACGTCAGAAAACTTACCAAACCAACTTTCTAGAAAATCACTTCTCCTAAAACATTTTTCTAAAAATTCAGTTCTTCGGCGAACGCTCACTTCCTGCGCCAATTTTCTAATCTGCCAGAGCCCTATGCGTACTCTATCTTTCCATTATAGCACACATGTCTAAAAAAGTCAATAGTTTAGCCTCATTTTTGTCCATTTTCGCAAAAATAAGCATTTTCCACCCCGTAAAATACTTCAACAAGCCCAAAACGCCTCCATAAACCCTACAAAACCTTAAAATTCCACAAACCCCCAAAACATCCCCGTAAATCCCAAAACCCCGCCAAAATATTCCTCATTCCAGCAAAATTCATTCCCCAGCGTCCCAATTACCCCTCCACCTTCCCCACTTCCACCATCTCCCCCTCGCCTAGCCCCGCCAACTGATATTTCCCAAACTGCACTCGGTGTAACTTCACTACCGTATATCCCAGCGCTCCAAAAGTCCGCCGAATCTGCCGATTTCGCCCCTCACTCATTGTCACTTTCCAGTGCTTGTGCCCCTCGTCCAGCCGCTCCAGCCCCAGTCTCGACACTCCGTCTCCGATTTCAACCCCAAAATCTGCTATCATCTGTTGATGCAGCGGTTCCAGCGCCCTGTCTAGCTCTACTTCATAAACCTTCGTTTTCCGAAAACTCGGATGTGTCATCCGAAAACTAAAATCCCCATCATTCGTCAGCAAAATCAACCCCGACGAGTCCTTATCTAGCCTCCCCACGGTCTTCAAATTCTGATATTTCTGCGGCAGTAGTTCATAAATCGTCGGCACCTCGCCCTGCCTCCGCTTCGAGCAAACATATCCCACCGGCTTATTTAGTGCGAGATAAATATATTCCTGCGCCTCCGGCAGCTCCTGCCCCTTGACGAAAATCTCCGCTCCGTCCTCTACTTGCTGACCTAACTCCGCTATCTCTCCATCAACTGTCACTTTTCCCGCCGTGATCAGCTCATCCGCCTCTCGCCGCGAAATCCCCAGCCTCTCCGCTAGTAACTTATTCAGCCGTTTATGCATCTTTCGTCCCTCCTAATTCTGCGGCACGCCAAAACCAGCCCCATCTACCCCTGGCATATCCAAACTCCCCACCGGCATCGTCTGTTCCGGTGTGCTCGCCGCCATCTGCCCAGGAGCCGCCGTCGCCTCCATCGCCTGTTGTCCCGGCATTGCTGTCACCGTCTGCCCTACTGCTCCTTCCGCTCGTGGCACTTCTAACATGCCCGTTTCACCTCCCGCCGCGTCATTTCCCGGCGTCACCGGCGAAATCGTCCCGTCCGTCGCCCGGTCTCCCAGCACTTCATGCACGACATTCACTACATCCTCGATTCCCACCTGCGACTTCACCAGATACCGATCCGCCCCCAAACTTTCCCCGCGTAGCCGCTGATCCTCGCTCGACAAGGCCGTCATCATAATCACCTTAATATCTTTCGTTTCTGGCGTACTGCGCAAAATATCCAACATATCAAACCCCGAAATCTTCGGCATCATCACGTCTGAAATTACTAAATCCGGCCGTTCTCGCACAGCCACCGCGAGCGCCTCCTCTCCGTCGCCCGCCGAAACTATCGTATATCCTTCCGCTGTTAGTCTAATACTATAAATCTCCCGCAGATTATTATCATCCTCGACTAACATAATTTTACTCATTGCCGCTCCTTTTCTTTAATTATACTTAATGTGGAATTCTAATTGTCTGATCATCTGGCTTCTCGGCCCCCTGCTCTGTTTTCACTGCGGCCACCCCATTCGCTCCAGTATTCCCAGTAGTCGCCGCCTGCATCTGACTCACTTCATTCGCTTCAGCTCCATTTGTTCCAACAGCTCCGGTAGCCATCGGCTGTGTCTGACTCATCCCGTTTGCTCCGGAAACTCCTTGCCTATTAACTCCATTAGCCCCACTCACTCCCGCACTAAACTGTTGCTTCTGGAGCATTTGCGCCTGCTCATTCTGATAGGCAATTAGCCGTTTTTGGTATTCTGCGTCTGACAGTCGCGGCAAACTCACGAAAAACGTCGAGCCATCCCCAAACGCGCTTTCCACCCAAACTCGCCCGTCCATCGCCTCAACTCGCTGCTTCACTAGATAGAGCCCTAGCCCTGTTCCGCCGATTTGTCGCGTCTGCGAATTATCTACTCGATAAAACTTCTGAAAAATGTGCGCCGCATCATCCGGCGACACCCCAATTCCCGTATCCGTCACGTTAATCAAAACCTTATCCCCATCTCCTCGCGCATTCACCCAAATCTCGCCCCCTTCCGGCGTGTATTTTATGGCATTTTCAATCAAATTATCCATAATCTCCCGCATAAAATCCAGATCCACTGCCGCATAAACCAACTGCTCAACCTGATGCGCATTCGTCACCCCCTCCGTCGTCCCAAAGCTATATTTCAAGTGCTTCGCGTGCATATCTTTCTCGCGCGCCGCCGCCAAATTCCGAATCACTGACACAATTTCTACTGGCACCAAATGTGTCCGCAGTCTCCCATCATCCAGTTTCGTCACATCGAGCAAATCCTTAAACAACCTACCCAGATGCTGGCTCGAATTATGTGCTGCCTCGAGGTATTGTCGTGCTCGCGCGTCGATCGTTGCTGTTTGCGGATTCAGCGCCAGCCCTAAATATCCCTCGATTGAAGCTACTGGTGTTCGCATTTCGTGGCTCGCCGTTGAGATAAACTCGCTCTGTTTCTCTTCTTCCTCTAGCTCCTTCGTAATATCCCGAAAAGTAATAATCCGGTCACCTCGCGCCCCACCCGTCGGAATCACCGACAGCGCAATTGCCGCTTTCCGCTCGCTCTGCGCCGAAATCAAAAGATATTCTCGCGTCTCCAGCGCCTCGTTCAGTTTCATCGCTTGGTCTAACTTACTCTGCCCTAGCGGCACATTCGCTCCGTCCGTCGTCGCGAGTCTTAAGATGACCTGATAACTCAGCCCCACTACATTCGCCGGATTACCATAGCCCACCATCCGTGCCGCTGCCGGGTTGGCAAATTTAATCATCCCCGCCGCATCCGTCAAAAGCACTGCATCCGCAATCGCATTTAGCGCCAGTTCCGCCAAAGCCGAAGAATCTGCTATTTGCGCCTGCGGCATCATCGGGACCTTTTTTGCTTTAAATAAACTCATTACGTTTATTTTAGCACAAGCCGCAAAAAATGTGTTATATTTGTTCTATATGAATAAGGATGTTATTTATTTGGAGCCGGAAGATGATATCACCGACATCTTGACGAAACTCCAGGGTGCCCGCCAAAAGTTGGTGGCGCTGGTGCCCCCAAAAAAAACTACACTCTTACGCAGCGCGGTGAATATGAAATTAGTCGCTAAAGCGGCTCGTGAAAGCGAAAAAGTAGCAGTGATCGTGACTGCGGATCCTGCTATCGTTAAACAAGCCATGCTCGCCGAGATTCCGGTGGCGAAGAACCTCCAATCCCGCCCCGTCGTCCCGACGAAAGAAAGCCTAGCCTCTCACATCGAAGAAGATGATTTAATTAGCGAGGATTTGAGTGATTCTGAAGCCTCCGAAAAGGCCGAAAATCAGCGTTCCGCTAAAGGCAAAATGCCCGGAGAGGCCGCTAGCGGCGCTTCTGAGAGGTCTAAGGGTAAAAGTAGGAATACTATCGACCTCACCGAAGAAAGCCTCGAAAATGGCTCAGAAAAGGGCAAGAAACCCGCAAAATCCGACAAAAAGGCTTCCAGTGGCCCCAAAACCGCCTTTGAGAAGTATCGCAAATGGATTATTATCGGTGCCATTGCTGCGGTCCTCTTGATTGTGGTCGGAGTTTGGGCTTTTGTCTTTGCTCCCGCCGTGAAGATCACGGTCGCCATGAATACATCCTCCAACAACTTCTCGGAAAACGTTTCTTTCACCACTGATCGGGCTGCTGCCGATCCTGCTTCCGGCAAATTCTACGCCGAAAAACAGACTTTTGAGCAGAAATTCACTTCTAATTTCACTGCCACCGGCGAAGAAGATCGTGGCGATAAAGCCTCGGGCAATCTTTCCGTCACTTTCACTTTTTCCATTCAAAGTTACATCGGCAAAGGTTTCACCGCCAGCGTCGCTTCCGGAGCCCAATTTACCGCCGAAAACGGCAAGGTCTATGTTGCTACAACCAGCGCCAACAAGAGTTGGGACGGCAACACTATGCCCATCGCCTGCGATAGCGGTAGCGTTTCCCAACTTAATAGTAACTGTTCTATGACCTTGACGATTCCCGTTGTTGCTGCCGCTCCGGGCGCAGATTATAATCTCGAAAAATCCGCCTCCTGGAATGGTTTTCAAGGCGCTAGCGTGACGAACCCGGCGGCCTTGACTGGTGGCACCAGCAAGCCGGTCAAACTCGTCACCGCCGAGAATATCAAAGCCGCCGAAGAGCAAATCATGAACGAGCACCAAGTCGATGGTCGCGATCAGCTCTTCAAGCAAGTCCGCGACGATAGCATGATTACTATCGAATCCAGTTTCGCTTCCGAAGCCGGCGAGGTTAAATCGAAACCCGAAGTGAATGGCGTCGTCGAAGATGGCGTAACTCCTGAACTAGCTGTAACTGTAGTCTATTCGGTTTATACGATTGAGAAAACCGCCGTCGAAGAGTTTGTTAATTCAAAAACCACTCTCGGCCCTGACCAAAAGATTTACTCTGTTTCTGATCCTTACTTTGAGCGTTTCACTAGTATCGAAGAGCCGGCTCGCCTCAAGGCCGTCGTGAAAACTGGCCCCACTGTCACTGAAGAAGATATCCTCGAGCGTACCAAGGGTCGCAAGACTGGCGAAGTCCAAACCTTGCTTCGCTCTATTAATGGCGTCAGTTCGGTAACTATTACTCCGTCCTACTTCTGGGTTCGCAGCGTCCCGACCGATCCGAGTAAAGTTACTATCGAACTGACCGTGGAGGATCGCTAATGAAACTGATCGCCCTCGACGTTGGCACCAAACGCATCGGCGTAGCGAAGGCTGACTCTAGCGTCCGCATCGCCGTCCCTTATTCAGCTGTCATCGTCGATGGTACCGAGTTTGACAAAATCGCCTCGCTCGCTCGCGCTTGGGATATTGATAGTTTCGTCTTAGGTCTTCCTCGCAATAATCAAGGTGAAGAAACCAAGCAAAGCGCCTACGTCCGTCGTTTCGCCAAGGAGCTAAAAAAGGCCATTCCTACTGCCAAAATCTGCTTCCAGGACGAAAGTCTGACTTCCGTCGAAGCTGAGAAGCGTCTCGAAAAACGCAAAAAAGGCCATAAAAAAGGCGATATTGACTCCGAAGCCGCTGCGATTATTTTGCAGGATTTTCTCGAAGAACATGTCGGCAAGCCCAAGAATAAAACTCGCGCCGCCGCCGCTAAACGTACTTCAGTCAAGGCCGCTAAGCCGCATCGCTTGCTCACTACCATTTTGATTATTCTGGTTTTACTCTGCGTTGCCGCTGCTGCTGGTTATTTTTACTACCAACAAAATCTCCAAGCCGTTTTCACCGACGTTGATTGCGATGACGAAGATTCGAATCCTGGCTCTGGAAACTCCGAGGCTACTGCCTGTACGCCGATTGAATTCACTATCGAATCTGGCGCCAATATTAATCTCGTCGCTCTCAGTCTCAAAAATGCCGGCCTGATTCGTAATTCCTTAGTTTTTCAAATTTATTACCGTCTCTTTCATAACGATTCACCTATCAAGGCTGGCGATTATGAACTAAATAAAACCATGAGTCCCGCCGAAATCGTCGAAATCATCACCTCCGGTCGTGGCCGTGGCAATGTTTTTAGTTTTACTATCTTACCTGGTGAAACTCTTCGTGAGATTAAGCAAAAACTTATCCAACTTGGCTACGATGAAGCCGAAGTTGATGCGGCTTTCACCACGGCTTATACTGGCAAATACGACTGGATTTTCGAGGGGCGACCTGATGGTGCTTCGCTCGAAGGCTATCTTTTTGGTGATACTTATGAATTTTACAAAAACACTGCTGCAACGAAAGTTGTCGAGCGGATGCTCGAAGAAATGGCGACTACTCTCGAGAAAGGGAATTTCAAAGCTAAATTCGCCGAACATGGCCTGAATCTTTATCAGGGAATTACGCTTGCCTCTATCGTTCAAAAAGAAGCCAATACTCCCGCCGATCAAGCCATGGTTGCCCAAATTTTCCTAAATCGTCTCGCCCAGGGCATGTCACTCGGCAGCGACGTGACGACGATTTACGCCGTTGATCTAGTTGATCCGAACCGCGAGACTTATACTGATAATGCTGCAGCCTTGGCTATCGACTCGCCGTATAATACTCGTCTCTATCCAGGTCTGCCCTATGGTCCGATTTCGAATCCCGGGCTCTCCGCGCTCACCTCTGTTGCCACCCCTGATTCTGCCGCCGCAAACTACTTATTCTTCTTGACAGGGGACGACGGAATGATGTATTATAGTGATACAGAGGAGGGGCATAATCGTAATATTCACGAGCATTGCCAAACCCTCTGTAACGTGGCTCTATGATATAGGCTACGTTTATCATAAATTATGAAGAAGAAAACTAACGAACATCGCTTTTTAAAGTTTCTCGGTAAAGTTTTACCTTACCTGAGCGTGTTTTTGATTATTTTTGCCATTGCTAAAATCGGTACTGAAACTAAGAATGATCTTGGCGCCGGCAGCCTCAACATGAACGTCATGGCCGCCAACGATTACAATGTCTCCGCCGATCAACTTTCCGAACTTTATGTTGTCGCTAGTATTTCCAATAGTTTCAATCTCGCCAGCGTTGATACCGTCGCTAGCAACTACGTCGTCGTCAGCGCCATGAAAGAAATTTCCCAAACCAATGTTGATTGGATCGAGAAACCCAGCCTCCCCAGCACCAGTATCTCTCGTGGTATTGAAACCTATGTCGTCGCGAACGGTGAAAGTATGGAGCAAATTGCCCTGAAATTTGGTGTAACGACTGATCAAATCCGCTGGTCCAATGGTCTCAAGAAAACTGACCTTACTGATGGCCAAGTTCTCAAAATCCCCGCCAGTGTCGCCGGCATTGTCTATACTGTGAAATCCGGGGATACTCCTGAGAGCCTGGCCGACAAATACCGCTCCTCCGCCCAAGAAATTATCGCCTATAATGACCTTGAAGGTATCAGTCTTTCTGAGGGTGCTCAAATTGTCATTCCGCACGGCGTCCTACCACTCACTGAGCGCCCCGAATATGTCGCCCCGGTCTATAATTATACCTACGCTGGCTCCTATGCTAATCGCCAGAACTTGGTTGTCATTTCTCGTGGCGCCTATGCCGGGATTTATAATGACGCTCGTGGCATTAACGGCAACCCCATGGTCCGCGGTCAATGTACCTGGTATGCTTGGTATTGGCGTGCAGTGAATGGCAATCCACTGCCTGGTGGCGCCACTCTCGGTAACGCCCGCAACTGGGCGGCTGCCGCTCGCCGTCACGGTTACCTTGTTAATCGCAGCCCCGCCCCTGGTGCCGTCTTCCAGACTTCTGCTGGTTACTATGGTCACGTCGGCATCGTCCTTGCGGTGAATCCTGACGGATCTCTCTTAGTCCGCGAAATGAACCTTGACGCTCGCGGTGTTGGCACTCTGACTGAGGGAACTATTCCCGCCAGCGCCGTCGGCAGCTTTAACTATATCCACTAGTAGTTTCTAGCACTTGACGTCGTAGTTGTTTTCTTGCGCTTGAATCCTAAATTTTGCCTAGTTGCAAATCTTGCCCCTGCGTGCCTTTAGTTTCGTCCGACGGTAGCCGTGATTATCAGGCCATTAAAAATCCCCAGCCTTTAGGCTGGGGTCTTGGGTGCAATAGCCTGCAGATAATCTGCATCATCCGGATGAAACATCGGCAGCCAAACGTGCTCGTGTGGAATCATACTATAAATCATCTGTGAATACTGAAGCTTCTCCAGTCCGACTTCCGCCAGATAACTCTGCGTTTTCTGTGGCAGTCTTTTATAGCATTTTTTCGCCCTGACCAGCCGCTCCAATTTCTGTTCGCCTTTGATAAAGACATTATTGAAATTTGGCGTTTGAGCAAACCTCTGTCCCCGCCGCGTCCGCACTAATCCCAGGACTATTTGGTCCCTTCGCTGACGCATCCGCGACTGCAGTTCCTGTATCAAGGCTACCCGGTCGCAGATCGCTTTCATCTGCCGTCCGATTTCTTCGCGCTGCTGCTTAATTTCATTCCGCTTCTCCTGGCGCTCCCAGTAAGACAGCCGCCCCAGTTCATTCACTAAGGCTTTTTCTCTCTTTTCCAGGTCGCTCCTCTGCCGGAGCTTATCGCTAATTAACGCCCCTAGCTCATCTATATCATGTTTCAAGACAATCAGCTGGTGACACCGGCAAACTCGCCATAGGTTCGCCCAGACTTTCATTAGTACCGGATAAGCTTCGTCATCATCGTCATCATTCTCCCGAATCACCTCCGCCCATCGGCCATAGATCTCAAAATCCAGTCCGTCCGGCTTCGTCGTCCCCGGAAACATTTCCGCTAGTTTGCAAACCTCCGTCAAATAGTCCGTTAAAGCCACTCTCGTTTCTTCTGTCGTCGTTATCATCATCCTTTTCCTCCTTTTTGCAAAATTTTAAAGAGCCCCGCAGGCTAAAATGCACCTATCTCTCCATTGTATCACACATCGCCAAAAATGTCAAGTGTCCGAACCAATTTCGCCCCCTCAAGTGCAACATAGCCGGAATAATAATCAATCAGATGCCGCAAATTCGTCTAATCTCGTCATTTTACTATTGACAAAAACCAAATCATATGCTACTATGAACAAGTAAATACGCGTCCAGGCGATTTAAGTACTTTTCGGTCTTATTTCGCCTTTCTTTTTCGGGAGGGAATATAATGATAAAAGAACTGACAATTTTCAAACAGGAAATCATGATCGGCTACCTTGACGCGCTCAGAGCAATCGCCAATCAAGCCGGGATCCGGAACCTGTCCGACTTTGCCACTCAAGAATCAGGGCAGTTTCGCGCTGAAGTAGAGCATGCTCTGGGGGAAGATCGGATCGGCCCCGACGCTCCTAGGATCTGGACCACCCATCGGTTGATGGCGCTGCAGTATTGGTATGGAGTTCAAACTGAGCAGCTGAAAAGGGACGAAGATTTAGTTAGGCATATTTCTAAGGAGCTCAAGATGGAATACGCCGAGCTCAGGCGACTGAATCGCTTCCCTTGGTTCTTGATCCCGAAGTATCGTCGCCGGGCAGACGCTTTATCTCTGGATTTGCAGCTCTCGGAAGACAGTTTTTACGATCGCTGGGAGCCTCAGCCTAGGAAAACTCGCGCCATCTGTGATAGCATTAAGCAGGAGCAGATCAGGATCATATCTAAGTTCTATCCCCATGGGCACGATTCTGATCGTGTTTTCGATTGGTTTTATGCCTGGGACGAAAAGCGCAATGGACTGTTGGAGACTGCGCGCATTCGCTACCTCGATGTTATCACGGCCTGGAAAGCCAACATCGAGTACGATATGAGGCGTGGCGTCTTCTGCCATTTGCCGCGCCTGTTAGAGAAAGAGAGCGCCTAAAGACCAACTAGCCCACTAGCCCCACGCTTCGCCGTGGGGCTATCTTCATAATAGTGTCAGCAGTTTCTGTCATTTTTTCAACACGACCCCGCTTACATTTTTTCAAAAATGTAACCTATATTTTCCTGTCTCACCCCAGTAAATCGCAAAAACCCCGCTTACACTTTTTCAAAAACGCAAGCAGCAAATCTTCATTACTCTCCTTAGTATTTCGTCCGTAGTGGCTATATCTACTTCCCCTATGGCTCACTCCGAGTAGCAGGTTACTACGGCCACTCCTGGTCTTCCTCTGCCTATCCCGCTGACAACGAATACGCCTTCGATCTCATCCTCGACCCCGACAACACCCACACCTCATATAGCAATAATCACGACGTCGGCTTCTCCCTCCACCACCAGCAGAATATGTTAAGACGACTATTACGCTGATCTCAAGACGACAAAAGCATACTCAGGCTATAAGAATGTTGAAGTGGCTATTACTCTCTTTTCGAGATGCTAAAGGAAGCGACCACGCTGGTCGCTTCCAGAACGAGCGCCCCGTGCGGACGGGCGCGGGAGTGAGCATTGAGAAAAGAGAGTAATAGCCACTTTAAACGTTCTCGATAGTTAGACGGGCGCGCGAGTGGGTGTCTCGAACCAAGAGTGATAGTTGCCTTGAACATTTTTGATAATTAGAATGTGAGCGTCGAGAAAAGAGAGCAGCAGTCGCCTTTAACATGCTATAATTAACCTATGGATCTATCCGCTTCAATCGAGGAGGTTAAAGGCGTCGGCCCGAAAACTGCTGCCGCCCTACAGCGCGTTAATCTCTGCACGATTGGTGATTTACTCTACTGTTTGCCTCGAGTTTATGAAAATTATCAAACCACTACGAAAATCGAAGATCTCCGCCCCGGCAAAGTTGTCATCCGTGGCAAAATTAGCGACCTGCGCCTCGTCCGCACCAGCCGCAAACGCCTCACGATTACTGAAGGTGTAATTCGTGACGACAGCGGTGCGATTCGCACGCTTTGGTTTAATCAACCCTACCGCGCCAAGCAATTTGACGAAAAGCGTGAATATTATTTTACTGGCAAATATGAGCTCAAAAGCGGCCGCTATCAACTCACTTCACCCTCCGCGACCTTGGTTCAGGACGCCGACGTGGATGGCGCTGCCAGTTTTCAGCCGATTTATTCCGCCAAAAGCGCGATCAAGCCTCAAGTCTTTCATAAACTTCTCGAAGGCCTTCGCCCTGATTTTGCCAAAATTCCGGATTTATTACCTTTTACGGACGGCTGTCCGGATTTTATTCATCCTGGTGCCCGCGCCGAGGCGCTCTATAATTCTCATTTTCCGGAAACTCCCGAGGATGCCGAAAAGGGTCGCCAATATCTCGCCTACGAAGAGTTGTTTGAACTGATTTTAGCCGCCAAACTCAATAAGCAGGAAAACCAGCGCCTCCGTTCCATCCCGCTCAAATTCAGCGCTGAATTTACCCAGTGCCTAGTCAAGCACTTGCCTTTTACTTTGACTAATGCCCAGCGCCGCGCCACCTGGGAAATTTTGCGCGACATGGAACGCTCGACGCCGATGAATCGCCTTCTCCAGGGTGATGTTGGTTCCGGAAAAACTATTGTTGCCGCCTTAGCCGCCGCTCAATCAACTCAAAACGGCTTCCAAACCGCGCTTCTCGCGCCGACCGCCATTCTCGCTACCCAACATTTTGAAAGTCTCCAAAAACTTTTCCAGAATCTGAGCCGGGCGCTTCTTGCCGAGACGAAGCCTGGGGAGAAGCCTCGCTTTCGCATTCCTCGTATTGCGCTCTTAACTGGCGCTACCCGCAACAAGCGCCAAATCAAGCAAGCCATCCAGCGCGGCGACGTCGATTTTGTTATCGGCACCCACGCTCTGATTACCGACGACACGCATTTTGCGAATCTGGCTTTTTGTATTATTGACGAGCAACATCGCTTCGGCGTCGGCCAGCGCCAAAAACTCCTGCTCAAATCCCCGCCCGACACCGCGCCTCACCTTCTGTCTATGACCGCTACGCCGATTCCACGTTCGCTCCAACTCACTATGTTTGGCGACCTTGATGTCTCGCTCCTCAACGAGCTGCCTCCTGGCCGTCAGCCCATCACCACTAAAATCCTCAAAGAAATTGAGCAGCACGATGAACTTTATCCTGCCATGCGTGCGTTGCTTGAGAAAGGTCAGCAGATTTATTGGATTTGTCAAGTGATTGAAGAGAAAAATGCCAACACCGCCACTCCAGTCAAGAAGCAGGCCAAGAAACTCCAAGAAATTTTCGCAGGCTTTACGGTCGATGTTTTGCATGGCAAGATGAAAGCCGACGAAAAGGATGCCGTCATGGAACGCTTCGCCGAGAATAAGATTCAGATTCTGGTTTCTACTACAGTCGTGGAAGTTGGTGTGAATGTTCCGAATGCTAACATGATTATTATTCAAGACGCCGAAGGTTATGGTCTGGCCCAACTGCACCAACTCCGCGGTCGGGTCGGGCGTGGCGATCAGCCGGCGAGTTGTTTCTTGCTTACGACCGGCGAGGGTAAGCCAACTAAACGTCTCCGCGAAATGGAAAAATCCACCGACGGTTTCTATCTGGCAGAGGTTGATTTGAAGATTCGTGGCCCCGGTGAGATTTATGGCTCCCAGCAACACGGCGAACTGAACCTGCAAGTCGCGAACCTCACCGACACTCGCCTGATTACCGAGGCTAGCCATCACGCTGACCAATTCGCCGAAACTCCTGCCCGCCTGAAGGATTATCCCGAACTCGCCGGTCGCATCAAGCGTTATCAACAACTCACCACCCTAAATTAACGCCTCGCGTGCTATAATATATAGATAACTATGTATTCTACAACTACTTTGGTTAAGAATCCCAAGCTCAGCGGCAAGCGCGTCGGTACTCATCAGCAACTCGATCAAGCTGCCCGTAAGCTGCTCAGTCGTCATCTGCCTGCTGATTTTTATTTTCCGACCAGCAAGGAAATCATTTATTTTGAAGGTATGCGCGGGCCTGATGGCCTGAAGCGCAAAAGTCCCGACGTCGATGACCCTTCCCATATGCTCGATGAGGATGGCGGCCGCGACTTAATTCGCCAAATCCTCGACCATTATCATAATTTAGTTCAAGCCCTGCATGATCGCAACGAAGTGCGTGCTGCTTTCGAAGCCGCTTGGCTGGGGCACAAAATCACCGACGGTCTGACGCCTGCTCATCATTTTCCGCTTTCCGAAGCGAAGGAGGAGCTCATGTCGAACAAAGAATTTGTCAAGATTTTTGGCGAACCTATTAAAGGTATCATGCATGGTCGCACTCCGCTCGAAACCGCCCGTAATAATTGGATTTATTGGGGTGCCGGCGGTTATATGTCTAAACATGTGGCCTATGAATATGGCGTCGCTATCATTGCTGCCGCCCTGCCGAACAAATCCCTTCTGCCTGAAGTTGATGACGCTGAATTTCAGAATATCGATCCTCTGCAAGTGTTCCGCGACGCTCTCGCTAAAGTCCAGGCCGCCCATATGTATGATCGCTTCCGCAGCAGTGGCTGGACGACTGAACTCGCTTTCGATACGAAAGACCTGCTCCTGCCGGAGATAGTCCGCACTTTGGCGCTGATTTGGTACTCTGCGGCCGAAGTCGCCAATTCTCCCGACAAATTCGCCCATCTCGACGCACTCACGGAAAGGGAATTATGATTTCGCGCTTCCGACCTTCTCGCACTGCGACCACGAATCTCCGCCTGACCTCGGGGCGTTTTCGTGGCATCCAACTTTCCTCCCCCGGCAGTTCAGCCACCCACCCCATGGGTTCGCGCGAAAAACTTGCTCTTTTTAATATGATCCGACCCTATCTCTCCGGAGCGGAAGTACTTGACGCTTATGCCGGATCGGGTGCGCTGGGGCTCGAAGCGCTCAGCCAGGGCGCTCATTCCGTGGTTTTCGTGGATCGCGACGAGCGCGCTTGCGAGACAATCATGCTAAATATCGGGAAAGTCGCTCCTCACCTCGACTCGGTGTCTGCTGCTCTGCGGGTCCATTGTCAGTCGATTACGGATTTCGTCCGCTCGCATTCCGAAAGTAGTTTCGATCTCATTCTAGCCGACCCGCCCTACGACCACTTTTCGGCTGCCGAGGTCGCACTCCTCGTGCCTTTGCTCCGCCCCGACGGAGTCCTGGCGCTCTCCTTTCCCGCAGCTTTCGCCCCACCTGAACTCCCCGGCCTCACTTTACTAAAATCCCGCCACTACGCCGCTGCGGGGGTTGGGGTGTATCGAAAAGACACATAATCGCGCAAAATTTAGTATAATAGTTAAAAGGGGGAATGAGAGTAAGATGAGTACTAAAGAAGCGAAAGCTAGGTTAAAAATTAATGCAATGCTAGAACAATCTGGCTGGCGATTATTGGATGGTCCAGATGGTCCGGCGACGGTTGATGTTGAAACTAAGGTTGATTTGGGTGATGATTTTGAGAATACTAAAAATGGTTTTATTGACTATTTACTCCTAGATTTAAATCAAAAACCGATTGCTGTCCTGGAGGCTAAACGAGAGAAAATCGCCCCACTGACCGCCAAGGAGCAAGCGCGGAACTATGCTAATTCTCTACATGTTCGATACGTTATTTTAAGCAATGGTAATACTCATTATCTCTGGGATATGCAGTTTGGCAACCCCGAACAAATCAGTAGTTTTCCAACACTCGAGTCTCTTGAACAGAATAAAAAATGGAATCCTGATATGGAATCACTAATTAATGAAGAAGTTGATGAGACTTACATCGCAAAGTCTCAAATGCCCGACCTTGAGGCTCATCCAGACTATATTAATGAAGAGACTCGCAAAAGCTTTGTTGAAAAACACAAGTTAAAGATTTTACGCAAATATCAGGTCGCAGCCATTAAGGCTGTCCAAAAGTCTGCGCGTGATGGTAAGAAGCGGTTCTTGCTGGAGATGGCGACCGGAACCGGTAAGACTTTGACTTGCGCTGCTATCATTAAGCTATTTTTGAGGACTGGAAATGCCAGGCGAGTTCTCTTTCTGGTTGATCGTATTGAATTGGAGAACCAGGCGAAGAAATCATTTATTCAGCCAATCGGCTCAGACTATATAGTTAAAGTATATAAAGAAGACAAAGACAACTGGAAGACGGCACAAATTGTAATTAGTACAGTTCAATCGCTCCAGGCTTCCGGTAGATACCGAGATTTTAGTCCCAGTGATTTTGACTTAATTATTTCTGATGAAGCGCATCGCTCAATCGGAGGTAACGCCCGAGCAGTATTTGAATATTTCAATGGCTATAAGATTGGTCTGACTGCCACTCCGAAAGACTTTCTTAAGAACGTTAGCAAAAACGAAAATAGCGAACGTGAGTTTGAACGACGAGAACTTCTTGATACATACGCGACTTTTGGTTGCGAGTCTGGCCAGCCGACTTTTAGATATGACTTGAAGGACGGCGTGAATGATCCGGATGGCCCATTTTTGGTCAATCCAATTATCTATGACGCCCGCACCAATATCACGTCCCAACTTCTCGATGACCAAGGTTACGCCGTGCATCGCGCTTCTGATAGCGGGGATGAGGCTGAAGAACGCTATGGGATTAGAGATTTTGAAAAGAACTTCTTCAATGAAGAAACGAACTGGGTACTCAGTGAAACCTTTCTGCGCTATGCTGCCAAAGACCCAATTAGCGGTGAAATTGGAAAGACGATTATTTTTACCGTCAGTCAAAAACATGCCGAAAAGATAACTCAAATTCTTAACAAACTTGCAATGGATCAATTTCCTGGTAAGTATAATTCTGACTTTGCCGTGCAAATTACTAGTAATGTGATGCACGCTCAAGATTACACAATTCAATTCTCGGAAAATAAGTTACGAGGACAGACCGGTTGGCTATCTGATTATAATAGCAGTAAGGCTAGAGTGGCGGTTACCGTAGGTATGATGACGACTGGCTATGATTGCTCAGACCTGCAAAACGTCGTCTTTATGCGACCGGTTTTTAGCCCGTCTGACTTTATCCAGATGAAAGGGCGTGGCACGAGGACGCACACTTTTAGATGGGTTGATTACTCTGACGACGAAAATCTCATTTCTGTCAAAAAGGAAAGTTTCAATATTATTGACTTCTTTGCCGTTTGCGAGTATTTCGAAGAGAAATATGACTATGATGCGCCTCTAGTGGTTCCAAAAACCAAGGAATCAACTATCGGAATAATCCCAGAAGCCATAATAAATTATCCTCTGGCGGAAGAAGTTATCGTTAGTGAAGCATATGATGCCGCCCAATCTGATAACCTCAAAGACATAGATAAAACCGTTGTTGGCAAAGAAGGCATGCGCATTGACCGAGAGATGTTTCGTAGCTTCCAGGATTCCGTCAAGTCGGACGATGATTTTATGAAATTATATAATAGTGGTAACATTGAAGGCTCGCTCAATTACCTTAAAAATAATATTCTTGGTGAAGACAAGCCGAAGTTCTTCATGACTCTAGAAAAGATCCAGAAAATCTTCAACTTAGGTCGTCGTCCAGATCTGCGCGAAGTACTCGACCTAATTATGTTTAATAAAGAGCCGCTCACGAAGGCCGAGTATATTAAATCGAAATTCGATGAATTTGTCAGCGATAAACGACTTGGCGAAGAACTTGTCGGCGAAATGTATCATGATGCCTTTGAACTTTTCGACGCATATATTACTGACTCCAGGGTTGCCGATGCAATTGATGATAAGAGATATGGAGAACTATCTGGCTTCGGTTCAATTTCTATGAAGCAGCTAAGGCATCTCGGTATTGACAGAGTGGATCAAATTGTTAATTATATTAATGACTATATTAACGTTAATAAATTAAGAGTAAAGGGCTGACATGGACTACAAACAGTTTAAGCAGATTATCGATAATGCAAGAGATATCTTAGTGGGCAAGGTTACAGATCCCAAGGCGCAAATCGATGCGATTTCCTACGCCTTGATCTACAAGTTTATGTCTGATAACGACGACGAATCTGCCACTCTTGGCGGCAAGCGCACCTATTTTTCTGGCGACTACGAGAAATATGGCTGGCATAATCTCATGAGCCCGTCGGTCGCCGGAAGCGAAAGGGTAGTACTATATCGCAGTGCCTTGGAGAATATGAGTCGTAATCCAAATATTCCTCCACTCTTCCGTGAAATCTTTAACAATGCTACCTTAACGTTTAACGATCCGAACACCCTCAACTTATTCTTAAGCGAAATTGATAAAATTGAGCATGATAATGGCGATTCTATTGGCGACGCCTATGAATATCTATTGTCAGTGGTCGGTTCGCAAGGTAGGATGGGACAGTTCCGTACCCCACGCCATATTATTGACTTTATGGTGGAGATTATTGACCCAGAAAAGTCTGATAAAATATTAGACCCAGCTTGCGGTACTGCGGGATTCTTGATCTCGGCCTACAAACATTTGATGCGCAAGTATAATGAAGATAATCGTCTAACCAGCGAAGAGAAGGAACGTATTCACCATAACTTTTATGGTTTTGATATTGATCCGGGCATGACGCGAATTGCTAGGGTAAATATGTTTTTGCACGGGTTTAAGTCGCCGAATATTTCTGAGCATGACACCTTGAGTTCAGAAGATTACTGGGATGATCGCTATAGTGTAATTATCGCAAATCCTCCATTCATGACACCAAAGGGCGGTATTGTTCCGCATAAAAAATTTAGCATCACTACGAAGAAGGCGGAGCTATTATTTGTAGATTATATTGCCTCACACCTCAAGCCGAATGGCCGTGCCGCCGTCATTGTGCCGGATGGAGTTTTGTTTGGTAGCAGCACGGCGCATAAAACGCTCCGTAAAGAGCTAGTCGATAACCAAAAACTTGTTGCTGTTATTTCGATGCCGTCGGGCGTGTTTAAGCCATACGCTGGCGTCTCTACGGCAATTCTGGTCTTCACGAAAACTAATGCTGGCGATACTGATAAGGTCTGGTTTTATGATATGAAGGCCGACGGGTTTAGTCTAGACGATAAAAGATCTGCTATTAGTGACAATGATATTCCCGATATTCTCAATCGTTTTCATAATCTTGAAGCCGAAAAAGACAGAAAACACACCGACCGATCGTTCTTTGTAGATAAAGAAGAAATCGTAAAAAACAATTATGATCTTTCTATTAATAAATACAAAGAAGTTGAGTACGAGAAAATTGAGTACCCACCCACTAGTGAAATTCTTGCCGACATCGAAAAACTCAACCAAGAAGTTACCGATAATCTTGCCGAACTCAAAAAACTTTTAAACACGACAAATTCGGATTTGTAG
>CAZAJJ010000010.1:0-38285 GCA_964485445.1 uncultured Candidatus Saccharibacteria bacterium | reverse complement strand
CAGAAAACAACTAGATTTTACCGGATAGCCAACATTTCCAGTATTGTTGCACTCAATCTTCGAGCGAATCGGCTCAAATGCCGGGCTGCCGGATTATTATCCAGTACGTAACGGGCAACTGGATACGCGCATAGATCGGCAATTTCAATACCAGCCTCATAATCCGTCTTAACTCTCACTTCCAATTTATCATCAAAGTGTGCCAAAAAACGTTCTGAAGATACATTATGTGACCCGCGGTTAAGTAAAGTATTATAACGTTCTTGGATAATCCGATCCTCTTTTCTACCGCGCCCTTCGATATAGGTGTGAGCTAGAGCTTGTGGAAACTCCTCAATCTGCGATAAAGTGCGCTCCAATACTGATGTCAGAGCGATTTGATATGGATCGCCGCCTAATCTCCCGAACGTTTTTATGTAAGATTCTTTATCTACCACCGATGAAATCAATTTATAATCAGTTTCTCTTAATATTTGATTCAAATCATAATAAAATTTTCGTTTTAAATCTTCATCAAAAAGAAACTCAAAGCCATTTTCATATTTGCGCATATCTCGCCTATGCAGTACGATCGGCCTCTCCGGGGAATATTTTTGTTTTAAGTTATTTACGTCTGTTTTTAAATTCCGGTATTCATCCTCGGAAATCAATACTCCAACCAGCGCCAAAACCGGAAACTCATGGTCAATGCTCTTTAAGTCCGCAGTCCCACTCTCGTCCAGAAATAAAAGGGAATCATTCATAATTTAATTATAACATACCCTACTATATTTTGCCATAACTACAATCCCACTATTCTCATATTTTTCAACCACTCAAATCGTTAGTAAATCATCATTCTCTAAAAAATCAATCCCATATTTCACCCCAGTTATTTCATTAAAAACTTCCAAAATCATCAAAATAAGCATGAATACTATTGACTTTTTACATCAAGTATGCTACAATGGAGATATAAGCCTGATAAGATATGAATATCGGTTTAATCATTAAACCCCTTAGTTCTTCGAACTAAGGTACCAACCTTAAAGGCTTACGCAAATTACCATTTTCTCAATGCAAGAAGTTGTTTTAATCTCAACTTGAATCGGGAAACTCGTATATATAGCCATTCGCCCTCCCGAGTAGCATCATATCTACGAATTCCCCGCTTCAAGAAGCCTCTTCTTAGCGGCTATATTCTGAGATTCATTCCTCGACTTAGTCTAGGTTATCAATCTCGGATGGCTTTAATTTCATAGCGCGCAGGTGCATATTTATAGCAATTCTGCGGCACTTTCATACTAAATATGTCGCCAGTACCCGGCTGATAGGGGTGCAGAAAGGAGACGTTATGATGGATTACAAGTGGCAGAAAGAGGAGAATCGAGAGTATCTTGAGCGTGATACGCTCAAAATCCTTCGCTCTCTAATTACGGAGGCAGCCAGGGAAGATAAGACACTGGATGATGTCATGTCGGAACTGGCCGCAGCCGTTGATCTCGAGGAGTGGGAGGACCATTGTCGTTATGACGACAGCTATTGCGTTCTCCGTATTGCGCGAGATGACCATAAGACTGTAACCGGTCTCTTTGTTGGTGAAGCTTACGATGAGGATGGGCACGAAGAGGTTGAGAGCCTTGCTTTCTTTGACGCTGACATGCTCTTTAAGGGCTGCACCGCCGAACAGCAGGCAACCTTCCTTGCCACCACTAAATAGCGGTAGTGCTAGCATTGAGAAAATCTTCTCCAGGGGCGCATATTTAATGCTTTATGCCCCTGGAGGTACCAGAACACGGAGCCAGCCAGGGAAATCTGGCCAGTTCCACCCTACTAGCCTTTCGCTAGTCTGCACCTTAAAAAAGTTAGGTTTATCTATTCATATTTTCCGCCTCTTAGGTAGCATCAAATTCATCAAACCTCGACAAAACCTCAGATTTGACTAATTTAATGCTGCCTAAGGAGGTAAGCTGCCAATGTGAGGAAAAATCCTCTTAATCTTTTACAGGCATTGGCTTTCCTCGTCTGCGGGGAAGAAAGGAAAACATGAAAAGAGAATTAAACATCGCTGAAGCACGGAAATTCTTTAAGTCTGAGAAAGTGTTCGCCACTAATGACGGCGGATTCCTTTTTAACGACACCGGGAAGTATCGCTCCGGACTAACCTTTGTCATTAACTCAAGCTTCGAGCTTGATCAGAATGGCGAGGTTATAAGCCCAATCCATTTTGTCGCTGACCGTGAGGTCACGGATAGCTTCAATCTGGATCTGGACGGTGACGCCAGATTTCTCTTCGGAGATTTTTGGCGGAGTCGGAAAGGCGCACCTTGCTTCCGTCCAAAGGACCCTGCACAGGCGAAGCATTTGCTCGTACGGGTTGATTGGGGTGGATCCTTCAATCGGACACGCGGTTACTTCGGTGACGCCGTGGCTGAGCGGGGCGCTATCTATTTCCGGCGCGCCAGCTCCAATGGTGGTGGCAGTGGCTACGACTATTGGGTACTGCCGGTAGGCTATGTGTATCAGGTCGGCACGAATACGTATCGTATCGACCATGAGGCCGCCCGGGCCTACTGCGCAAAATACTCTCGGCTGCAGGCTGAAGAGCGCGCCGATAACGACCGGCGTTACCGGGAGAAATTGGCCATCATGGCCGAGTCAAAGGCTGCTCGCGATAAATACGCGGGTCGGCTCCTGGAAATCGAGGCGCAGTTATCTGAGCTTCGGAAGAAGGACCATAACGTTCCTTCGATTACCCTGGGCGATGAGGAGTTCAGCCTCTCGGACCGCTGCGGCAGTATGACCTATTCCGCAGAGACTCTGGCTGATATGGAGGAAGTTCTGTCCGCCCAAATCAGCCAAGTTGCTCGCGGTGAAGCCGTACGTGCTGCTCGCCAGAAGGCCTATACCGAGGTTGCGCCTCACTATTTAGCCCTTCAGGACCGGGCGCACGCCGTACAGTTAGAGGTCGTGACGGAAAGCCAGGACCGAGCGGTCTTGAAGAAACTCGGCTGGTTCGGTAGCGGATCTCACCTTCTCGAGAAGGAATACACCTTCCAGGGCGTCCTTGACTTCGAGAAGGAGATTTCTAAGAAAGAGGCTGAGATCGAGGCCCAGCGTGCCGAGGTCGAAAAACTAGAGCGTGCCGCCGCAGCCAAAGCTGTCGGTCTTCCTAGCGATATTCGCATCTGGAAACGCGTTGGCAGCCGTACTGGTTGCTCTCAGGGCTGGGTCATTGCGCCTAACGGCGTAGAGCGCGAACGGGATTCTATCTATAACGAGAATTCTCGTCGTGCCGCTCGCTATGACGAAGGTTACGAAATCTGGAACCAGATTCTCCCTGGAGAGCTGGTTGTTAGATGGTCGAAAGACTGTACGGCGGCCGAACATCAGTTCGAGATCGTGCATTGTCCTGAAACCGTGACCGACGCTCAGCGTGCCCGCCTCGCCGAACTCCAGGAGGAAATCGAAGAAGATTGGCGCGGATGCACTGGACTCACCTCTGGCATTGAGAGTCCGTCCATTGGCGCGGGTTGGCTTGGCCTTCTGGCTTAAGCCCCCCCTTTAAGCATCTGCCCGGCGCTTCTAGTAGAAACCTAACTTACAACTACATAAGAGAACCCGGGGCTGCGCATCCTAGAATGTCGCATTCAAGCCCCGGGTTAAACCATGCCAAAACCTCCTATTCCTCCCTCTCCCTCAATATCCGATTTAAATATTCATAATCCTCCGCCGCATATTGCCCATCTATCGGCTCCGCTCGCTCTTCTCGACCAAATTTCTCCCCATTTCTATAATCCGCTAATTCCTGGCGGATCTTTTTGTCATTCGTATAAACCTTCTCCATTTCCGCTAATTCCTGGCGGATCTTTTTGTCATTCGTATAAACCTTCTCCATTTCCGCTAATTCATCTTCCGTTTCTTCGATTTTGCCGTCTGTCGGTCTAAATTCAAAACTATAGATATTCCCATTCTCCAGCACCGCTTTCGCTAGCGCCAACGGCCGATCCATATACTTCTCGCCCACCACATCAAAATCCACCAGCGCCTCTGTAAAATGCATCGCTACTCGCACTCCTCGCCCCATTGCTTTATTCAAAAACAACGCCAACTGAAAATCACTTACGTAATCATCGCCACTAAGATCCGGTACTACCATATCCTCGATTGTCGGATAAGATTCCGTACAATCCTCCAGTACCGCCTTGAGCAGCAGCGCTTTTAGAAACATCCTATCTCTCACATATAAATTTTCATACCTTTGTTCAAAGTACGCTGGTCGAATAATATTCTCCTGAAAATCATCATATGCCGCCCGCGTCACCAACAATTTATCATCTATGACCAAACATTGATTAATCGTAAAATCCCGCTCCTCGAAATATTTTTCCAAATCCGCCCGCTCAATCCCATGACCATATTGAAAATCATCTGGCATATATTTCGCCGCCGTTGCGTCTAGTTCTTCTCGGTCTGGCTCCTCCTTTTCGTCAAATTCCGGAATATATACGAGATCCAGGTCCCGCACCGGCTCCTTCTCCCCCGTAATCACCCGCCGTGCCATACTTCGTGCTGTCCCGCCCATCACTGCCACCCCCCCTTCGGTAGATCATCCGGTAAATTATATTCCTGCAAAATCTCCGTCGGTATCGTCAAAAGCTCAAACTTATGCTCCCGTTCCTTCTCCTCTTGACGCTCCGCGCCTAGGTCATATTCCCAGTCATCATCCTCCTCCCAATCATCCTCATAGTCATCATAGTCTTCGTCAGCTTCCCAATCTTTATCGTAATTCTCCTCGACCGCCTCATTTTTCTCTTCCGCCCCCGTATTCTCGCCCCGTTCCTCTAGCCTCGCCTTCCGTCTGAACTCTGCGATCACCGCCGCTTTCGTCTTGTTCGCCGCCACCAGCTCCAACCCTCTCAGCGCCGTTTCCATCACGTCGTAATCATCAAAACTCTCCCGAGCACTTTCCTTGCCACTTTCGCCTCTCGCTCCACTTTCCCACGATTTCATCATATCTGTATTATATCATATTCCGCTTACGCCACTTTCTATTTATTAGTTGCTTCATATTTGCAAAATGCCGTTCATTGAGTTCCTAAAACCGAACAACCCAGGCCCTCAAAACCCAAATAAATCACCATTTTCCTAAAAATCAATCCTTAGTATCACCTCTGTTATTCTACAATTTTCTCGCCAAAATGTAAAAATATGCATAAAAACTATTGACAATCTAAGTAATATGTGCTACAATGGAACCATAAGCTTAATTAAGAACTATGAACCTTGCATTAAGCTTAAGAACCTTCGAAAGTCTCAATATGAAAGTTGTATCCTGTTTTCAGTCTCAAAGTGGGATACTCGCAGACAATTCGCCATTCGCCCTCCCGAGTAGCATTTGCCTGCGAATATCCCACTTTGAGCAAACTACCCAGAGTGCGGAATCAAAATTTCATAGCGCACCAGCACATATTCATCGTGATCTGGTGGCATCCAACTTTAACTAAAAACTGAAGCCCGCGACCGGCAGACATGGTCGCAAAGGAGGAAGATATGAAAAAGATGAATGTCGCTATGGCTAACAGTGCAGCACACGCAACCGTTATTACTCATCCCGCCCCTCATCACGGGGACGAGACAATGGCGGTGGCTATCCTCACTATTGTTGAGGGCTGTGCAGACGTTTATCGGACGCGCAACCCGAAGGAAATCGAGGAAGCCGCAGCGGCTCACGCTACGATTTGCGACGTTGGTGGAACCTACGACCCGGCGACGGATCGTTACGATCACCATCAGCGCGGTTTCGCAGAAATGCGGGCGGACGGGATAAAGTATTCCTCCGCAGGTCTCCTGTGGAAAGAATACGGAGCGGATGCTTGCATCTCGCTCACCGGTTGCTCGTTGAGCCAGGCCGAGGAGGCTGCTGCTAAGGTGGATGAGATGCTCATTCGTGGCATCGACGCCATCGACAACGGTCAGCTTAACCCCGGCGAAACCATGTCTGTGTCTCAGGCCATCTCGTTGCTGAACGGCAACTGGGATGAAGTCTGCGACACTGACGAAGCATTTCTGGACGCCTGCCGTCTGGCCTATATGGTGCTGACGCGGACAATTATGTCTTGCGTCGCTGCAGTAAAAGGCAAGGACGCTGTCGAAGAAGCAATTTGGGCTTCCGAGAATGACGTCATGATCCTGCCGCAATTTATCGGCGGCTGGATCGAAACGGTAGTAAATTCCACGAACCCGAAGGCGGAGGACCTCCTCTACGGAGTATTCCGGAACTTGCAGGGTCAGTGGAACGTCCAGGCGCTCCCGCCGACTGGGAACCTGATGGCGCAGCGCAAGCCTCTCCCCGAGGCCTGGCGCGGTCAGAACGGCGCGGCTCTCGCAGAAATCACCGGCGTAGAAGACGCAGTCTTCTGTCATCCCGGCGGATTCATCTGTGGAGCCAAGACCAGGGAAGGAGCCATTAAGTTGGCTCGCCTCGCGGTCGAAGCCTAGGCAAAGAAGGCCTTCTTTTATGTTTGTAGAATACAAACATAAACACAACCTTAGCTGCAGTCATTCGGCGCATAATCTATAGCGTCAAGACGACCTCTGTAAGCTAACCTGTGCCCGCAAGGGAAGGTCAAAAAACAACTGAATATTAAGCATAAAACCCCGAGCCGCGCATCTTAGAATGTCGCCTTAACGCTCGGGGTTTTCCATGTTGAAAAAATGATTGTTCTCTCTATAAAATCTGTACATTCTATGCACAAACCAAAGCGTAATTATGTATATAAAATAATACTAAGCATATCGTCGTTATTCATTCTGTTTTTCTCCCCTCACCTAAAATAATCAATCCATGCTATACTAAAACAAAGGAGTTATTTTATGGAAAAATGGTTTTTAGTTACCAACCCCGGTTCATCATCGCGCAAGTACGCTCTTTACCGCGACGATGAACTTGTTTGTTCTCTGCATTTCGAGACCGAGGACGGCAAAGTCGTCTGCACTCTGAAAAAAGCCGACGGCACCAAAGAAAAACTTACTGAAGGTTTCGAGCGCTTGGCTGATACAGTTGCCTATGTTAAGCAAATTCTCACCGACGAAGGTTACCTGGATAAAAATAACGTCCTCACCGCCATTCTCGCTCGCGTCGCCTCGACCGGTGATTATTTCGCCGCTGACCACGTCGTAGATGACGATTGTCTGAAGCAGCTTGAAGCCGCCAAAAAGCGCGCTCCGCTCCATGTTCCCGTCGTTGCTGCCGAAATTGAAGAATGTGTCAAAACTTTCGCTGGTACGCCCGTAATTACTATCTCTGATTCCGGCTTCCATAACACTCGCGACGAAGTTCATACTTTCTATGCCATCGATCCCGAACTTGCCAAAAAAGCCGAGATCAAGCGCTATGGCTACCATGGCCTCTCCATGGGCTCCATCTCCGAATACCTCAAATCTACTGGTATTATCGAGCCTAAAGTGATCGCTTGCCATATTGGCTCCGGCAGTTCTGTTACGGCCATGCAAGACGGCAAATCCTTCGACACTACCATGGGTTACACTCCACTCGAAGGTGTCATGATGGCTACTCGTTGTGGCGACATTGATCCTACTGCTGCTATGGCGATCGGTCGCGAACTTAGTATTGAAGGTGAAGAACTCGAACAATATCTCAACAAGGAATGTGGTCTCAAGGGCGTCACTGGCGAAACCGACGACATGCGCGAAGTTCTCAGCCTCCGCGACGACGGTGATCCTCGTGCTAAACTTGCCTACGAGATGTATATCTATCGCATCCAGCGCGCTATCGGCCAAATGGCCGCTGCTCTCCAAGGCATCGATGCCCTCGTTTTCACTGCCACGATCGGCGAGCGCAACTCTGAGATTCGTCGCGACATCGTGGCCGGTCTCGGCTATCTCGGTTTCAAAATTGACGATACTCGCAACGCCGATGGTATCCAGGATGGCGAACGTCATTGTCGTATTTCTGCCGAAGACTCCAAGCCGATCTACGTCATCCTTACCGACGAAACCGGCGAGATGATTCGCCGTGCGAAACTTCTCCTCACCGAATAGTTGCGAGAAATAGTAAAGGCCCCAGCATTTGCTGGAGCCTTTTCGTGTTATAAATTCTTACTTTTTGAGAATTAATCCCGCGGAATCCACGACACACCGTCAAAAATTGCTTTTATTTCTTTCATCTTCTCCTCGTCGTTGCGCAACTTATCCATCGCCATTTTCTCGATCTGTCGAACATATTCTCCTGACCTTTTTGTCGCCTGTCCTACTGCTCGCAGGCTCAGTGGCGCTTCGCCATTCAATCCAAAATGCAGGATTACAACCTCTAGTTCGCGCACTGTCAATCCTTTCTTCAGGACTTTCATCAGCGCCTCTTGCTGCCATTCAGCAAACTCTGTTTGCGCCTCATACTCTTCATCAGTCGTCGCTTTGCTTGCAAAAAGCGTCTCTAAAAAGCGCCGCACCGCACGGGATTGAGCTGACTCGTTCAGGAGTAGTTCCATATAATTTAGAGCATCTATCAACTCCCACTCCATCTTATAACTGATACCTCTCAAATTCCGTAGTTTCCCGAATCTTGCTTCATGTACTATGGTCGGCACGTCGTAGTGACGGTTACTCAGTTTCCGGATCGTTTCCTTTCTCAGTCCAAACTGTCCCCAGTTTTCGTTCAATGTCGCTAATTCTTGCATCTAGTTCGTCTCCTTCCGCAGGGAATTTCTCCCCAAAATTAAAGTTCTTCGCCTCAATGTCTTCGGCGAATAGGTCTATCTCTCCATTGTATCACACATCGCAGAAAAAGTCAAGCCTCCGAGCAAAAAGTTGAGTCTCGCTCAAACTTTTCTGCGTCTTGGTCGAAAAAAAATTCAATAGAAAAATCGCCTTCTCCGTGTTAAGTGCGGGCATTTTTTCACTCTCCTTGCAAATGTTACCTAACACCTATTGAACTTATTCTCCAGTTACATACCAAAAACCTAATTTTATGTTATAATATCAAACATGAGTAAAAATATCTCTCGTCTGCCTGAGAATGACCAAATTTCTCTCGCCGAAACCGCCCGCCTGCTCGAGCTAGCGCAAACTTGCTTATCTGTATCGGGCGATTTTGTTGAGCTTGGTTGCTATAAGGGAGACACTTCGATTCTGCTTGGCCAACTTCTCCAGTCTGCCTCAGCCAAATCTGACTCTATTTTCACTCCTAAAACTCTCTGGATCTACGATTCTTTCGCCGGATTACCCGAGAAAACCGCCGAGGATTTTTCCGGCGCTGGCCAAAATTTCCAAAAAGGCCAACTCTTAGTCACCAAGCGCGACGTCGTCTCCAAGTTGCGTCGCGCTAATCTGGATCATGTTATTGTTAAGAAAGCCTGGTTTTCCGACCTTACTTCCGTCGATCTCCCCAGCCAAATCGCTTTTGCCTTCCTCGACGGTGATCTCTATCAATCTATCCAAACCAGCCTCCAGCTCGTCGCACCTCGCCTTACCCAGTCTGGTCTCATCGTGGTTCATGATTATAATAATCCCGCCCTCCCCGGCTCTGCTCGCGCTGTCGATAAATTCCTCCGTTCTCATCCTCATTTCCATCTTCAGGTCTTCCATACCCTCGCCATCCTCTCCGCCTCGGAAAATAGCCAATCGCCTCAATGACACTCCTGTATATTTCTTCTCACCTCCGAAGTTGGAAAAGCCTGCGATTCTTCGTCTGCAGCGACAATGTCCATCTGTCGTACGGAGCACTCCGGTCTGCAGGCTACGAATGCACCTATCAGTTCCGCGACTCCCCCGCAGAATAGTTATCAAAAACATTTAGATAGTTATTATTCTATTTTCGAGATGCTAAAGGAAGCGACCACGCTGGTCGCTTCCAGAACGAGCGCCCCGTGCGGACGGGCGCGGGAGTGGGCATTGAAAAGAGAGTAATAACCACTTAAGTTTTATTTATAGTCTAGGCTACTGGTGTCGAGAAATAAGAGTAATAGCCGCTTTGAGCATTTTACTAGTCTTGGTTGTTTATTTCCTCAAGGTATGTTACAATAAAACGAACATTTGCGTTTATACGCTAGAGGGAAATATGGCAAAAAAAGATTATTATGAAGTATTAGGAGTTTCTAAAAATGCCTCTGATGATGAAATCAAGAAGGCTTATCGCAAACTTGCTATAAAATACCATCCTGATAAAAATCCCGGTGATAAAGCCGCCGAAGAGAAATTCAAAGAAGTTTCCGAAGCCCACGAAGTCCTTTCCGACAAGCAAAAACGCGCTCGCTATGACCAATTTGGTCACGCCGGCGTCGGCGGCAATGGCGCTGCTGGCAATCCTTTCCAAAACGGCAACTTCAATTTCAACGGTCAGAGTTTCAATTTCGACTTCGGTGGTGGCGGTGGTGGCCTCGACGATATTTTGGGCTCAATTTTTGGCTTTGGCGGACGTAATGCTCGTCCTGCCCGCGGCGCCGATTATCGTACGACTATCACTCTCAATTTCGAAGAAGCCGTCTTTGGTACCACTAAAATCGTCACCGCTGAGGGAAAGGATATCAAGGTTAAAATCCCCGCTGGCATCGACGACGGCATGTCCATTCGCCTCAGTGGTAAAGGCGGCGCTGCTCCTCGCGGTGGTACGAAGGGTGACCTCTACGTCTTCATCCGTGTGAAGCCTCATAAACACCTCACTCGCGAAGGGAACATTATCCTCTCCGAAGCCCGCGTTTCCATGGTTGATGCCGCCCTCGGCACGACTATTGACGTCGAAACTATCGACGGCAGTGTCCGCATGAAAATCCCCGCCGGCACCGAATCCGGTACGCCTTTCAAACTTTCCGGTCACGGCGTTCCTCTGATGCGCAGTGATGGCGATCGCGGTCCTCATATTGTTACCATTATCGTCGAAACTCCCAAGAATCTCAGCAAACGTCAAAAAGAATTGCTCGAAGAATTCCGTAACCCTAAAAATAAAAAGCGCGGTCTTTGGGGTTAGGAGTCTTTATGCTGAAAAAACATCATAACCTCCCGGTCATCGGCAGCAACGCCCTCGTCACGGTTTGCGATATCTCGAACATTCCTGCCAAAATCGACACTGGTGCCGACTCCTCTTCCATTTGGGCTAGCGACATTGTCGTCACTCCTGACGGCAATCTTGAATTCGCCCTTCTTGGTCCCGAAAGCCCCTTCTATACCGGCCAGCGCATTTCTCTCAAAAAGTACAGCGTCCAGCGCGTCCGTAACTCTACTGGCGATATTACAATTCGGTATCGTGTCAAACTTCCCGCCGTCATCGCCGGAAAACGCATTCGCGCCAATTTTACTCTCTACGACCGCAGTCGCAATAATTTCCCAATTTTACTCGGCCGCAAAACCCTCAAAAATCGCTTCCTCGTCGATGTGGCTCAGACCGAAACCAAGGCTCCGCCCAAACTCGATAATACCGACATTATTGCTGAACTCGAGCAAAATCCCCAAAAGTTCCACGCCAAGCTCTATCGTCTCCACGAAGAATTCTCTAGTGAGCGTCATTCTTCCGACGTCAATCATCTTGACGAGCCCGATTCTTCGACGCCTACTCACCCCGGTAAATCCAATCCTCCTAAAATTCCTCAACCTTCCGCCAAGCCCAAACCTAAATCATAATTTCCCTGATTTATCTCTCTAATAAACTAACTACAGAAAGGCTAGACATGAAAATCGGAATTCTCTCCAACGGTAATGCCAATTACTCGACCAAGCGACTTGTTGAGGAAGCCAAAAAACGTGGTCACGAAGTTCGTGTTGTTAAGTATAAAGATTGCTACCTCTCTCTTGACGAAAAGCATCCTAATATTTATTATCGCGGCGAGCGCCTCAGTGGCTTTGACGCCGTTATTCCCCGCATCTCTAATAATATGACTCGCTATGGCTGCGCCATCGTTCGCCAATTCGAAATGCAAGGCATCTGGGCTGCCTCTAGCTCTATTTCTATTACTCGTGCTCGCGACAAGTTGCGCTCCCAGCAGATCCTCACCAAAGCCGGCGTCGATACTCCCAAGACTCTCGTCAGCCGTAATACTACTGACATTGATGACCTCCTTGCCAATATCGGACTTCCTGTCATTATTAAACTCGCCTCTGGTACCCATGGCAATGGCGTTGTTCTCGCTGAAACCGCCAAAGCTGCTAAGTCTGCCCTTCAAGCTTTCTATCTCTATAACGAAGATGGTACTAACATTCTTCTTCAGGAATATATTAAAGAATCCGCCGGTACCGACATTCGCGCTTTTGTCGTCGGTTCTCGAGTTGTCGCCAGTATGCAGCGTCAATCTCTTGACGACGATTTTCGCAGCAATCTTCATAAAGGCGGCGCCGGCACTATCATCAAACTCACTCCCGAAGAAAACCGTGTCGCTATTCGTGCTGCCAAAGCCATGGGCTTGCATATCGCCGGAGTCGATCTAATGCGCTCCTCGCGCGGCCCGCTTGTTCTCGAAGTTAATGCTTCGCCTGGATTCGGTATCGAACAAGTCACCGGTCGCAATGTTGCCGCCAAAATCATCGAGTATGTTGAGCATAATTCCACTCGCAAAAACTCCAAAGACCGCATCGGCGCCTAGTTCCTTTTAAAGGCTTTCAAGGGTCGCGCCCCTGCCTGGTCCTTCTCGGAGTCATGAGACTATATCAGTGCTACATCGGTGTTAAGATTTCCAAACAACGCACACCGTCGTCAAATACACTCTATCGTCCTGGTAAATACTACGGCCACGAGTTCCACAAAACACCCACACCCCTGTCACAAAAACCATTGACAAAACGCTTATGGTATGCTACAATGATAGTAACACCTCTTTGAGGTCTAGTTTCTGATTGCATAATAATAAAAAGTCTGGTACAATAGTAGTAAATCACTAGATTGATTTTACTAAAATTGAAGGAGTGCGCATGAAGCAGGAACAACTTATCGCTCTCCTAGCACTGCTACTGGCTCTAGGCTTACCGCTTCCAGCCTGTCTCTTTGCTTCGGGAGAAACTGATGAGGCTGTTTTTGATGCCGTCGTCGTTAAAAATGAGCATGAGTTAATTACTGTATTAGAAAATCCTGACGTTTCTTGTATCACTCTAGGCGAACACATCATCTTAACTTCTGAACTTGTCATTAACCGCTCGCGCCCAATCACTATTGACTTAGGCGGTCAAAATATTGTCTCTTGCGATAGCGGAGTAAAAAATCGTTCTCGTCATTCTGTCAATCGCCAAGTCAGCTGCGCCATCGACCTTCAAGCTGGTCATCTTGAATTAATCGGACATGGACATGTCATGTCTCTTAATCAAAATGGCGCCGCCATCCGCATTCGCGGAGCACTCACTCCTGAGAATATTAACTACTCTCACCTCACAATCGGCGCACAAGTCATCTTGAACGCTCCGAACTTTCACGGCATCCATGTTGCAGCTATCGGTGGTGCAGCATATGGTATTACTATCAACATTGCGGGCGCCATTATTGCCGAAAACGGTATCTATCTCAGCTATAACATCCAGGGTCCTGACCCTCAGACTTTCGAGTCCGACTCTGATTCAACTGTCTCTATCTCCGCCGCTCCCGACTCCACTAATCACGACTCCGACGATTCTAGCTTCAATTTAGCAACCACAAATCGCTCTTCTAGTTCCAATTTGCCAGTCATCAACATCGCTGATGGCGCCCGGATTATTGCTGACGAACGCCAGGGAATCGCCCTCTATTCTGCGGGCTATGGTATCTGGAATGTCGGCGCTGCGCAGATTGCTGGGGGTACCGGTCTTGCCATCAGGACTGGTCTTGCTAACTTTGTCGGTACCAGCCTCACGGCTACGGGTGCCTTTGCGGACCCATTAGGCTGGAGCGATCGAATTCATGGTATTGGCGCGATTATCCAAATAGAGCGCAGCGCCGAAACTTCAGGCGACCTCCATATCATTATCGCTGGCGGTCGTTACTATAGCGAACAGAGCTACGTTTTCGCTGAATATGGCGTTGCTGAAATTAATAGGTCTCTGGAAATTAACTCTGGACAATTCATCGGTGCGCAAGGAATTTTTTATAATATTTCTCCAGAGCCCACTGCTGCTTCTCAGGCTATCGTCACTGGTGGTGAGTTCAATGCTGACGTGACTAACTATTTAATACCAGATCATATCATCAAAAAACCTACTCGCGCTAAACTTTATTCCGTAATTGATGTTTCAAAGACTCGCGCCGAAGAAAAACTGGAATCTGCCAAGCATCAACTTAAACTGCGTCTTGATCTCGCCGCCCACTATCTCTCCGAAGATTATTCTGCTGGCGATCTTGGCAAATGGCGTGATCGGCTTAGTTCGCTCTTAACTATCTTAAAGCGCGCTAATACTACCGCTAGCAAAGCCTTGCGTCGAGAAAAACAGGCCGAAAAACTTCTTTCCGCCGAGCGAGCTCTCAGTAAAGCTATTTCTAATGTCCAAGATCTTGAAGACGAAATTCGTGCTGAGATTATTAGCCTCACCACTGCCGTCGAGGCCATTGATCCGGCTGACTATACTGATTATAGCTATAACCAACTTGTCCTCGCGGCTCAATCTGCCCAGCAACTCCTCTCTCAAGAAACCACCGAACTGGAATCTCTCTACTCAGTTTCTCTTGACCTTGAGATTAACCTCGATCTACTGGAAGAGAATGATTTAGGGGTTACGGAATTAGATTCAGAATCGCCAGCTCCCTCAGATATATCCACAGTCTCTTCACCTGAGCCTGCAACTTCCGTCAAACGACGCTCATCTAAAACTTCTCGTTCGCCTAAAACAACTAAAACACGCAAAGCCTCCAAAACTTCTAAAACTTCTAAAACTTCTAAAACGACCGAGACTTCCAAACTGCCTGATGCTTCAGCTATCCTCGCGGAACCTAATAATCTAGTCATTCCTCAGGCGCGTCAACTTGCGTCCAAAGCTTTGAGTGACACATCCGTATCCGACTCTCAGTCCTTGGACTCAGTGATCCTCCCCCCTCCCCCTGCGCCTTTTCGACCTCAAGCCTCTGTCAGTCTTATCGGTTCCTTAGCTTTATCGACAACTAATTCCCCATCGACCGCCGATTCTTCATTAGCTTCTTCCATTTTGCAGAATAATTCTCTTTCTCAGCCCACCCCAGATGAATCTACGATTCTAAATAACCCTCCAGAAGTACGGGATGGTTCTCTTCCTCAAGGCGCCCCAGACGAAACTCTTACTTTGGCGCTCCATAATCTCCGACTTATGCTCGAAGCTGTCAAAGATTTACGCGTCACAGATTATCAGCCCGATTTTGCCGAACAATTTGGTGAGTTGCAAGTCGCCATCGCTCATTGCGAAGCCTTGCTTTCTCAAACCTTGCCGCCTCGTCTTGAAAAAATTATCGCCTGCCTTGACATGTTCCAAAAATCCACTGTCGGCCTGCGGGGCGTACCCGAACCAGTACTCGAACCGACTCTTGAACCAGCGCCGAAGCCAACATTAACGCCAAAGCCAACGTCTGATCTTGTGCCTGAACCTGTTTTAGCAACTGTCGCCCCCTCTGAGCCTACTGCGCCACAATTAAATTCTACTCTTCCGGACACTTCAATTCCTCCAAATTATAATTTATTATCCACATCGACCCTCTCGGAAATTCCCGAAGTTTCTGCTTTCACGGATTCGGAGAGCCTAGTCCTTGACTGGAGCGCTCTTAGCGATATAGTTCGCGACATCGCCGACCTAAATAGCGACGACTATACCGCTTCGAGCTATGCTCAAGTTTTAACTCTTTTGGGGCGCGCCAAAACTTTAATTTCCAATAATTCTTCTTCTCAATCAGAAATCGAAGAGCTTGTTTTTGAACTCAATCTTGCAGTTTTAGCTCTCGAGCCGTCCTCCAGTAATATTCCTCGAGTTAGTGCAACTAATTTCTCTGAACCGTCAGACTCCTCTCGCAATACATTATCATTTTCTGACTCGGCCTCAACCTACGGTTATTCTTCGCAGAATACACTGTCGCCTCTCATGACTCCGTCTGCACGTCCTGCCGCTATTAGCGCAGCCAACTATCCAGGCTCCATCGAGGATCCATCCGTTGAACCGAGTTTGCTTATGAGCATGATGGCTGGAGCGTACGCTGGACTCGCTGCCTATCGTCGTAGCCGAGTCTCCGCTAAACGTCGCCGCCACGCCAAACACTCATAAATTTCTTTTTGCCAAGCCTGACTGTTTCGAGTAAATCAAATCGTCTGCAAAAAATCAAACATAAGCATGTTATTTTTTCAAAAAAGTCCTTTTTGTGTTTTTTATTATGTTTGTGCTTGCAAAATTGATCTCAATTTTTCTATACTACAAGCATGCGTAAATTCCATCCATCAAAATGTCTCTATGCTACTTTCTGGGGTATTATCCTTGGGTTAGTTTTTAGTGTTTTTACCCAGAAATCCGTAGTTTCTGGCTGGCTCTGGATTTGCGTAGCCTTAATTCTGTGCTTCTTTAGCCTTGCGCGTCCTTCGCTCCTCACTCTCATTTGCGCTTTTATCGCTGGACTACTTTTTGCCGAGTGCCGTATTGCTCCGGAAATCGTTTCGCAAACTTATTTCAATCAACTTATTGGTAAAACTCTTACTCTACGCGGTGTCATCTCCGAAGATCCTGATTTCGATGTCGGTAAGACTACTTTGCGCCTCAAAAATCCTGAACTTCTCTCTAGCGACTCTAATCAACCTCCCGTATCTCTTTCTGGAATTATCTATGTTCAATTAGCTGGCTCATTCTACGATCTTGAGCGCTCAGACCAAATTACCATTCAAGGCCAACTCGGCGCCGGTTTTGGCACTTTTGCTGGAATCTTTTATCGTCCCACCCTTAAGTCTATCCAGCGCAATCGCCCCGGAGACCTTTTTGCGCGTTTTAAAAATTGGTTCGCTAGTCTTATTCGCCTTCGAATCCCCTCTCCGGAATCTGATTTAGGTTTAAGTTACCTGCTCGGCCTCAAATCCAGTCTGCCTGATAATCTTTCTGATACCTTGCGTATTGTCGGTATGACTCATGTTGTTGTCGCTTCTGGTACTCATCTTGGCATCCTAGTCAGTTTTGCTAAACAACTTTTTGGACGTCTTTCTCGTTTTGCTGGACTTCTTTGTGCCTTGCTTTTGATTTGCGCCTTTGTACTAGTCGTCGGCTTCACTCCTTCCATGACTCGAGCCGCCCTAGTTAGCAGTCTCACTCTTATCTTTGGCTATGTTGGTCGTCAATTTACTCCTCTGCATCTTATTAACCTCGTCGCTTGTCTAACTCTTCTGATCTCTCCTAGTAACATTATTAACCTTGGTTGGCAACTTTCTTTTGCTTCTTTCTTCGGCCTTCTCATTCTCGCTCCGCGCATAACTAAACTATTTTATGGTGGCAAGAAGCCTCCTTGGCTTGCTTCTATGCTGATTACGAGTCTATCCACTAGTTTGATTTGTTCGCCTATTCTAATCTATAATTTTGGCACTTTTTCGCTCCTCTCCTTTGTTGCTAATCTAATCATTTTACCTACTTTGCCATATGCGATGGGCTTGACTTTTCTAACTGGCGTATTCTCCTTTTTGCCATTTCTTGCCGAATTTCTAGCTCGTATCACCACTTTTGCTCTGGATTTTCATATCCTAGTTGTCAATTATCTCAGCACGAAAACCATGTTCGTTTTTGCATTGCCTACCAGTGACCCGCGCATCTATATAATATATATACCAATTTTGCTCTTTCTTGTTTTACCGTTTATTAAATCCCACCATCACAAAACTCGGATTCTCGCGTCGCAAGTCACAAGCGGAACCATCGCTGAGCCGCCTTAATCCAACCTCGTCGCCATTCTTGTGATTTAGTGCAAAATAATGTATAATAGTAGCATGAGAGTTAAAACGGAAGCCGAGATGCTATCGCTCGGTCGTCAAATTGCTGCAATACTCCAGCCGCCACTAGTGATTCAACTAATCGGCGACGTTGGTGCTGGCAAAACTACGCTGACCCGAGGTATTGCAGAAGGTCTGGGTATTTCCGATCCGATCACTAGCCCCAGTTTCACTATTTCCAAACGCTATAATTTTGCGAACGGGGAATTAGTACATTACGATTTTTATCGCCTAGGCGACCCTGGAATCATGTCAGATGAACTTTCTGAAACCTTGTCTGCTCCTGACGCTATCGTCCTTATTGAGTGGGGAGACGAAATATCCGACTTATTACCCCCGGACTGCCCCAAGATTTTTATCTATCCTCAATCAGATGATAGCCGAGAAATCGTTTTTCAAGGTGTTCTGTGGAAAACCTGTGGAAAACTTTTTAATTCCTGTGGAAAACTTGTGGAAAAACATGTGGATAACCCTCAATTATCTGTGGAAAACTCCCCAAAATGTAAAGCGAGGGAACTATGAAACTTTACCTCGATACATCTTCCGACCCCACGATTCTTCGCCTTAATGACCAAGAATATCTTCGTCCCGGAAAGTATGATCTTGCTGAACATATTTTCGAGTTTATTCACGATAAACTTCAAGAAAATTCTGCCGACTGGTCGGATATTTCTGAAATCACCTTCTTCTCTGGACCGGGTTCTTTTACCGGGCTACGTATCGGTGCCACGATCGTTAATACATTAGCTGACCAACTCCATATTCCACTCTACGATCATCTTGGTCATCAGCAGCCTATCATTTTGCCTCTCTATGGTCGGCCTGCTAATATCTCTAACCCCAAGAAGTGATTTTGCCGCACCAAAAACCAATATCTCCAGCCCCTAAAAAAATGTGTTTTGTCCTGTCAATATTTTCAGTCCCACAATAACTCTACCAAAATCTCCCGAGAATTATGCGACGTATAGCCCCAAAACCCTAAAGCTGCCGACCAGAATTCCTATTTTGAACCAACTAATTTACATACCCTACCTAGCTATGATATAATAAAAATGGAATTTTATTAATTTATATTTATTTGTTACTCCGTCGGTATCAGGAAAATATCGACAAAAACAATTAGGAAAGGTACGTTATGAATGTGATTTTAATTATCATAGCTCTTGCAGCTGGTATTCTTGTTGGCGCCGGAGCGATTCTTGCCTACAACAAAAAGAATGAAAATGGCGGCAAGAATAAAGCTGATGATCTCATCCGCAAGGCTAAAAACGAAGCATCAGACATTGTCCTTAAAGCAAAGACTGATGCTGCCGATCTGACCGCCAAAGCTAGTCAAGAAGAGGCTGAGCGCCGTCGCGAATGGAAGAATACTGAAAATCGTCTTAGCGAACGTGAAAACAATCTCGACAAAAAACTTGATCAGCTTGAGCAGAAGACCGAGCGTCTCTCTAAGCAAGAAAAAGAACTTGACGATCTCAAAGTCGAAGTTCGCGATATTCGCAATCGTCAGCAGGAAAAACTTGAAAAGATTGCCGGCCTCTCCAAAGAGGATGCTCGCGAGAAACTTATGCAAATGACCGAGCGCGATATTAAACAAGATCTCGCTGGTCTCGTCGTCAAAGAGCAGAAAGAAATTAAGCACGATGTCGATGAAGCGGCCCAAGCAATCTTGCTGACTGCCATGGAGCGTATGTCCTCTGAAGTTACCGCTGATCGCACAGTCACTGCTCTTAAACTCCCCGATGACGACATGAAAGGTCGCATTATCGGCAAGGAAGGGCGTAATATCCAGGCTCTTCAACGCGCTACCGGGGTCGATATTATGGTAGACGACACTCCCGGTATGGTCGTTCTTTCTAGCTTCGACCCTATCCGTCGTCAAGTTGCTCGCTACGCGCTTGAGCGCCTCATGAAGGATGGTCGCATCAATCCTAGCTCCATCGAAGACGCTGTCACCAAGGCTGAACGTGAAATCGAAAAAGAAGTGATGCGTGCTGGTGAAGATGCTGCCCGTGAAGTTGGGGTCGTCGGTATTCCTCGCGAGCTTTTGCATCTGTTGGGTGAGCTTAAATTCCGCACTAGCTACGGCCAAAACGTCCTCCTTCATTCTGTTGAAATGGCTCATATTGCCGGAATGATTGCCGAGGAAATTGGCGCCAATAAGCGCGTTGCTAAAACCGCCACCCTTCTTCATGACATCGGCAAGGCCGTTACGCACAAAATCGAGGGCAAGCATGCCGAAATTGGTGCTGAACTTGCCAAAAAATATGGTATGCCCGATGAAGTTGTTCATGCTATGGCTGCTCATCACGACGATATCGAGCCTACGACCCCCGAAGCTGTGATCGTTAAAATTGTCGATTCGCTTTCTGCTGCTCGTCCTGGCGCTCGCAATATTTCTGCCGAGAATTTTGCCGAACGCATGCGTGATCTCGAAAATATCGCCACCTCTTTCCCGGGTATTGATAAAGCCTATGCTATTTCTGCTGGTCGAGAAATTCGCGTCATCGTCGAGCCGAAGCAGATTGATGACCTCTCAGCTCTCAAACTAGCCCGCGATATTGCTAACAAGATTGAAGCCACCATGTCTTACCCGGGCATTATTAAAGTAAATGTCATTCGAGAAACTCGCGCCGTTGAATATGCCAAGTAAAACTCCTTCTCAGTCGCCAGTTCCAGATTCATCCAGTCCCGAAGCCCAGCCTTCCGAACTCCTCCCGCTCGATCAACCGCTCGTTCGCAAGCGTATTTCTCGCAAAACTAAGATTAAGGTTGCCCTCTGCGCCATTGTCGTCCTTGTTATTGCTAGTTACTTAGTTTTTGACATCGTTTTCCATGGTCCGCTCACTTCGCTACTTTCTAATCGTGACAAACTAGTCGCCTCAGTCGAAAAATCCGGTCCCTTCGGTCCCCTGCTTTATATTGCTCTTCAAGTCCTCCAAACCGTAGTAGCGCCTATCCCCGGTCAAGTCGTTGGTAGCGTTGGCGGCTTCCTCTTCGGGCACTGGGGAATTCTTTGGACTACTATCGGCAGTCTCATCGGCTGTTATATTGTCTTTAAACTAGCCCGCCGTTTTGGTCGTCCGCTCCTCGAAAAGATCTTCAAAAAATCTGTCATCGACCAATTTGACTTTATCGTCAGCGCCAAAAGCGCTTCGCTTATCCTCTTCGCAATTTTCTTACTACCCGGCTTTCCCGATGATGTAGTTTGTTATATCGCCGGCATGACCAAACTTCCTATTCGTCGTCTCATGGTACTACTAATTCTTGGTCGTTTTCCAACTATTATCCTTACTAATTATCTTGGCGCCGGCCTCAGTGACAATCTCGGTATGGTTGCCATCGTCTCGGTCCTAGCTATTTTATTACTTGGTCTCATGATCTGGAAACGCGAACCTATCATGCGTCTCCTGAAACGTACGGCTAATTCAAACGACCCCAAACCATCCAAAAACCAAGACAACTCTAAATCATAAACTTCTCACCAATTATTCCGAATAATCGTATAGTGACGGCAAATTTTTCAATTCTTTCGGACTTTTTATATGCTTCAAATGCTCCGGCCACAAGAACTTTGCATTTGGCTTCTTAGCCAATTCCTGAACTTCCTCAAAACTCAGTTCCATCACTTCAATCTTTTCGCCTGGATCCAAAATTAAATCACCCTGCGACTCAAAATCAGTCGCTAGGAATGTATATACTAACCAATCGATTTTCGTGAAAGGCTGATGCGCCTCAATCAACTTCCAGTTCTTAAACGTCATTCCTGCTTCCTCGCGTAGCTCGCGCTTCGCCGCCTGCAGTTCGTCTTCCCCGGGATTATCGTGCCTCCCTCCCGGATAAGCATAAAACCAACCCTGACAAGGCTGAGTTTGGTACGTTACCACGATTTTATCATCTTTCAGTGCTATTACTTCGACTGTATCCTCGCGTCTTAGCATTTCAAAAGTATCAATTGAGCCGTCAAAAAGTTCTTGCGGCCATTGATAAACATCAAATAGCACCCCCTTGAACTTCAGTTCAGCCTGTTTCGGCACCAAATCCACATTTTCTGGTATATATCTACGCATTTTATTTATTATATCACTATAATTATAAATTACAACCTCAGTTTCTTTCCAAATCCCGTTATTTTCTAATTTCACTAGGCTTGATTTTTTCAGAAAACCCCAGCCTCGCTTTTTCGTTCCACTCCTGTAAATCGCAAAATTTAGGCTTAAGTTTTTCTAAAAACTCAAGCAGTATATCTTTATAGCTTCTCTATGTATTTCGTCCGTAGTGGCTATGTTGTTATTCGGAGTGCCACTCTTAGCCATGCTGGTATCGAATTCTACCTTCGTGCATCTACTGCTGCCCCTGCCGACTTTCAAAGCGCTTTCAATCTCGCCATCAATTCTACTATTATTATTCCATCGAATAACGATTTTCGCTACTACGGCTTCTCCCTTCCAGTACCAACAAAAAACACCCGAAGGTGTTTTTTATATAGGATGATGTTGGCGGACCCGACGAGACTCGAACTCGCGACCTCCGCCGTGACAGGGCGGCGCTCTAACCAACTGAGCTACGAGTCCACTAACCTGTATTATAGCGCAAACTCTCCTAATATGCAAGAGTATTCTTGCGTAAATTCTCTGTATTTCAGAAATTCTCCTCCAACCTGAGCATAGTTTTTACTTTTCCCTAAAATTACCTCTCTAAAAAATAAAGTCATATGGTATAATATAGGGTATCCAGGGTGTGGCGCAGCTGGTAGCGCGCGCGGTTCGGGACTGCGAGGTCGTCGGTTCAAATCCGATCACCCTGACCATGATATTATTCGTAAAGAGTCCTGAATGTAATAATTTTTATATTTCTAATTATCAACTAGTAAGTTAAAAACCTTAAGTCATCCATATTATAGAGAATGCAGCAGATCAATGATATTATGTCGATTATAAGCGCAATGTTTTGGTGTTTTCTAATGACTGTAGTGATATTGTTACCTATTGTTTTACTATCGAAGATATTATTTGATCAAATTGAGTCCAGCCCCAAGCGGAAACCTTCATTTACGTATTTACCAAAAACTCACATAATGACCAACCGCGAAGAAAATTTCTTCAAAACTCTATGTGAAATCTTCGACGACAAATGTTATATAATGTCGCAAGTGCATTTGTCGGCATTATTCAATCACAAAGTTAAAGGGCAAAACTGGAAAAGTGCCTTTCGTCATATTAATGGTAAATCAGTAGATTTTGTATTGTTGAGACGTCGTGATCTGAGTGTCTTGTGTGCAGTTGAACTAGACGACTCTACCCATGATAAACAGGATAGAATAGTCAGAGATAAAGAAGTTGAGAGGATCTTTCGTAGTGTAAATATACCATTAGTTCGGATGCGGTCTCCGGAACATATGACAAAACAGGAAATCGCCAATCTCTTTGCTTGTACAATTAACTCTAGATCATAGTCTGTTACCAGTAGGATAGTCATATTCGTAAAGACGGACACTGCCATGCTTCAAAATCCTCTCTCCCTCTTCACTAATTCTAAAAACTATGATATAATATACATCGTGAATTCCTTGACAAGCGATTCACGATATTTTGATGGCGAAAGCCATGCATTTTAGGAGGAAAAGTAGTATGAAGAGAAATTACGTAATTCAAGATGGCTTGGTTATGATTTGCGGTCCAACTTGCTCGGGCAAGACTACTTTAGCGCACAAAATTCTTGACGAGGCTCCCTATCGCGACCGGACATACATTTCTTGGGATGATACGGAGAATGAACTGAGGGTTCAGCAGGGTTGTCAGCCCGAAGTCAGTGAAGTTCGTTATCGGATTATCCGCAAACTTCATGAGGCATTCGATCAGCGACAGTTCGTAATTCTCGAGGGAATTTATGCTCAGTCGGAGAGTATCAAGGCTATGACGCGCATAATCTTTCCGGCTCTCGGCCTTAGCCGACCGATCACGCTTCTGAAAGTTTGCCCGTCAGTCGAAACTCGTCACGACTTCTTCCGTCAGCGCATGTTTGACGGCTTCAGTATTGACGATTTAAAGAATTTTTCCGATCAAGGTATCGCTTTTCGCAAGCTCGTGCTTGATTCCAGTCATAACCATTGCGCCGATTGGATTCGCGAATACGCAGTCACCGATCCTCAGAATGCCGTTTTCGACTTTCTGCCGACCCGTATGGTGACCCGCGAACTCGCCAGTGCCGCGCTTCTCTCGGAAAGACTGAACGACATGGTAGGGAATTAAAGCGTCTCTTCGCTCACTGCAAGGCCCCGATTTTTCTCGGGGCTTCTCGCTGTCAATATTATGTTAATTATCTAGTTCGAAACTTATAATATAGGGGATTTCCGCGCTAGTAGTATAGGAATTATTAGCAATTTATGATATACTTTTATTAGAGATTTATCATCTCAGTTGAGTTTCAGGGCTTGGCGCAGTTGGTAGCGCGCACGCCTGGGGGGCGTGAGGTCGCCAGTTCAAGTCTGGTAGCCCTGACCATTTTATGCTGTTTCCAGACAACTCTCGCAGTATATACATTTCTTTAAATATATGTTATACTGAACAGGGAATTGCCTAATTCCTCTAAAATCCTCGGGGCGTAGCACAGTTGGTAGCGCACACGGTTTGGGACCGTGAGGTCGCTGGTTCGAGTCCAGTCGCCCCGACCACCATCCATCAAAAAACGACCTTCGGGTCGATTTTTGATGATGCTTTCTGGTAAGCCAGACTGGACGAGAACCGCTTTGTGTTAGCAAAGTGGTTCGGCACGCAGGAGTGGCTGTAGCCAAAAAGGAAGCCTGCTTGCTTTTTAGGCGCTACGACTGCGGTAAAAATAAAACATACAAACCTTTGCGTAGATATTTCACCCTAGTAATAATTCTCGCTATCACTTCAAACGCGAAGTACATGAAGTGTTAATTCGCTCGCCATTAAGATCGTAAAGGTCGATTACAACCCTGAATATAATTGACTAATCAATATTATGATATGCTATAGTAATATGAAGGTTAGAATTAAAAAATAAGTATTAGAAGATTTCGTTCGTTTGGACAAGTTGAGATTGATGCAACACGACTAAATATTTATTCCGGTAAGAATAATTCCGGAAAGTCTAATATCCTAAGGGCCTTAAATCTGTTTTTTAATTCACAGAGTAACTATGGCGTCCCCTTTAATTATCTCGAAGACTACAATAAAGCTTTTCGCGGCGCAGCTGGAGGAAAACGTGAAGTGCAGATTGAAATTTCCTTTGCAGGTATCGGTGATGGCGCACTAAAAGATGATTTTTCCATTTGTCGTACCTTTTCAGAAGGATCTTCTAGCCCGGACACACAATATAAATCAACTAATGCAAAAGTAAATGCGGATATTCAGGCTCGTAATGGGAATATCACTCGCCAATTTACGGCCTTCCTAAACAAGATTGAATACTTATATATACCGGCAGTGCGAGATCGTTCTTTTGTATGCTCGCTGTTATTGAAATTTGAACAAGTCATTAAATCTGCTGCTCGAGGCGAGCAATTCGATAAAACAATAGGAGAGCTTTCGACTATACTGAGTGATGTCTCTAAGGGTATTAGCCTAAGCTTTAATAAATACATGCAAATGCCGGCAACCGCATCTCTATCATCGAATGTGACGGATATATTGGGCGCGGTTGAAATTAAAGTTGAATCTGGTTTGCAAGTTCAAGATAAAAAATCCAGTAGCAAAGGACATAGAATCAGGAATATACCAGTCAGCCTCTTTTCTTCCGGTGACGGAGTTGTAATGGCTTATCTTGTATATTTCCTTGCCTTCCTAACAAAAAACGATAGAAAGAACTATATTTGGGGGTTTGAAGAACCTGAAAATTCTTTAGAATACTCTAAAATCGAAGATCTGGCATATCAATTTTACAATGAGTTTTCTGCCCAAGCGCAGATTTTTATTACAACCCATTCGCCGGCATTTATTAATCTGCATGAACGAGATGGGGTTTCTCTATACAGGGTATATATCGAACCGTATTCAACGAGCAATAGGGGGCAGCAACCCTCTCCGAACAAGCGTCTGACTCGCGTAGAGAAGTTGGAAACTATCCGAAAGCAACTGTCGTTATTGGGTTGGAGCGACCCAAGATGCGAGATGCTTGACGATGAGCTACACCTAGCGGAACAATCGAAGGCAATTGAGAAAATGGCGCGTTCTGTAAGGGAAGAGAGGGTCCGTCTCAGTAAGGAGCGTCGTGAGTTTGAAGAGAAAAATGCATCGTTATTGAATAATTTTCCAGACAGGATTTTTGTTTGCGAGGATGATCAAGGAGTGGAACTGTGGCAGCATTTTTTAAAAGAAGCGTGCATAAATAAAGTTCGCGTTATATCTTCAAGTGGTTGCTGTAATAATCAGGTGGAGAACTGGGCTATTATGCAACGGCACTATAAATCAGAATATTCTCCGAAAATCTTTAGAGAGATTGATCGCGACGGAATGTTAGACAGTCAATTGGCGGTCGTCGAGGAGTATTTTAATAAAAAATATGAAAAAAGACTTGGAAAATACTGCATTGGCATATTGCCCGTATGTGAAATCGAAAACTTTTCAATGCTATGTAAAGATCATTCTAGGGGCCTCCCTAATGAGTATAATCAGCTTGAAGGGGAGCCTTTATTGAGAATAGATCGACACTTTGCAAGAACAGCAAAAGCTAAACTAATACAGATGTTAAAACTAACGAATAATGAGAACGAATTTCCTACAGTACAATCTACGGCGGGCGATAAGAAGATAGAAGAAATGCAAAGCGCTGCAGCTGCCGACTTCTTATGTCTAATGCCAGGAAAGGAACTTTCGGCACTCATACCAAATTTTAGACCCCTTGAAGTACTGATGGAACTTAATTATCAGGATTTCCCAAAGTTACTATGTGACTATCTGGCTAAAATCAAAGAATTTTTCGGATAAGTATCATATATTCTTCCTCCTCCCCACTTCCTCCCAAACATCCCTATAATAATCTAACAGAAACGAATCAACCTCATCAAAATCTACCCACCGATAAAACTCAACTTCCTCTGCTTAAACGAATCAACCTCATCAAAATCTACCCACCGATAAAACTCAACTTCCTCTGCTTGTGGCTTAACTGCTTTACTCTCAGTCTTAGTCAGAAAAAGATAAATATCCTTCGCTGCTGTACTATTATGAATCAAATGGCTAACCACTATGAGTGCTTGATCTATAATCGTTACCTCCATTCCAGTTTCTTCATAAGTTTCGCGTAGCGCCGTTTCTATATCTGTCTCACTTTCTTCTTGATGACCTTTCGGGAATGACCAAAAATTCCCCCATCATTATCTTTTGCACCAATAATCAGAACCTTATCACGATTAAAAACAATCATTCCGCAACTTTTCTCGTGTTTCATGTTTATAGAACCTTAAATCCTCCCCGCCTCTTTCAGCCACTTGATCGTATCATCGATCGTTTCTTGTGGTCGGCGAGTTGCATATTCTAATTCGCGACTAGCTTTGGCGTGCGAAAATTGGCGTTCGACTCCAAGGTATAAAGTGAATATTTTGTATATAATGGTGGCTGTTTCTTAATGTTATAATAAACTTCCGCCAGCGGCGCCGCTAGTTTTGCTAACCAAATCGGCAAGAAAGTTGTGATTGGCTTGCGTCCAGCCGCTTTTGCAATCATCTGTAATAAATCGGGCACGGAAATATAATGACCAGACAAAATATAACATTCGCCGGCCTTACCATGCGCACAGGCCCTCAAAATTCCCGCCACCACATCTCGCACATCAACAAAATCATAACCGCCCTTCACGCCAGCTTTCAATCTGCCAGTCGCCGCGTCAATTACTAGTTGCGTCAGATGACTAGTTTTAAAATCATAAGGTCCGATAATTCCTGACGGATGTACAATACAAGCATCCAGTCCTCGCGTCTTCACCATCTCCAAAACATATCGCGCCGCCTCAGCTTTCGATTTCGCGTAATCTCCTTCTACCTTAGCTGGATCAAAATCCGTAATTTCTTGCATCACTTCACCTTGCGGTAGTTCCGGAATTGCATGTACGCTATTCACATAGACTAGTTTTCCATTAATCTCCAAAGTTTTTTCGGCGATGTGTTTCGTCCCTAGGACATTAACTTCATAGACGGCCGGGTTGGGCTTTGATTTAATATAAACAATCGCTGCACAGTGAATGACAAAAACTTTTGCATCATCCGGCACCACAAAAATTTTGGCTAGAGTTTCCAGTTTTGTCACATCACCTTCAAAAATTTTACATCTTAATCCTTCTAGTGCATCCGCTCGTTGTAATGACGAAACCAGAGCCCTTATCTCACAATCCGGTTTTTTCTGTAGTGCCCGTATAATATTATTCCCCAAAAATCCATTTGCGCCCGTAATAATGTAAATACTTTTCATAAAATTTCTCCCTGCTTTATCCATTTCACTATATCTTGCCAAACTTCAATCTTGCCTACTTCATTCAAAATCTCATGACGCATTTTCGGATATAATTTGCTAGAGATATCTGCATAGCCTCGCTGGCGCAAAAAATCCACCGCTTGATTAAAATGCTTCTCATCAATAATACACGGATCATCCGCGCCGGCAATAAATAAGATCGGTAGTTCCGGATTTTTGACGAGCCAACCTTTTTGTGAGTAGGCTCTCTCCATTAACTTGAATAAAGTTTCAAAGCCATTGAGCGTAAAAATAAAACCATCTCGTTCATCTGCATCATAAGCTGCGAGCACTGCCGGGTCACTGACTACCCAGGCATTAGGATTGCCTTCGTGTCTAAATCTTTTCGAGTTGCGATTAAATGCTAGATGATTTACGAATTTACTCCGATGTTTTTCGTCTTTAAAAACTTGCAAAAATTTTGCTATAGCAACACCAACTTTTGCTCCGACCTGATAACTGGGCGATCCGCAAACAATCAACTTATTAATTTCCGCATCGTACTTTTGGATATAGCAGCGCACCACGAGCGAACCCATACTATGCCCAAATAAAGTTACCGGTAGCTCCGGAAAACGTTGTCGAATATACTTGGTAATTTGATGAACATCCTGCACAATACTCTCAAGCCCATTTTTCCCAAAATAACCTAAATCTTCTTTCGACTGCACACTCGCTCCATGACCGCGATGATCATGAATAATAACAACTAATCCCTGCTCAGCGCAATAATCCATGAAGTCATGATAACGCTCGCGGTGCTCGGCCATACCATGAACCAGTTGCAAGATTCCGACTGGCTGCTCCGGAATCCGCAGGCTAACTCCTAGTTCTAGTTGATCATAGTCACTTTTGATAGTAATTTCTTCACGTTTCATTGCTAATATTATAGCATAACTACTATCTATTCCATCCTCTCGCCTATACCTAAAAATTTTATTAAAATCTCATCTAACTTATATCGAAAGTATAATACGTCGCATGTTTCGCCGGAACATGCAAAAGTTCCTGCATCGTAATTTCCCCGTTCAACATCCTCAGCTGCTTAATTAAATGACTACTCGTTACGATCAAAATTGTCTCATCCTTTTCATGATGCTCTTTCAAATAATCTAAAAACTCACGTACTCGATTTGTCATATCTCCAACTGATTCATATTCATTCATGTATCGCGCATTGACCGGATCCGGCTGTACATCACGCCAACCTTTCGCTTCATCATAAGACTTTCCTTCAAAACCGTTCCTCGTATCATCCAAAAGTTCATTCACTCTCAAATCCAAATTATGATAACGATTAATAATTTCCGCGGTTTGCTTCGTGCGCTTCAATCTCGAGATATAAATCGCATCGAATTTAAAATCCTTCAACTGCTCAGCGAGTTCTTCTGCTTGCTTAATTCCTTTCTCGGTCAAATGTACATCCACCCCCGGATCATAATTTACTAAATTCCGCACATTATAGTTAGTTTCAGCATGGCGAGTAGCGATTAGTCTCATATCAAAATCTCATTTTCCTTAGATTTCATATTCTTTCACTTCCGCATTACCGTAATTTACGCTCCACCAATCCGTATCATCAGTATAACCAACAAGATTATGATGGAATCCTCGTGCAACTTGCCCATGTGCCACAATCAGGATTACGTCGTCATCATTATGCTTGGCCTTAATATCATCCAGCACAGCCTTGGTGCGCGCGAGAACGTCCTTGACTGGTTCAATATTGCCGATATTGGTATTAAGTTTCAGATCACCGATATCATAACCAGCGGTTTCAATCCAACTATTAACTAACTTACCTTCAAAATCGCCGAACGACCGCTCCACTAATCTATCATCAAAAATAATTTCATAGCGATCACCGGCGGCAATTTCTGCAGTTTCACGAGCCCGCTTCAGCGGGGAGGCATAAACCGCCGTAAATTTAATATCCTTGATATTATCGCGCAAAGTCTCAGCCTGTTTTCTTCCAGTTCCATTAAGTGGAATATCGGTGCGACCTTGCGCCTTTTTCTGAATATTCCAATCGGTTTCACCATGCCGAGCAATATAAATCTTCACCTCAAAGCTCCTCTCAGTTTCGGCGAGTTTCTCTAGGACAAAAATAGGACACCGCGAGGGTGTTCTAAGTCCTTATACAGATGAGCATTTAGCCTGGCTGTCGCGGTGCCCTATCTCAAGGCTAAACGCGAAACCATGCAAATCTCATCTGCACAGATAATACTCGTCTGTATATTAATAACTTAGAACACTCCCATTATAACATATATCTAAATCAGCGCTCTAGTCGGGCAGTTATTCAGATCTTTGATCTATCAGCATCTGAAATTGCTTTGTGCGCAGGAACTCTTGATAACCCAATAGAATCGTTCGGCACCAAGGCGTGATATCCATTTTCAATGCCTCATCAAACTTAAACCAATCAGTTTTTGTAATCTCTTCCGTATCCGTATGTGCCACCTCTTCTATCCATGCCTCAACCGCAAAGCACATTGTAAAAGGCTGAGTATCGCCATCCGGATAATGAAAAATTCTTTCCGGGCCAGAAATCGCGGCGAAGGGAATTAAATCCTCTTCTCTTGCCTTAATTCCTGCTTCTTCCTCCAGCTCGTGTAGGGCAGCACTCGACCAAGAATCTCCATCCTCAACATGCCCACCCACTACACTCCATTTGTCTAGTAGCGATGAATAAACTAGTTTAACTTGTCCCGATTTAATCGGCAAAACATCTGCAGTTGCCGTTAGTAATTAGTAACTTCATATGTCCCGCCTTTTGCCTTACTTTCCATACATACGAACCTTTATAACCCATATCTACTCCATTTATATATAATTTATATTAAAACTTCTCAAAATTCACATACAAATACGCCAAATCTTCCACCAGGATTGTATCAATTTTATTTCGTGATTTTGAAATTGCTGCCGAAATTATTTTCGTCAGCAGAAAAGGCGTAATTATGATTGCCGCTACCATCAGGACTGAACTAAATTTCGCAAACAATATCTTAAAGTTGATTGCTCCGATCTCATCATCATAAGCCACTACTACAATCGAAGATAAAGTTATAATTGTTGTGATTACCCATTCCAGTACATTCGGTCGTTGCACTATTGGTAGTCTCGATTGATAATAATCTAACGCCAGTCTTAGATTTTCCTTAGTGTATATATTATAAGTCTTTAACGCTCTTGTTAAATTCTCAATCCTCATTGCATCATCTGCTGCAAAATAAACTCTCAGTTTTTCAACTATTCCCTTCGCTTCTTGTATTTCTGGAAAACCTTGATATGCTACTCTAAATTCTCGCCCAAAAAATCTAAATACTAAACTTATCAGAATGACTACTGCAATACCATAAATTATCCAGTAATTAATTTTGAAAACTTGATGCATAGTGATTGCTACTATTACGATCAGTATTGCCCTCCACCAATAAAAACGCTGGAATCTCTGGTCTTGCAAACCCCTTCGATACTCTTTTTCAATATCCTCAAACATAACTACTTTCCTATTTCTTTTATTATATCATTAATTTCGCGCTAACCGCCATTTGACCCCCCTCTTCTTCCGTGCTAGAATAGTCCGAAGGGGTACTATTTAGAGTTACATTTTTCGATACAGGAGGTATCATGCCACAAACTATCAAGAAAAAACCCGCCAAAGGTAATAATTTATTGCGTTGGATTGCTTTTACATTTTTGCTCGTGCTCTTTTGCACTTTTTTTGCTTCGATGATGACTCCCGAAGCTAATATTGAAAATGTCCCAATTTCCGACGTTATCGCTCGCGCCAATGATCCGAATGGTAATATTGCTAAGATTACGGTTGAAGGCAACAACCTCAAAATCACCCTCAAGGGTAAAGATTATTATACTCAGACTTCTCGCAAAGATGGTTCTGGCACCCTTTATGATCAAGGTCTCCTCGATTATTGTGCTGGTCTCGAGGGTGACGAATTATCGAGCTGTCGCGAAAAATATCCAGTCATCGAATACGTTGAAGTTTCTAATTTCTGGGACTATGTTGTGGATATTGCAATTATCGTCGTTCCAGTTATTATCTTGATTCTCTTCTTTACATCCATGATGCGTCAAGCTCAGTCTATGAATAGTCAATCCATGGGTTTCGGTAAGGCTAAAGCAAAACTTTATGGTCCCGACAAGAAAAAAGTTCTTTTCAAGGACGTTGCCGGTAATGAATCTGCTAAACAAGATCTCGCTGAAATCGTCGATTTTCTCAAAGAGCCAAAGAAATACGAAAAACTCGGCGCTAAAATCCCTCGCGGAGTTCTCTTAGCTGGCGAACCTGGAACTGGTAAAACCCTCATGGCTCGCGCAGTCGCCGGCGAAGCCTCCGTTCCATTCTTTAGTATTTCTGGGTCCGAATTTGCTGAAATGTTTGTCGGTGTCGGCGCCTCTCGCGTGCGTGATTTATTTGCTAAAGCTAAGAAAAACGCTCCTAGCATTATCTTCATCGACGAAATTGATGCTGTCGCTCATAAGCGCGACGCCCGCGGAGGCGCCGGTCGCGAAGATGAGCAAACCTTAAACCAAATTCTCGTCGAAATGGATGGCTTCGACAATGATTCAGGCGTCATCGTTATCGCTGCTACTAACCGCGTTGATATGCTAGATAAAGCCCTGCTACGCCCTGGACGTTTCGACCGCCATGTCAATGTTACTCTTCCTGAGCGTAAGGATCGCTTAGAGATCCTGAAAGTTCATTTCAAGAATAAGCCTCTTGAGAAAAGCGTGAATCTTGATGCGCTTGCCGCCAAGACTGCCGGCAGCTCGGGCGCTGATCTTGCCAATATTGCTAACGAGGCTGCAATTACTGCTGCCCGCGAAGGTCATAAAGAAATCACCAGCCACGACGTTACTGAAGCCTTCGAGCGTGTTGCCATTGGTCCCGAGCGCAAGAGCAAAGTCATGAACGACCAAGAGCGTAAGCTAACCGCTTATCACGAAGCTGGTCATGCTATTGTTGGTCACGTGCTTCCTGATTCAGATCCCGTCCATAAAGTCACCATTATCCCTCGTGGTCGCACTGGTGGTGTCACCTGGTTCTTGCCGCCCGAAGACCGTAGCTATAAAAGCATTTACGAACTGAAGGATATTCTGGCTCGCGCCATGGGTGGTCGTATTGCTGAAAAACTTATTTTTGGTGAAGATGCTATTACTACCGGTGCTTCTTCCGATCTTCGTCATGTGGCTGAACTCAGTAAAGAAATGGTCGTCGAAGAGGGAATGGGAAAACAGACCCGCAACCTAGTTTTTCCAGAGGGCGATACCGGCTATTATACAATCGCCACTAGCAAGCCCTATTCTGAAAAAACCGCCGAATTGATCGACCAAGAAGTCAAGGCGCTTTCCGATGAGGCTACACTCCGTGCCGAGGCTGTCTTGAAAGCCAACTTACCAGTTCTCGATCGTCTAGCCGATAGTCTGCTCAAGCATGAGACTCTTGAAGAGCAAGAACTTGAGCCGCTCTTAAAGGACGCCAAACTGCCACCGGCAGCAAAATTGCATTAGTTTTCTTAAAAAGAATGGGCACCGCATTTGGCGGTGCCTAATAAAGTTCTCTGTGGGATTTTGATATATTTTTCAATTATTTTTTTACCTGGCTTATTCTATCTTTCAATCTTTCCCGTCTTCGATTTTCCAATAGAGCCTCCTACCTCAGCACTGCCGCTCGATAAAATTTCCATATAATTTTCGCGAAATCCTCTTCCGACCTTTGCTGAAAAATCACTATCAGGTTGTCAGCGTTGCCTCCATCGCCAATTATTCCCCAACCAATTTTCCGATAATATGAATCAGCAACTCCCAGCTCCCAATTTACTCGTCTAGAGTAATACTCTTTATGTAGTTTCCGCGCCCTAAAATATTCATACACCTCCTTGCAGCTTATTTCAAACTCTCGTGCTAGGCATTTTTCAGCGATAAAATAGTTAATCACATCGAAAAACTCCTGAGTAATCTCACTATCGTACACTGATTTTTCACGTTCAAAATCTTTTGCTGATATTCTCACCTCAACTTGCCGCCCATCTGGAGCCATCAGAAACATTTTTCCTCCCTTCCGAGTCGTCTTAAACAAACTCTTCCCAACTCCTGCATTCAAAAATCTAAAACAGAGTAGCTAAAAAACAAAACCCTAAGCCAATCACCATAAGCAGGGCTCCAACTATCATTTTACCACACATTATCAAAAAAGTCAATACTTAACTCACCCCTATAACTATGCTATAATCAAGCCATGCCTATATTTTTAACCCACACCAAATATAGGTATTCACCCCGGATGGCGGAATTGGCAGACGCGCTAGCTTCAGGTGCTAGTCTGAGCAATCAGGTGCAGGTTCAAGTCCTGTTCCGGGGACCATCATTATAATATAAAACCTTTAAGTTTTAATGATTCAACGAATACCTGATAGTAGGGTTCTTAAGCCTCGCTTTGCATACAGACCCTCAGGTTTATTTTTATTCTAGTTGCTAAATAAACCTTTCTGAGTTATAATATACCCAAGGTATTTTTGCAAAAATAATTTTAGGGAGATCTTATGTCTGGACATAGTAAGTGGGCTACCACCAAACGTCAAAAAGCCGTTGTTGATGCTAAACGCGGCGCTCTATTCACGAAAATTGCTAATCAAATCGCCATCGCCGCCCGCGGCGGTACCGATCCTAGCATGAATCCATCCTTGGCGATGATGCTAGAAAAAGCCCGTCAGGCCAATATGCCCAAGGTCAATATCGAACGTGCTATCGCTCGCGTTTCTGATAAAACTGCCGCTGCGCTGATCGAAGAAACTTACGAAGGCTACGGACCTGGCGGAGTCGGCATTATTATCGAAGCCGCCACTGACAATAAAAACCGCACTATGCCCGAAGTTCGTAATACACTTTCCAAAAATGGCGGCCGTCTTGCCGACCCTGGCTCGGTCATGTTTCAATTTACTCGCAAAGGTTTTATCGAAGTTCCCGCCACTGGCGAAGAAGCCATGCTTACTGCCCTTGATAGCGGCGCTGAAGATGTCGAGGAAACCGAGGATGGTCTCGAAATTATCACCGCTCCCAGCGATCTCATGAAAGTCCGCAGCGCCCTGCTTGACACTGGCCTTGAAGTCACTTCCGCTGAGTTGCGCTATCTCCCCACGACCCGAGTTTCTGTCAGCGACGAAGATGGCGAAAAACTCAGTCGCCTCCTCGACGCGCTCGACGACCTCGACGATGTTACTGCCGTCCATACCAACGCTGAATAGCCTCACTAAATCTCCGAAACTATTTTTTGCGCCTTTTGTACAGTTTATGTACAAAATATGCATAAATCCCTCTAGTCCTACTCAAATCGCTCCCTCAAAAAACCTCAAGTCCCCATTTTTCTCAAATTTCCCAAAACCCCCTCAGTACCCACTTTTTACTAGTATCCGGCTCCGCAACCTCGCCCCAAAATTCCTATAAATGCAACCCTTCTTTCAGTTTCAACTTCCCGCCGAGCGGAAATCTTACTTTTTCTCCGTCTTTCGGCATAATCACATGTGCATGAAGCCTAGTCAGCGACGCTCCCGACTTCGCTGGCTCGCCAAACCGCATACAAATCCCCCCGCCCGTTACTCCATAATCTTTTACGATTCTCTGCCACACTTTTTGCAAATCCAGCCACATTTCCGGCGTAATTTCTTCAATCTCATACACCGGCTCCGTTGTCACGATCAAAAATTGTTGCTCTGCTCCTTCATATGGAAATCGATTTCGCGACACACACCAAAACTCCGTCTGAAACAATGTCGGCTGTGCCTCCTGATCAACATTCTCCGGCGCCATCGGATCTTTTCCCGCCGTTTCCATTTTCAGCATAATGTCTAGCTGCTCTTGATGTCGTGCGTTTGGCGGATAAATATACTTATACTTTTTCATCTTTCTTTTCCTCCACTAAACAAATCGTTTTAATCCCTTTTTTCTCGGCTAGCGCGTGTGATCTTCTGCTCCAATTTCGATCCGGATGATCTTCCAAATAATAAATCTCTTTTATGCCTTTATTTGCCAAAACCTTCATACAATGATCGCAAGGGAACAATGTTGTATAAAACGGCGTATCTTTCAGGCTTTCTACTTTTCCCATCTTCTTCAGTAAATTAATTTCCGCATGCTCTACAGTATCGTAAAACAATTCAGTTCTATTTTGAATATCGTACTCAGAAATCGTAAAATCAATTTGATTCGTCCCAAATATCCACTGCCCCTTCCAAAAACACGCCGCCGCATTCGGCACCACATCGTCCGTCGATGATCGCAGTGCCTTCAAAAGTTGCGGAATCGGTTCTGGCATCTCCTTCGAATAATTAATTCGCCGTTTCATTCCTGCCGCTGCTTTTGCCACTTTTTCCTCAACCCCATCAATTTTCTTCAGCCGACTATTCAAAGTAATCTGCCGAATTTTATCCGAAGTTGAAGTTTTTGCTTGCCGCGGCAAAATCGCCACCTCACCACAATACTTTTTCAGTTTCTCGACTTCCTCATCCGTGTAATTCTCCTTGATTGCTACCAGCACGTCCGGTCGAACCGTTTTAATCAAGTGCCACTTCGGCTCCCCTAGCTCCTTTATTACGATCGCATCTGCAATATTGAGTAGCTTAATAAATTCATATCGTTCTTTTCCCGGAATCACCGGCCTTGTCGGCCCCTTTCGCTTGCGAATTTTCTCGTCGCTATCCATCGCAATTACCAAAAAATCACATAGCGCCCGCGCTCGCATAATATATCTAAGATGTCCTAAATGAAACAAATCCCACGAGCCCTGCACCAGTCCAATCTTTTTTCCAACTTTTCGCGCAATTTTTACATTTGCCAGCCAATTTTCGTCCATTCTAAACTCCTACTGGAATTCCCTTAATCGCTTCATGTGGTTCATAATCCGTCAATTCAAAATCTTCCGGTCGATAATCAAAAATACTTTCATGACTCTTTGTAATTTTTAGAGTTGGAAATGCTCGGCTCTCTCGCCCTAAGATCTCTTCTATCCAGGGCAACTGATTTTCATATAAATGCGCATCCGAAATCATATGGATAAATTCTCCCGGCTCCAGATCTAACACTTCCGCCATCGCGAGCAGTAGTGCTGAATATTGCACCCAGTTACTCGGACAGCCAATCAGGACATCACAGCTTCTCTGGAACATTACGAGATGCAATTTTCCTCCCAAAACCCGAAAATGCATCCAGCCATGACAAGGGCAAACTACTACTTTTTGTTGATGATTTTTATTACGAATTGTGTATTGTGGTATCCATGGCGATATAAAATGCGTTTTTAGTTCCGGTCGTTCTTTAATTTGCTCAATAATTTCTGCAACTTGATTAAAACTTCCGCCGTCCGTAGTTGGAAAATCATGGAACGCCGCTCCGTACGACCCTGGGCCTAAATCTCCAGTTTCCAGTCCTCGCTTCGCACATTTCTTTTCCGTACACCAAGCCTTCCACCATTTACACCCAAACTTCTCCAGTTCTTCTTGCGTATGTACCCCATTTATAAATCCTAGTAGCTCCCCTACTGCCCCTCGCCAAAATCCCGCCAAACTCCGCTCCGTCAAAAACGGCACCCCATTTTTCAAAATATCAAATCTTATCACCGGCGCCCCCAAAAGGTCAATCGTATTGATCTCTTGGCCCTTCTCATCCACCATCGGCGACGGCCCCTTTACGCCCCGTTCCAAAATCACTTTAATCAAGTTCTTGTATTGCTCATCTGGCGTTCTCTGTTCATATGGTCGATATTCACCTCTCATGGTACCTCCTCTGTTTAGACCATCTTACCAAACAACCTCAGTTTATTCAATAGATTATCTCCTAACAAAAAATGGGCTATATAACCCATCTCATTGTATTTTATTAGTCTTCCTGGCGGAAGGGACAGGATTCGAACCTGCGAGGCTATTAACCTGCTGGT
>CAZAJJ010000009.1:0-47171 GCA_964485445.1 uncultured Candidatus Saccharibacteria bacterium | reverse complement strand
ATATGATATTTGCAATTCCAAGTTGTATGAGATAATGTATTTGTATCTGACATACTTTATTCCTTTCTTAATGTTAGTTTGCAGCCCTGACAGATTCAAACTCATTATATGGTAGTATGTCAGATACTCAAATGTAGAACTTCCTAGAACCCCCGGCCGAGCCGGGGGTTTTCTGGGGACAAAAAAGCCTCCTGTTTCAGGAGGCTTTAGGTTGCTCGGACGAATCTAAATTTTGCCCGTTCCGGTATTGCAGTCGATTCACGACTTTTAGCGCAATTCGCGTCGCCATTCCACTCATGGTCAGTTCCAGAGCTGCTCCGGCCGCATATGCGAAAATAGTTTGCGCCCAGAATTCTTCGAGCGACAACATCCCGAAAAAGGCCAAGAACTCAAACAGCAGCACATCCACCAGCCTTGCCACTAGCGACGAGCCGATCTCCGCGATCTTAAACCTCCGCTTTTCCGTCAGCCGCCGGTTGCCCATCATCCTGCGATAAAACGCCATAAACGCCGCATTATTCACCAACTGACTCGCTAGAAACGCCACCGTACTCGCCAGAAAAATCCGTTCCGTCGCCGCTTGCACAACCAGAAAACTTGAGTTATCCGCTCCCGGGTAATCCGGCAAAGCCACTTTCGCCGCAAGCAGCCCTAGCGAAGTCAGTATCATTCCTGCTGCCACCATCATTGGCACTCGATCCGCTAATCTATGCCCATAAACATAAATCAAAAGATCGCCCACTACATAGGAAACAGGGAACATAATAATCCCCGCATCCACTGGTAATCCTAGCCCCGGCAGTCGCCAAATTTTTAACGCCGCCAAATTGCTCGCCACCATCAGCAAACTCTGTAGAACCACGAGCATTATCAAAGTCTCCACGACCTCAATCCTCATCGGCTCTATCTCAAAACTCGGCGTCTTTCGGCTGATTCCGTCACCGGCTGTTTGATGCTGTTTTTTCATAAAATCACCTCTCTAAAGTACTTTTTGTGGTCAAAAAAGACCCCATCTCTCCATTATAGCACACATGACTCAAAAAGTCAAGCATCTGAGCGAAAAGCTGAGCCTTGGCTCAAGCTTTTCCGAGGAAACGCCGGCTTTTCTTCGTCTTAGCCGGAAGCAAAGCCGATAGCCTGGGCATTGTTTTATTTTTACGACATTGTTAAACGCCTCGACGCTGTCCATCCCGCTCATTTCCGCTCTTGACTTTTTCTGGCGTCTCCGCTATTATAATCTAATGCTTAAGTTATTTCGTTATCTTAAACCATATCTTTGGCAGACTATTCTGCTCCTTCTCTTAATCATGGGTCAAGTCTGGTGTTCGCTCCAGCTCCCCGCCCTCATGGCTGACATCGTCAATGAAGGTATTATGAAAAGCGACCTCGACTACATCTGGCGTACCGGCGTCTGGATGATTGGCTTTGCTTTGCTCGCCTCTGTCTGTGCTTTTTTGGTCAATTTCATCTCTTCTTGGCTCAGTTCTCGTATGGTTCGCGATATTCGTAACGATTTCTTCGCCCATGTCATTAGTCTCAGCATCACCGAAATCGACAACTTCTCGACCGCCTCGCTGATTAACCGCACTATGAATGATATCTTTCAGGCTCAGCAGGCCATCACCATGATCCTTATGGTTGGCGTTCGCGCACCACTTACCTGCCTCCTTGCTATTACTCAAGCTATCACTACGGCTCCCGATATGACCTGGATTATCGCCTTAGCGGTTATTACTATCATCTTCCTCACCGTAGTCATCATGGCTATCGTCATGCCGAAATTCAAAATTATCCAACAACTCTCTGATCGTATTACCAGCCTCACTCGTGAGAATTTGACGGGTCTTCGGGTCATTCGCGCTTTCAACAACGAAAAGCTCGAACAGCGCAAGTTTGAGCGTGTCAATACCGAAAATACTCGCCTCAATACTTTCGTCGATGTCGTTATGTCGCTCGAGAATCCGCTCATTAGTCTCGTCTTCAACGGCACGACCCTGCTCTGTGTTTGGATTGGTATCTCTTTGATTACGACTAGTTTCTCTTATCTCGGTAATATGATGGCTTTCATGCAGTACGCTATCCAAGTCATCATGTCCTTCCTGATGCTGACTATGCTCTTCGTTGTTCTGCCTCGCGCCAGCGTGTCGGCCAAGCGCGTCAATGAAGTTTTCGACACTAAATCCAGCATCAAATGGCAACCCGAGACTATCGGCAAGCCCGACCTTAACCCTTCGGTCGAGTTCTCTCACGTCGATTTCGCTTATCATGGCGCTGAAGAAAAAGTTCTCCAAGATATTTCCTTTACTGCTCGGGCTGGCGAGACGACCGCCTTTATCGGCTCTACTGGCTCTGGTAAATCGACTCTCATTAACCTAGTTCCACGCTTCTACGAAGCCACTGGTGGTGAAATCAAAATCAATGGCATTAAACTCCAAGATTACGCCGAAACTGATCTGATGCGTCGTATTGGTTACGTTCCTCAGCGCGGCGTCCTCTTTGCTGGCACCATCCGCAGTAATATCCTCTTCGGTGCTCCCGATGCCGATGATAAACACCTAAAACTAGCCGCCGAAGTCTCTCAGTCCGCCGAATTTATTAACAAATTAGAGAAAAAATATGATTCGCATATTGCTCAAGGTGGTACCAACGTCTCTGGCGGTCAGCGCCAGCGTCTCTCTATTGCCCGCGCCATCGCAAAAGATCCCGATATTTATATTTTCGACGATTCTTTCTCGGCTCTCGATTTGAAAACCGACGCCAAACTCCGCGCCGCTTTGAAACCAGTAACTAAAAACGCCGTTACGCTCATTGTCGCCCAGCGCATCAGCACTATCAAGAACGCCGAGCAAATTATCGTTCTCGATAAGGGCAAGATGGTTGGTCGTGGCACCCATCTCGAACTACTCGAGAAATGCAAGATTTATCGCGAAATTGCTGAATCTCAACTTTCTCCGCAAGAATTTGCTACAGAGCTTGCCAAAACTAAACAGGAGGTTAAAAATGCCTAAAATCGGTCACGCCACCGCTAAACCGCGCAATCTCAGCCGAGCCCTCAAGGAATTTCTCGCTTCCTTGAAGCCTTGGTTCTTTCCTATTCTGATTTCCGTTCTGCTCGCCGTCGGCGCCACGATTTGTTCAATTTTTGGTCCAAATATTCTTGGTCAAATGACTAATACCGCGGTTGAGAATTTTCAGTCTGCTACTATCGCAGCTGGAGATATCCCCACGAGCGAGCAACTTGGATCTGCGATTGATTGGGGTAAAATTGGGTCGTTAGCTTGGATTCTCATTGGTCTCTATCTTGCCTCAATTATTCTTAATTACCTTCAGGGCGTCATTCTCTCTATTGTTTCGGCGCGATACGCTAAAAAAATGCGCCAAGCTATTATTGAAAAGATTTCCCGTCTTCCAATTTCCTATTTCGATCAACATCAAATTGGTGATACTCTTTCGCGTATGAGTAGTGATGTTGATGCTGTCGCTACTACCCTTGCTAACGTGCTTACTCAAATTATCACTAGCGTCACTACGCTGATCGGTATTCTAATTATGATGCTCACGATTTCGCCTTGGCTTTCCCTCATCGCCCTCATTTCCGTCCCCCTCTCAGTGTTTGCTGTTAGCTTCATCGCTAAAAAAGCCCAAGGCTATTTCCGTGTCGGCCGTACTAATCTTAGCGCCGTCAATAGTATTACTGAAGAAGACTATTCCGGGCAACTTCTAATCCGCGCCAACAACCATAGCGCCGCCTCAATCGCTGAATTTGAGCATACTAATCAGCGCCTCTTCGATTCTTCTTGGCGAGCCAACTTTTTTTCTCAACTTGCCTTTCCACTCACTAATATGTTTACCAACTTAAGCTACGTCGCTATCTGTATCGCCGGCGGACGCATGGTTATTGATGGCAAGCTATTAATTGGTAATATTCAAGCTTTCTTGCAATATGTCAATCAATTCAATCGCCCGATTACTGAAGTCTCGCAAATTACCTCAAATATCCAACAGTCCTTAGCTGCCTCAGAGCGGGTCTTTGAGTTCTTGAATGCTCCCGAGGAAGCTCCTGATCCTACGGAGCCTCTAAGAATCGAGCAGATTTCCGGGGCTGTCGAATTTCACAATGTCAATTTCTCTTATGATAAAAAGCAGCCCATCATCCAAAATTTCTCCGCCAAAATCGATCCTGGCATGCAAGTTGCTATTGTCGGGCCGACCGGTGCCGGAAAAACCACCATTATTAATCTCTTGATGCGGTTCTATGATCCCGATAGTGGATATATTACTATCGACGATGTTCCGACTCGCGAAATGAAGCGTTCTGACGTTCGCCAAATGTTCGGCATGGTTCTCCAGGACACTTGGCTCTTCTCCGGTACAATCGAAGATAATCTCAAATATGGTCAGCCTTCCGCTACTCACGAAGAAATAGTCGCAGCTAGTGAAGCCAGTCACACTCACCACTTCATTGAATCCCTGGCTCATGGCTATCGCACTCAAATTTCCGAAAATTCCGACAATATTTCCGCCGGCGAAAAACAACTGCTCACTATTACTCGTGCCATGGTTGCCAACCCACCCATGATTATTCTCGACGAAGCTACATCGAACGTCGATACCCGGACCGAGCAACTGATTCAAGACGCCTTCACGAAACTCACCCATGGTCGCACTTCCTTCGTCATCGCCCATCGCTTATCTACGATCCGCAATGCCGATCTCATCCTCGTCATGAAAGATGGAAATATTATTGAGCAGGGAACTCATGATGAGCTGCTTAAGCTCGACGGCTTTTATGCTGAGCTTTATAATTCTCAATTCGCCGATTCAGTCGAGGCTTAGTCTTCAACTCCTCAGTTCGGCACGCTGCTTTAGTTCATTAAAATAGTAAAGGCCCTCTAATTTTAGAGGGCCAGCATAAAGATTGAGGTAAAACAACCGATACGTCACAAACTTTACCCGACAAGGAACTTGCGCGTAGTCTTCGATTTTAAGTCTAGCCTACCGGAATGAAAGCGCTAAGTTCCGCTCCGTCTCAATCTCTATGTGAAAAAGAAAAAAGGAGAACAGATGAGTTTCCTTGCTACCATAATTTATTCACCGAAAATTAGCCAAGTATTTTTGAGATTTTCTACAACTCCCCGTGGCTTAATTACACTTGATCACGACTTTCTATAGCCTGTCCTAATTTTCTTGCGCCTATGATCTTCGGCTCTCAAATCAGCCAGCGTTCAACAGAGTCTTTTACGAAGCCTAAGGCCTCTGCCGTATCTCGCGCTAGTAATAAATTACTTCCTAGCCCGCAACGTACTCTCGGCGACAACTCACCAATAAAAATCCGCCGATACGCCGCATACTGCATTACGGTTCGAAAATCATTATCAATGTAAAAACTAACCAGATTCAACTTCAGATTATTCACTGAATTCGCTTCAATGATCATCTGCTCATCAACTGCCTGAATATTTCCATCCGCCAAACTTTTCAGCTGCACGCCACGCTTAGCTATGTGCTGCAATTCATCTGTTTCCAGATCAATCCGGCAATTCTCGCCGAACACAACCAAAATATCTGCTGCTTTGATTGGCCACTTTGGCGGCACGATTCTATATGGAATCATATCGATCACCTCCTCTGCAAATGTACTACCCCGCCTACTTATCGTCATTATACGACAACTTTTTTGATCGGACAATATTTTTCAAAACGGAAAACTATTTCCAAGCTTCATCATTCGCCCGTGTCTGTGTTGTTATCTTTTTTGAAAGCGTAAAACATATTCCAAATTCTCAGCACTCTCTAATATTTTCGCCGAGTAAATATGCTATAATAAAATTAGTTATGAAAAAGCGAGGTTTCGAAATTGCTAGGGGTTGGGAAAATTCTGGGATTAACCTGCCTCGGCGTTCCACTACTCACGCCGCCGCCTACGATATTGAAGCAGCTGAAGATCTCATCGTTCCGCCTTTTCGTCTCGGTCTCCCGCCCACGCTGATCCCGACTGGACTTAAAGCCTATTGTCAGCCTGATGAATGTTTCTTTATTCTCAACCGTAGTTCCGGTCCCAAACATGGCATTGTTCTTGCCAATAGTATTGGCTTAGTTGATGCCGATTATTATAATAATACGAATAACGACGGCCATTTTTTCGTTGCCATTTATAATGTTCTCGACCACGATCTCAAAATCTCCAAAGGCGAGCGCATTGCTCAGGTAGTTTTTCAAAAATTCCTCGTCACCGACCACGATTCCGCTTCCGGCGTGCGCACCGGCGGCTTTGGCTCTACGGACCGCGCCAGTTTCACTAAAACGCCTTCCTCACAACCGGGAGTAACTCCCGATGAGCTTAATTCATCACTTTCTCTCGACCAGCCTAAGAATAACCAGTCAAAAAATGACCAGACCAAAAACGATCATTCTAAGACACCCAATTCTGAAGACCCGGGAGTAACTCCCGACCAGTTGATCATCATCTATGACGTCGATGACGTTCTCTGGGGACTAACGAAAAAAGTTTATAAAATTCTTCACCTGCCTTACGAAAAACAAATTACCTACCAGGTGCGCGAGAATCCGCTTCTCTCTCACGCTGAGCAAGCTAATATTATGAACGCCTACGCGGACGCGGAAACTTTTTCGCGTATTAAGTTTTATCCCGGCACCGAGCAAATTCTCCAGCCCGAGCAATTCGGCGCCAAAGTTCTCATTCACTCCAATTGTTATTCTGAGGCTATCGCCCAGAATAAACTCCGCGCTCTAAGGAAAATTCTTCCGGACATGCCCGCGAGTCAAATCCATATGAACGTTATCGATCTTAGCACTAATCATAAACGTATCAAAGATCAGGTGTTTATATTCGTTGATGATAGCCCTTATAATATTGCCACCTCTCACGCCAATATTAATATCCTTCCGCGCGAGCCTTGGAATATTCTACCTGAAGCGCAGCGCATCGCTTGCGGAAAAACTGGTGAGATTATTGAACCGACCTCCGATCGGCTCCAAACTATTGTAGAGCATCCCGAAATGCGCTATATTATATACGCTGATAATCTAACCGAAATTAACCGTATTATTCAAGACCTTGTACAACTTAAAACTGCTTATCGTCAAAATAATAATTAAAAGGAGTTTATCTATGTCTAAACCTAAAGTTTATTTCACTCACGTAATCACCCCGGAATCCTTAGTGCGCGTTTTCGAAGCGCTCGGCGTCCAGCCGCAAGGTCGCGTTGCGGTGAAAATTTCGACCGGTGAGCCTGGGGGTCATAACTATCTTAAACCTGAGTTAATCCAAAATCTCGTCCAGAAAGTTCAGGGCGACATCGTCGAATGCAATACTGCCTATGGTGGTCGTCGCGGCAACACTGAGGATAGCCTTGAAGTTGCCAAGGAGCATGGTTTTACCGATATTGCGCCGGTAGCGATTTTGGATGCCGAAGGTGAAATTGAGTTACCGACTCCCGGCGCATCTATTACAACGAATTATGTAGGCAAGGGAATTGAAAACTATGATACTTTGATTAACCTCGCTCATTTCAAGGGTCACGTTGCCGGCGGATTTGGTGGTGTTCTGAAAAATCAATCCATCGGTTTAGCTTCTATCGGCGGCAAGGCTAACCTGCATAGTGCCGGACAAACTCGTGATGCTGAGAAACTAATGCTCTTTTGGTCGCCCGATCGTCCTGAAGATTTTGACTTAGACCTTGATGCCTGTCATGATGACTTTATTCAAGGTATGGCCGATGCTGCTAAATCTGTCGCTGATTATATGCAGGCTAAATCCTCTGACTCCACTCCGCGCATTCTCTATATTGATGTCATGAATAATCTTTCTCGCGACTGCGATTGTTCTTCTGAACCTGAAGATCCCTGCATGCAAGATATCGGCATTCTCGCCTCACTGGATCCAGTCGCTCTTGATCAAGCCTGCATTGATTTAATTTGGAATTCTGATGATTCTGGTCGTGATCTCTTTGTTGAGCGCGTCGAAGAGCAGCATGGTCGCTTAATTCTCGAGCGCGCCACCGTCATCAGCCTGGGGTCTCGCGACTACGAATTAGTTGAGATCGACTAAGCTACGCTCAATATCTATATAATATATATCTTACATTTCTAGTCTTCACAGAAACGTATCGTTTATGCTATACTATCAAGAATACGAGTGGGAATAAAAGGGAAAAACGTCCTTGGGCAAGGCTCTCAAATATCAAAGATATGTTGGATAGTGGAGGTCCATACATGAGTAAAACCCAAGAAAACAGTAAAACCCTATCAGAGCTCACGATGACCCTTGAGCCAGATTCTGGAACCAGCGGATCTACTAGTGTTGCACTTGATTTAGTCGAAGCCGCTGAATCCGCTAAAGTTGATAAAGCGCTCCTCAGTCGCGCCTCGCTCAAAAAGAATGCTAAAATTGATGATTTGGAGCGTCGTCTTACGCGTCTTGAAAAACGTACGAAAACCAACGAGCGTTTTGCTCGTACTTTCGCTAATTGTCTGACGACTCAAGTTATTGCCGTCGATGCCGTCACTGAAGCTCTGCGCCACGCTCTACGTAACGACGCCGACATCCACGAAGAATTGGCTTTCGCCATTAAGGCTTACGATAAACGCAAATTCCAACGCTGGTTTTCTGGTTTTTTTGGCGCCATTCTTTGGCTTGCTTCGATTATGGTTGCTGCTGTCACTGGAGCCTTTATTTATTGGGTCTTTTCAGGCATGTAGTCTAGTTGCCGGATGTGTAATTATTGGCTGCATATTTAATACTGCCTATGCTTCACTTTTCGCTCGCACCCGTGTTATACTGAATCCATGAAACGTAGTCGATTCCGAGCTCATTCGCGACCTACCCATAAATCGCACTGTCATTGCGGCTTTGATCGACATCTTGCTAAATTGCGCGCTCAAAAGCTGGGTTTTCTGGGCATTGCGCTCTTTATAGCACATCTACTTTTTCATGTTGTCGAATGTCTGATTCTACCGTCTGCACTAGTGGCGCTTGGCGGACATCTCCACGAACATTCCGCAGCTGCTGCCGAACCGAGCGCCATAGTGTCACTAGTGGAGGATTCCGCGCGGTCGGCCTTCTTCACTTCGTTAGTCCCTGAACTATCTGACTATCCGTCATTCTCCATACCTCAACTCACTCCGGATCCTCTTATTCATTTAACTTTTCGGTCATCTGAATGATTTTGCAAGTTTCGGTCAAGCCTGGCTCTAAAAAAGGCCCTTGCCTCGAAAAAGACGGTGAGGATTTTATTGCTTTCTTGCGCGAACGTCCGATTGAAGGCGCTGCTAATGCCGCGCTGATAAAATTATTATCCGAATATTTTTCCGTTCCCAAAACTTCTATTATTATCAAAAAAGGCTACCACGGTCGGAAAAAGATAGTGGAAATTCCCGAAGTATAGTATAATAAAAGCAGATTATATAATATATATTGAGAGGTGAAGCATTATGGCAGAAATATTAGTGATTAACGGCGCCGAAGTAAAAATCGGCGAAGCAAACGGCAAAGTTACGACGGTCCCGCTCGCATCTTTGCATTTCTCTAATCCTCAAGTTGGCGATAAAGTTGAAGTATTTCGCGACGGGGATACTTTTATTGTTAAGCATTTAGAAAGTTGCGACGGTGCTGAGGTTGAAGATGAAGATGGTGTGCGCGTGATCAATAAACATATTTTCGTCTGGATCGGCACCTTTCTCTTTGGTGGCTTCGGGGTCGATCGTTTCATGCGCGGTCAGACTGGACTCGGTGTCCTGAAACTTCTCTTAACTCTTTTAGGTTGGATTCCTCTTGGTATGGGTACGTTGGCGGTTGGTATTTGGTGTTTAGTAGATTGGGTTGTTGCCTTAACTAAAGCTTATGGTAGCGCCTATGGCTCTACTGAGATGATTACGTTTGACGAAGACGGTAATTATACTAGATAATTTTACATATTAATAACGGAGGTAACTACAATATGGACGAGATTGTCTTTCGACCAGCTACCGAAGCGGATCTAGCTGACATTATAGAGCTAACTAATGAATGTTTTGATGAATCTACTCCGCTAAGCTACGCTGAAAAAGTCTGGCAAACTAGCGGCAAAGATCAGAACCAAATTTATCTCAACGGTTATATTGGTGGCCAACTTGTTGCTCACGCCAAAATCACCATTATCCCCACTATTTACGAAGAAATGAATACTTTTGCCATCCTTAACCATGTCTGTGTTAAACCTAGCATGCGCCGCCATCATCTCGGCACGAAATTGCTCGACGAGATTTTTCGCATTTGTCGCGAGCATCAAGTCAAGACTGTTGAACTTTGGTCTAAGAACTTCCGCACCGCTGCGCACGCTATGTATAAAAAATATGGTTTCGAAGTAATGGATGCGAAATTTTTTACAAAAGAAATTGATTAATAGGCAAAAAGGGAGGCAAAATGAAAATTACTAATATCTACATCGGTGGTTGGTTTCAGCGCACCATGTTGCAGCTTTCGGAAATTTATGATTTTCTCAGAAACGGCGAGTCGCAACTGAAATTGAACAAAAAGAAACTGCTCGAATTGCGCAAAAATCTCGACATTGGTAGCCTTGAATATGGTGTCGCCGGTGAAGAGTTTATCGTTTTTGTGACTAGTGATCTCGTTCGTGTCAAAATTTTCGAAGACGGTTTAATTGTTATAGGCAGCGAACAAGTCAGTGAAGCTACCCTTTTTGCTGATGTTGAGCGTCTTAAAGATTATTATGAAAACAAATTATCGCCTGCTATTAATTATATTTTTAGTCTCGGTGCGCCCGTTCCTAAAGAATTAGCCGGTATCGAAAACATCTATCCGTATTTTGTAGTCTGTGATAATGCTACCAGGGAAGATATCGCCGAATTGCTTGCTAAAACTGAGCGTCAAAAATATTTTGAATTTAGCAACAAAGACTACAGTGTTCTGCGCGGCGACAAATATTATTTCATTAGCAAGAAAAAAGGTTCCAAACTTGATCATATTGAACGCTACGTTGAAGAACAAGTTTTTATTCGTGAATTTAAAGGTCAGCTGCACCGTTATCTTAATCTTCATCGCATTATTTGGGAAAAGATTGACGAAGTTAAAGATCGCGCCAAGGTTCGTGGTAGTGATGTAATTAAATTCTCTACCAAACTCGAGGCTTATGCGAAAACTATCACTTTAATCGATGGTCGCATTCGCCAAATGTCGACTTATATCTCCACTCGCGAACGCATTGCGCGCGAAGATCAGGGACTACGCGACTTTCTAGCTATTTCTGGTTATCGTTATGAAACCCTGCGGGATACTTTGGATTACATTCAAGATCTCTGGGATATGACTAAAAATTATGTCAATTCTGCTCAAAAAGTCTTCGATGGTATTAAACAAGACGTTACTTCTAGCTCAATCAATAGCTTAACGATTGTCACCTCCATGTCTGCTGGCGCAGGAATCCTTAGCTTATTTACCGAGAGTGAGCCTGAATTTACTTCTTTCGGATTTATCTATTTCTTCATCTTAGCGTTTATCGGCTGGGCTGCCACCAAGATCCTCTCGTTTATCAACGAGAAGCGTAAATACGAAATCTCCGATGTTGATTATGAAAAGAATATAAAATAAGAAAGGGAATTATGAAAATACATCAACTTAAAATAGCAACTATCACCGGAATACTTGTCTTCGGACTGGCGCTTGCGGCCGGTTTTTCGGCTAATGTTTTCGCTGAAACTGACCCCAGCGCAGATTCTCGTTCTTCCGAATCTGGGATTATGCCTATTTCTGAAACTACGGCTACTGCCGATACTCCGCTTGAGCCCACTTTTCGTGCCCACGAAGAATCTGATGAAATTGAGCTTTGGGCTGGCAAGAACTTAATCCTACTCGGCAATTCGATTACGAGTGATCTCGAAGCGCCTTCCGGTCTCATGTTTGTTGCTGGCAATTCTTTGGCGATGAATAATGTCGCTGATTACGGTTTCTTGTTCGGTAACATTGTGAATTTCTCTGGCCAAACTAATCATGATCTCTACGTGGCAGGGAATGTTCTCTCCATCAAGAAAGATGCTAAAGTTGGTCGCGATATCTTTGCTGCTGGTAACAGCCTGACGGTCGAAACGAATTTGCCGGGAGATCTTTCTTTTGCTGGTGAATCGGTCACCTTGAAGAATGTCGAAATTGCTGGCAATGTGAATCTTGATGTTGATAAAATTATCTTCGAGGGTGACGTTAAAATTTCCGGCACGCTGACTTATAACGAGACCGCCGAGGTTCGCGGCAAAGATTCTGTCACTTATGATGCTGTAGAGATTTACGAAGTCAATCGAGTCAGCGATGCTACTATTCTTGTTACTAGGATCTACGCAAAAATCCTCAGCGTAGCTGGACTGTTTATTGTTATGGCCATTATCTGTGCCTTTTGGCATAAATTCCACGATAAAATCTCTGGAGAGACCGATCTTAATCGTTTTGGCGTCAATCTTGCTGTCGGCCTTGGCGTTTTCGTCGCCACCCCGATCTTAATTTTAGTTTCACTCTTTACCGTCGTCGCCGCTCCGCTTGCAATTGTTCTCGGCTTAATCTATGGTATCGCCATTTATCTCTCGCAGGGTTTTGCTGGAGCTTGGCTTGGTCACCTTATTCTTGAAAAGCTTTTCAAAGCCAAGGGTAATATCTTCGCCGAAAGTTTTATTGGTATCTTGGTGCTAGGAATTCTAGCCTTAATTCCGTATGTTGGCATTATCACCGGTTTCCTTGGTATGTTGCTCGGGTTAGGTTTAATGTTTAGTTTCATCCGTCCTGTCAAGCAACCAAAAGTTATTGCTAAACCATCTAAATAAAATAAATTTAATTCGTAAAGGCCCGTTTATGCACGAAACTTGGAAAACCTTCCTCAATTCCGAATTCTCCAAACCCTATTTTCAAGAACTCAGTACTTTTCTTCATAAAGCCTATGCTACGAGTACGATTTTTCCGCCCAAGCCGCAAGTCTTTCGGGCCTTTACGACCGATCTAAATTCGGTCAAGGTGGTAATTTTAGGGCAGGACCCTTATCATACTCCCGGAGCAGCTAACGGACTCGCTTTCTCAGTTCCTAGCTCTCGTCCGATTCCTCCGTCATTAATTAATATCTATAAAGAAATTGACGCCGAATATGGCAGCCATGCCGTGAAAAATGGCGACCTCTCTAGTTGGCAAAAGCAGGGAGTTTTGTTGCTTAATAATGTCCTTACTACTGAAGCTCATAAAGCCGGCTCGCACCGCGGTAAAGGCTGGGAAACATTCACTCAGGCCACGGTAGAATTCTTAGTCGCCCAACGTCCCCATTTAGTTTTTATGCTTTGGGGGCGCGATGCGCGTAGCAAGAAACCTCTGATCGACACTTCTAAGCATCTTGTTTTAGAATCAGCTCATCCCTCACCACTTTCTGCCTATCATGGATTTTTTGGCAACGGTCATTTCAAAAAGGCTAACGAGTTTTTGGTCCAGCATGACATGGCAGAAATTGTGTGGTAATTCCTGACGAATGGGTGGCTCTAGCGAATAAGTGCCTCAGTCATTTAGCGAAGCCACCATTATCTTTAACTGCCCAATACAATTTTGCCACATTTTTTAAAAACACTGCGCCGTGTGTTCATGATCGCTATATTTTTGAAAATATCGCGGTTTTTTATTATTTTTTCGCCCTAAAGGCGACATTTTTTCAAAAACATCATGCTTGTGCTTGTACTTTATTTTCTTTTTTTGCTACACTCGGATTACACTAGTAATCAAAGAAGGGAGTAGCAGTGTGATTAACTCATATCAACAATTTCTCAGCCAATTCGTGCGACGATTTAAACTTTTCGGACTAGCCATCCTCCTTGTCGCTAGTCTATTCTATCATTCGCCAAAAGTTCAGGCTGTGAGTTGTTCTGACGTGGAGTTTATCTTTGCTCGCGGTTCAGGTGAAAGCCTGGGCGATCGCAGTTTTACGGCCTGGCAGGAAGCCCTCAGTTCCGAACTTAGTCAAACTAGTCTCAGTTACGATTTCTATGAACTAGGTACTTTTGCTCATGCTGGACATCAATATCCGGCTGTTGCCGTGTCTGGGAGCGGCAAAGGTTTCGCGCATTTAATCGGAGCCTATGTTAGCGCTGGTGATTCCTTTCAATTTGGTGAAAGTGTGCGAGAAGGCGTCGCCGAACTCGAACAGCGCGTTAAGCAGGTTAGTGCTGCTTGTCCTGCGACTAAGTTCGTTCTCGGCGGCTATTCTCAGGGAGCCATGGTCGTCATGCAATCACTGGATCACCTTGATGCTGATCGTATTATTTACGTCTCTACGTTTGGCGACCCAAAACTCTATTTGCCGGAGGGACAGGGAAGTACTCCGGATGCTTGTCTCGGTCGCAATCTCTCGCCCTACCGCGCCTATGTTTCTGATTGCCACGCTTATCAAGGCGTTCTTGGCGCACTCAAACCTTACGAAACTGCTCGCTATGCTCATAAAATCGGCACTTGGTGTAATGCGCGAGACATCATGTGTAGTTCTGGCATGTCGATTCGTAATCATTCTGAATACGTTGAGCGCGGACTCTATCAGCATGCCGCTGCCTTGACTGCTCGTAAAATTCAGGCCACCTTCCCTAATCAGACTAGCGGCTTGACTCCGAGTCGCCGTCAAGTTCCGCATGATCTCGTCATCGTTATTCACATCGGCTACGCCATGAAAGACACTTTCCATACTTATCGCGCTGCCGCCGAACGACTTGCAAATCAAATCCGCAGTCTCGGCGGTCGGGTTGCCCTCTACGCCTATATTGATAGTAAATATCTCATCCCTCGCAAGCTTTGTGATTTCACTTGTACCGCCGATGAATTCAATGCCGCTCTTCGGGATATTCCTAACTTTGGTTTCGGCGCCGCTGGAGAATCTTATAATAGCGCACTTTCCGCCCTCAAAGTCTCTATGAATAGCCTTAACTGGCAATACGGCGCTACGAAATCCGCAGTAGTCTTAACTCCGACCAGATATAATCCGACCGATCGTGATGGCACTACTCTGCAAGATATCGTTGATCTCAGCCTTTCTATTGACCCAGTCAATGTTTATGCTCTAACAACGCCAATCGCCTTGTCGCATAATTCGAAAATAGCTCAAGCGACCAATGGCCGAGCCTACACGATTGACCAAATCGATTTGGCAATCCCGGAAATTAGCCAGCGCCCGCTCGTTAGTCTCACTCTCGAAGAATATCAAGGTCTCGTTCATCAGTCCATTACTTTTGATGCTCAGGCCACGACTCTTGATTCTGCGTCTTCGTCGAGCCTTCATTATGACTGGGATCTCGATGCCGATGGGACTTTTGAGTATCTCGACTCTGGTCCAGTCATGACGAAAAGTTATTCATCTCCAATTTCAGGCTTCATCCAGGTGCGCGTTTCCGATCAGTCTGGCCATCAAAGTACCATGTCTGCCCGCCTTGAAGTTACCTCTACACCCGCTCTCTGGCCCCGTCTCGACTCTGTCCAAGTTACTTCTCTCGATTCGTCTAGTTTCAAAATCCATGCTTCTGGTATTCTGGACGGCGCCATTATCTCAATTAATGATATGCCTTATGGTTTAATCGATCGCGAGTCGGACTTCTCCTTCATTCTCCAAGATGTTACAAAAACTACCGAAATTCAATTAACTCCCTGTTTAGGTGACACCAAAGGCACGCCTGAAACTATCACTCTTCGCCCAGAGACTAATCTCGACCAAGACTCCTCTCAAAGTTCCTCCCAAGATTCCACCCAAAACCCGAATCAAGACTTTGGGCAAAACTCTAGCCAAGACTCCGATCAAGACTCCTATTTAACTTCTCGGCCCAACTTGCCGCAAAATCACCCTGGACAATTAATCGCCAACCCGTCTCCTTCTTCGCCTAACGGTAATCAAACTACAGCTACCCTGCCTTCCGCTGCTCCTCGTTATCCCTTCCAGATCGCCCCCGCCCTTGCCGAAGGTTTTCCGAACTACACGCCCCCATCCTATCTCATCCCCAAGGCTCCCAATACTGGCTACTTTACTTCCGGTTCTGCAGAGTCCGGTCGTCACATGGTGGCACCCTCGAGATAGTTACCGGTCTTTTGTCTTCGGTTTTGCAGAACTCAAATGCCAATGATCGCCAAATTCGCATTTATATACAGAAAGCCGCGGCGCCTGGTAATCATGCTCCGCTACTAGTGCCGCCGTTTCAGCCTCTTCTCGGGTGGCATAGCAAACTTTCTGGCGATCACCCACCCAGCACTTTTTCGGCTCAAAACTTCCAAAATGTTTCATAATAACACATATTATACCATAAACCCTCACCTTCGCCCAAAAACTGCCCACTGCCCGTAATTAATCCAAAAATCACTGCTTTTGTCTCATTTCTCCTGAAATATCCAAAACTTACCGCAAACCATTCACATTTCGCTCAAGCTGTGCTAATATTAAGTATAAGTGTTAAGTAGGTGGGACCATTGAGTAAATTGGCTAAATATCTAAATCGGCATATTCTAGGTAATATTTTTGACCGCCCGACGATCCGTGAAGCCTACTCGACCGATCGCTCCGTCCTGCAGATTATGCCACGCCTCGTCGCTCTCCCCGAAAATACTCATGATATCTGCAAATTAGTGCGTTTTTCTAACCAACTGGCCGCTAAGGGCTTCGATCTACCGATCACCGTTCGTGGTAGCGGTCTTGATAAAACCGGTGCCGCTATCGGTGAAGGTCTTATTCTATCCCTCGAGCGCCTTAATCAACTTGAAGAGATTGATCATCGTGGTCGGCTTGTGCGAGTTCAGCCCGGATTGAAACTCGGCGAGCTTAACACCGCCCTTAGTGTTCATGGTTTGTGCTTACCAGTTGAGTATAATCCTCGTGCCACTATCGGCGGTTTGATCGCTAATTGTCCTACTGATGATGCCTTTGCGCATTTTGGTGGCATTTTTCATTATGTCGAGCGTGTTGAAATGGTTGTAGCTAGTGGTGAAGTTGTCCAACTGTCCCCCCTTAGCCTGCGCGCTCTAAATGAGAAAAAATCGCTCACTTCTTTCGAGGGTGCGCTTTATCGCGATATCGACTCTCTCCTTGATCGCTACGCCGAAGTCGTCATCAACCGCAACATGCGCCCCTTTGATACTGCCGGCTATGCTAATATTACCCGTGTTCGTCAAACTCACAATTTCAATCTTCTACCTCTCATTTTTGCTTCTCAAGGTACGCTTGGCGTCGTGACTGATATCATCCTTCGTGTTGAGTTGTTGCCGTCATATTCTCGTCGCCTAGCCGTCGTCTTTCCGGAACTGGATGGTGCTCTGCATTTCCTCAATTTCGTCCGCGATCTCGATCCGATCACTCTGAAAATTTTTGATATGCGCATTATTCAGTCTGCCGCTGTTTTTGGCAATCAGCCCGACTTGCTTGCCGATCATCTTGACTCCGGCTGGCTTGTCCTCGTGAATTTTGGCGACCGCAAGGCTCGCACAATAAAAAAGCTCCAGCAATGTATCGCTGCTCTGCCGATTGGCACCTTCGCCGTTGAAGAAACTCCGGACAATACTTTCGCTTTCCAAGAGTTCCAGACTGCCCTGACCAGTTTCCTTAACGATTCTGCTGGCGGCGAGCGTATTCCGGTCCTTGACGATGTTTATATTCCTAGCTATCATCTGGCTGATTTTATCGCCGAACTCCAAACTCTTGAAGCCACTTTCGCCTGCGATCTGCCACTCTATGGCTCTTTCTCGTCCTCAAATTATTTCGTCCGCCCTACTACGGACTGCACTAGCCTCGCTGGACGCCAACAAATCGTCCGCTTTCTGCGTCAATATTCTAATCTCGTCTCTCGCCACGAAGGTTCAATTACCGGCGGCAGTCCTGAAGGTCGTCTCAAACTCCAGTTCTCCGAACCGAGCGTCGCCCTGCGCGACCTTCTCCCCGCCGAGCAGGAACTCTATCTCGCCATCAAAAACACTTTTGACCCACACGGAATCTTCAACCCTCATGTCAAACTCGGTGCTGAGCCCCAAAACATCCTGCGCTACTTGCGTACCGGTGAGCAAATGGGTATCATTGACTGAGATTCTATGCTATAATATACCTCATGAAGACTACAACCAAGAAACAATCCGATACTAAAGTTGAGATTAACGTAATCCTTGATGCTGATGACCTTCGTCCCGCGCGCACTGAAGCCGTCAAGAAACTTGCTCAGCATATTAATGTCCAAGGCTTTCGCAAAGGCAAAGCTCCGCTTTCCGTCATCGAGCAACACCTTTCTCCGAACGATATTGCCAGCGAAGCCCTCGATATTGCCATCCGTAGCAATCTTTCCGGAATCGTGGCTAAGGAACAACTTCTCATTCTCGCCATTAAAAATGTCAATGTTACGAAATATGTCCCTGACGAGACTGCCGAATTTACGGTTGAAATTGAAACTCTCTCCGATGTTAAACTTGGCAATTATAAGAAACTCAAGGCTAAAAAAGACGTCGTCGAACCAACCGAAGCGGATGTTCAAGAAATCGTCGATAATATCGTCGCCGCCTACGCTGAGAAAAAGGTGGCCAAGAAACCTGCCGCCTCTGGCGATGAAGTGATTATTGATTTTACTGGCAAAAAAGATGGTGTCGCTTTTGATGGTGGTACCGCCAAAGACTACCATCTCGACCTCGGTTCCGGCCAGTTCATTCCTGGCTTTGAAGAGGGAATTGTCGGTCATAATGTCGGCGATAAGTTTGACCTTGAGCTTACTTTTCCAAAAGATTATCACGAAAAATCTCTCGCTGGCCAGCCTGTCGTTTTCGAAGTCTTACTCAAGCAAGTCAATGAAGTCGTAAAGCCGGCCGCCGATGATGAATTAGCCAAAAAATGTGGTAATTTCGCCACGATCAAAGAGCTCCGCGACGATATCAAGAAAAATCTCGCCGCCCAAAACGCCGCTCGCGCCACCGAAAAATATCGCGACGCCCTGGTTCAGGAACTGGTCGAAGCCTCTAATGTTTCTGCTCCGGATCTTCTGATTCAAGACCAACTTCGTTATATTAAAGACGACGCTGTTCGCAACGCTGCTTCTCACGGTCTTAGTTTCGAGCAATATCTGAACCGTCTTGGCAAGACCGCCGAAGAATGGGATCAGGACGCTAAAGATCTTGCTGAGGCTAGAGTAAAGGCTTCACTGGTTTTGCAGGTTTTGGCCCGCGACGAGAAGATTTCTGCCTCTGACGAAGAAGTTGATGCAAAGATCGCCGAACTAAAGGATGTCTATAAAAACGCCCCCGAGGCTCTCGAAAATCTGTCCAAGCCCGAAGTTCGCCAAGACGTCAAAAATCGCATGACCATTGACAAAACCCTCGAATTCTTGGAAAATATCAACCAACCAGCCTCTTCTCGCGCCAAAAAAAGCCGCCTCTGAGCCCAAAGAGCCGTCTAGCGGCGCTAAGAAGCCCAAGGCCTCCAAAAAGGCTTAAAATAGCCTTAAACGCGATTTCTGGTCTAAAAAGCATCAAAAATCCCCGTTTTTAAGCTGGATTCTCGGCAAAACATCCAAGCAGATAACACAAAAGCATCAAAAATCCCCGACGGAAAATGTCGGGGATTTTGTGTGGAGCAACTAAATGCTCAAGGGAGGCTAAGAGTCTAAACCCCTAGCCCATAAGTCCAGGGAAATCTAAAGCCTAAACCATAAGCCTAGGTAACCTAAAGCCAGAATCCTAAACCATGAACCCTAAAGCGCAAAACTAGAGGTCTAACACTTGAACCCTAAAAGACCGGCCCGCTCACCGGCGCCTCTTCCGCTCCGCCATTCGTCAAGAGTCTGATTATTTGTTTTTCATACCTTTCGGCACTCCACTTCGTCAGAGTCTTGACTGCGTATTTGTAACCATCTTCGTTGGTCTCAAGCAAGAAGACCTTTCGGCTCTGTTCATTGTCATCTTTTTGGGAATTCAGATCATGGTCGATTCTTATGATCGGCTCATAACCCAGGTCTCTTCCATCCCAAAGCGTAATCTTGAAATAAGATCTGGCTTCCAGCGAACGCCAGCAATCCGCCGGGGTTTCGCCCCGCTTCAGGCTGACACAACGCTCACAGTTACATCTGTGCCGCTCTATGCACTTTTCCGTTGCCCAAGTCTCATCAATCCGCACTCTGAGTTTATCCTGCAGGGGCTGATTCAGCTCCTCCAGAGTCTTTCTCAGCTCCTCGACCTTTCTCTCAACCCAGGATTCATGATTCTCCTCGACCCTTCGCACCGGGTTAGAGATTACGTCAATGGCCGCTTCGACTTCCGAAATCCATTTCTTCGGCCTGAAGCAGCGGACAATTCTCGCCTTTTTGCGATATTTTCTTGCCCGTTCTCCATTTCCAAACGAAGTCCGGAGGAAAATCGACATCAGAATGGTCACTTCAATAATGCATAGCGGCATTGAGCGATCCACTCGAATTACTCCAGGTATTAGCATTGAGGTTACGCCAGCAACCAGAAATGCTATATACGCCGCCAATAGCAGCCACCAATCCCGATCTAGCACTCGATATACGGTCAAGTCCTCCCATTCCTGACCGCTCACTGCAGCAAACTTGTCTCTTAGCTGGTCATACTCCCTGACCAAATTCCTCAATTCTCTCATTCTCCTGCTCCTTCCTTTCAATATACCCCGGTTCTCCCGGCAATTTTGATGTTAAAACGACATCTATCTCCATTATAGCACACATGCTTATTTTTGTCAATAGATTTCTCGCATTTTGCCACATTTCCTACTAAAAATCAAATTTTTTGTCATTTACCTCTTGTTTTTTTCGAGATTTGCGCTATAATGAAGCAAAGAGTTTCGGGCTCTCTGTTATTGCTGTAAGCAGAAGCCAAATGTTTATAAAATAAGAGGAAATTTATTGTGCCAACTATTAATCAGTTGATTCGCAAACCTCGCCAAAAGGCTATCAAGAAATCCAAAGCCCCGGCGTTAGGTTCCATCGTTAATACTCTAAAAACTAAGCGTTATAACCAAGCCGCTCCGCTCAAACGCGGCGTCTGCTTGAAAGTGACAACTAAAACCCCCAAAAAGCCGAACTCCGCTCTGCGTAAGGTCGCTCGTGTTCGCTTGACTAATGGTCAGGAAGTCTGGGCTTATATCGGTGGGGAAGGTCATAACCTCCAGGAGCACGCTGTCGTGCTCGTCCGCGGTGGTCGTGTGCCTGATCTTCCGGGTGTCCGTTACCACATCGTCCGCGGTACGCTCGACCTTCAGGGTGTCCAAAATCGTAAGCAAGGCCGTTCTAAGTACGGCGCTAAGAAGGGAGCATAATTATGCCACGCAAAGTTACTAAATCTCTTCAACGCAAAGTTTCTCCAGATCGCAAATATCAGTCCATGCTGGTTCAGCGCTTGATTAATAAGTCTATGTTGAATGGCAAAAAACAAGCCGCTGAGTGTGCTGTTTATCAGGCTCTCGAAGGCGCTGCTAAGAAACTTGGCTCCGAGGATCCAGTCGCAGTTTTCGAGAAGGCTCTCGCGAACATTAGCCCAGATTTCGAGGTGAAGTCTCGCCGTGTTGGCGGCGCGAACTACCAAATTCCATTCCCAATCGAGGGTCATCGCCAGCAACATTTTGCCTTCTCTTGGCTCGTTCAGGCTGCTCGCGCTCGCCAAGGTATGCCTTATGCGAAGCGTCTTGAGCTCGAGATTATCGACGCCTACAACGAAACCGGTGCTGCCTTCAAAAAGAAGGAAGACTGCCACCGCATGGCCGAAGCCAACCGTGCCTTTGCGCATTTTGCTCGCGCCTAGTTGCTTAGTGCGACTGTTGAAAATATCTAGGGCTGCCTAAAATATCCAGTCTTAGACATGATTCTTGCGAAAAAAGTCAATTACCGCAAGAAGTATCGACCCGGTAGGGAATCACGACTAAAAACCGTTGTCGCTGATGCAGTCTTTTCGATAAGCTAGTATCGGCCAGCAGGGGATCACGACTAAAATTAACCCATGAAAAACCTCCCCATTTCGGGGAGGTTTGGGTGTCCTGCTGTTAATATGTTCCGCCACAATCAATCATCTTTTTCTCAAAGCATCGTCTCCATCGCACTGTAGCTAATCATCTTGTCTTAAAACGCTGGTCTCCGGCTCCACCTTTATATCATCCAGATAAAAAGTGCGCCAGTCGCGTCCGTAATATTCATGGATCCGCCGTTTGTATTCGCCGAGCACCGCCCAGACCGTATTAAGCCCGAGCTCAGTCATCCGCTCTCGCCAATCTTCAGTCATCTGCTCAGTCCCTGGACAATCAATCAGTAGCCCAACCACAATCCTACCACCATAATTATGCTCCGGCTTTTCCTGATTCACTGCGTTATAGTTTTCCTGAATCGAGAAAACCTTCCTCTGCTTGCTTTTCAGTTCGTGTAGCTCCTTTAGATTGCTAAAGTTTAGCCAATCTCGTCCTGCCTGACCGATTCGAATTTCCCAAGTTGCCTCCGATTTTGCGTTATCCTGTTCATAAATCATCAGTTGGTATGGTAGCAGCTTCATTCTTACGCCCCAGAGACAACTTTTTATCAGTTGCTGAATCATTGTCCAGATAAATGCCGTCATTTCCGGATCACTATCATCATAAGTCGCCACACCCACGGTATCCAAAATATTAAATCTCTGCCTTGCCATCTTATCCCCCTTTCAAGCACAGAACACCCCTATCCCCCCATTATATCACACATCTCAGAAAAAGTCAAGAATCTAAGCAAAAATCGAGCCCCACTCGGGTTTCCCTGTATTCTAGCTAAAAAGGCAACCGATACGCCCCAAAACCATTACTCCCCCAACACCCCCAGCAAGCTTCCTACAATTCTCTGGCTCGCCTTACCATCCCCGTAAGGATTAGCGGTTTGCGCCATCTTTTCGTACGCATTTCTATCGCTGAGCAGTTCATCCGCCGCCTCAAACACTCCATCTTCCTCGGTCCCCACCAATTTCAGTGTCCCCGCCTCCACGCCCTCCGGTCGTTCCGTTGTGTCTCGCAGTACTAAAACCGGCTTTCCTAGCGATGGTGCCTCTTCCTGCACTCCGCCACTATCCGACAAAATCAGTTCCACTTGTGCCATAAAATTATGAAAATCTAGTACATCCAGCGGCTGAATCAACTTCACTTGCTTACTATCGCCAAACACCTCTTCTGCCACTTCCTGCACCTTCGGATTTAAATGCACCGGATAAATCAATTTCGCTTCCGGATATTTCTCCAAAATCCGCCGAATTCCGTGAAAAATCCGTCGCATCGGCTCGCCCAAATTCTCCCGCCGGTGTGCCGTGAGTAGAATCGGCCGCCCGCCGTCCTTCTTCGCCCACTCCAGCACCGGATGCGAATAGTCTGCCTTAATCGTTGTCTGCATCGCATCGATCGCCGTGTTCCCAGTCACAAAAATCCGTTGTCGTTGATTTCTCGTACCCGCCAAATTCTCCTTCGCTTTCTTGGTCGGCGCATACAAAAAATCTGCGATGACATCAATCGTCTGCCGATTCATCTCCTCTGGAAACGGTGATTTCGTATCAAAAGTCCTCAGCCCTGCCTCGATATGCCCAATCTTCACTTGCTGGTAAAACGCTGCCATTCCCGCTGCCAGCGCCGTCGTCGTGTCTCCATGCACTAAAACCACATCCGGCCTCTCCTTAATCAGGATTTCCTCCATCCCCATCAACACCTTCGCCGTAATTTCGCTGAGCGCTTGCCCCCCTCGGCAAATATCCAAATCATAATCCGGTGTCAGTTCGAACACCTCCAGTACCTGATCCAGCATCTCGCGATGTTGCGCCGTCACGCACACGATCGTCTCTATCTCGTCCTCATATCTCTTCAATTCCTGAACCACCGGCGCCATCTTAATCGCCTCTGGACGTGTTCCGAAAACTACCAAGACCTTTTTCTTTGCCATCTATTTCTGCATCCTTCGCGCCACCATCTCGTCAAAATTCTGTGCCACTTCTTTGGCGTCATATTCCCGAATCGCCTCTTCGTTGCGCACCCCCTTCTCGTGCTCTCCGCTCATCCATTCCAAAATCGCCTGATAAATCTCTTCCGGTTCATGTCGCACTGCTTTTCCTGCCCCTGTGGTTTCAATGACATCTCTGGTCGCTCCTCGCACCTGCGTGACTGCCAAAATCTCCCGCCCCGACCCCAAATAATCCACCAACTTCCCTGGGAAGAAAACATATTCACTCATCTCTCGGCTAAAATCAGCGTCAATCAGTAGTAAATAATCTGCCCCCGCAATAATCCCTAGGCTCTCTTGGTAACCCACATTCGGATGTATTTTTACGACATCAGTCAGCCCTTCGTCCAACACCCTCAACTTCTCCGCCGTGTCCATATGTCCATAAAAATCACAACTCAGCCTCCCCGCTACTTCCGGATTCCGTTCTTTCAGCATCTTGATCGCCTCGAGCACCGCCTTAGCGTTGCGCGTCTCGTCTAGATGTCCCACATAGACAAAATGAGTTTTCTTGTCCGTCTTTTCCTTTGCTTTCGGGTATAATTCCAAATCAAACGCATGTGGCACAATCTCGCACTTTGTATTATACTGCGCTAAATCCCCGATGAACGCCGCCTTTGCCTCGTATATATTATTCATAATCACGACATCTGCCTGCGCCAAAGTCTCGCGATGAGTTTGCTCAAAAAACTCTAGATCGCGCAGTTTCCGCTTGCGCTCCTCGTCCCATAGCACCTTCTGCGCCTGATTATATCTCTTCGCCAGCCTTCGCTCTTCTTCGGTCGGCTGTTCCTCCGCTCCGCTATATAAATTCTTTCGATTCCACGGATTTTCCGATCTTGCCGGCACCTTTAGGAACGGGGAATTAACCATCGGATCGCTAAACGACGCTATCCAAAACACTTCTGGATGCAATTCCTTAATTCGTGCCGCCGCCGCGTGCGTCTCCGCCGGCATACTTCGCGACATAATAAAATCATATTTATCTCGGTACTGCTCACAAAACTGCACCACTTCGCTCATCCATTTGCTTGGATTGTTCGTCCCCGCAAAATAAGTCGTCACATTGCTGGCACTCAGCTCCGATTCATCGGTCTGCCGATCATACATCGAAGTCCCGTGTGACTTCCGTGTAAAAACGTCATACTCAAACCCGGAATTCCGTAGCAATTTATAAGTTACCAAAGCCTCTGAAGAATTCCCCGGTAAATAATCCCAACTAATCACCAGTCCGCGCATTTATTTCACCTCCTTTTCTGCCTCAATTTCGGTTACAAAATTCCGAATCGCCTCTTTCCAGCGCTCTTCCCAGAGCGTTTTCGTAAATGAATTTTTCGCCACCTCTCGAGCATTCTTGCCCAGCCTCTTTCGCTCTTCTGGTTGCTCGATCAATTCCAGCGCCACTTTCTTTAGCTCCTCGGCCTTCGGCGCAATCAACCTCCCGTTATAGCGATCAATTACGAGGTTCGGCAACCCGCCGATTGTCGTTGTAATCACTGGCAGCCCCGAAGCCTGTGCCTCGATGCAAGACAGCGAAGTCCCTTCCGAAAACCTCGTCGGCACCAAAACTACATCGACATCTTCATAAGCTTTATATGCATCCTCGATCGGATACTCCGTCACCTCAACTTGCCCCGGAAACTCCGCTTTAAACTTCTCAAGGTCCGCCCCGACTTCCTCGCTATCCACCTGCCCCACGAACCTCACGATCACCTCCGGATGATCGCCGAGAATTTCCCGGAATGCTTCAATTACCAGATCGTATCCTCGCGGCGTATAAATCCTCCGCGGATAAACGAAGATAATTTTACCATCCTCCGTCCGCGCCGGCTTCACCTGGAAAACTTCCTCATCATAATAATTCGGCACATAAATCAACTTATCCGCCAGCCCATAATCCATCGTCCTTGTCCAGTTGATAAAGTTCGTATCCACCGCTACGCACGCATGCGCCCGTTTCAGTCCCTCGATAAAAATCGCCGTTCGCCACACATCAAAATTCTCCGCCGTCTGCCAAGGTTTGTCAAAATTCACCCCGTGGTTAATCGCGATGCACGGCGCACTCGTAATTGCTGCCGCGAGTTCCAGCGACGTCGCTACGATAAATTCCGTCTCTTGACATTCTCGGTTATAAATTTCTGACAGCGCATAAAAATCCTCTTTCACGGCCTTAATCCCGCGAATTTTCACCCCTCGCCAAGTTTTCTCAAAACTATAATTCGCCCCCTGCCACAAAGTTACATTATATCCCATCTCCTGCAGTAGCAGTGACAAATCAAAAATATACCGCTCTGCACCCCCAAAATATCTCCCCCGCCCGTCCCAATCATAAAAATTATACGCCACCACATCGACTCGCCCCTTTGTGAATTTCCGTCGCTTTGGCGTTTTCTCGGCCGCCTCTTCCGTTCCACTGGCGGGAACTCCCCCGTGCCTCACTACGCGCCGCAGCACCCCATAAGTCTCATCCACCGCCTTATCAATCAATTTATAGCGCTTCGCCCCCAACTTATGCTTCAGCTCCCAGTTCTCGTTTTTTAGTAACCTATTTTCTTCAGTTAGTCGCACCTTCAACTCATCATCCGTTTCGTGTATTTCGCTCATGTGTAGCAGCCTCTCCGTCAAATAAAATTATTAAATCTAGGGCAATTCCACCTCTCCCATCTTCTGCCTTCCATTATAGCACAACGATTTCGCAGTCAATCATTTTTTACTAGAATTGTCGGCTTATCTGTTAATTATTTTGATTAAAACCTGAAAAATCCCCAAGCCCTCAGTCAGGCGGCTGTAATTCTCGCCAAATCTCTAATCAAAACACCTAGCCAAAAAGTGCTAAAATCCAAAAAATCTCCAGCCACCCCTGGAGACTCCTCGAAATGAATACAATATACCCCTGTCTTTCCATTATAGCACACATCCTAGAAAAAGTCAATGCTTTTCTAATTTCTATTTTTCCTATATAATTAAAATCAAGAAAACTAGGAGGTAAATTCATGGTCAGGTTAGCAATCAATGGGTTCGGCAGGATTGGACGATGTGCGTTCAAGATTGCTTTTGAACGCCGTGATGCTGAAGTGATCGCAGTCAATAGTCTGGGCGACGCTGCTACCTTTGCCCATTTGCTGAAATACGACTCCGCTTATGGGATCTACGATCACGAAGTCAGTTATGATGACAAACATATTATTGTCGATGGCGTCAAGATTCTCTTCCTGAGTGAGCCGGATCCGATTCGTCTGCCCTGGGACAAACTGAAAATCGACGCGGTTATGGAATGTACCGGCAAGTTTTGCGCTCCGGCCGACGCCAAGGCTCATCTCAAGGCCGGCGCCCGCAAGGTTATTATCTCTGCCCCGGCGAAAGGCCCTGGCGCTAAAACCGTCGTGCTGGGCGTCAATGAAGAAGTAGTTACCGCCGACGACGACATTCTTTCTTGCGCCAGTTGTACGACAAACTGTATCGCTCCAGTTATGAAAATCCTCGAGGATAATTTTGGCATCGACAAGGCCATGATGACTACAGTCCATTCTTATACTGCCTCCCAAAAACTCCAAGACGACGCTGCTAAAGACCTCCGCGAGGCTCGCGCCGCCGGAGTCAATATCGTCCCGACTACGACCGGCGCCTCGAAGACGACCGCTCTGACTATTCCCAGCCTCGAGGATCGCTTCACCGGGCTCTCTGTCCGTGTTCCTAGTCTCGTTGTTTCGCTTGCTGACATTACCGCGGTCCTGAAACGCGAGACCTCAGTCGATGAGATAAACACCATTTTCGAAAAAGCCGCCAAGGAGCCTTACTACGAAGGCATCCTCGACGTTACGCACGACCAACTCGTCAGTACCGATTTTCGCGGCAACTCACATTCCGCCGTGATCGACCTCTCGCTCACCGATGTCGTCGGCGGCACACTTGTCAAAGTGATCGCTTGGTACGATAATGAGTGGGGCTACTCGAATCGCCTCGTAGAATTATCAGTTGATTTTGGAAGGGAGATATAAAATGCCAGAATATCATATTTATTTAGGAGCCGATCATCGTGGTTTCGCCAAAAAAGAAGAACTTTTTGAGATGTTGCGTGATTGCCACGAGAACGTAATCGTTGAAGATCTCGGCAATCTCGATTACCAAAAAGACGATGATTTCAACGATCCCGCCCTTGCCGTTATTCAGGCCGTCTTGGAACATGATAATAGTTTCGGTGTCCTAGTCTGCGGCTCAGCCCACGGCGTCTGTATGCAGGCTAACCGGGCCAAGGGTATCCGTGCCATCCGCGCCACTTCCGAAGAAGATGTCATTGCTGGCCGCAAGGAAGATCATGCTAACGTGATTTGTCTCGGTGCTGATAGTTTGAGCGTTGATGACATGGAACATCTCGTTAAAACTTTCTGTCACACCCAGCCTTCCGAAGAAGAGCGCTATTTGCGCCGCATTCGTCGCTTGGATGCTAATTTACCCCAGATGACTAATCAGGACGAAGAGGAGGAATAATTCATGCCGGTAGTTGTCCCCACAATTACGACCGACAACCCCTCAACTTTCCAAACCAACCTCACAAACTTCAGTCAATTTTCTAAACGCATCCAGGTTGATGTTTCTGATGGTACTTTTGCGCCGACCAATACCGTTCCGCTGACTAATATGACTTTCCCGGAGGGCGCGACTATTGATTTACACCTCATGATGGTGCGCCCCAGCGAACACCTCCAGACGATCTTAAGCCTCAAACCTTCTCTCTGTATCGTTCATGCTGAAGTCGATGACAATTTGGATCAGTTTTTTGCCAGTTTGCATAGCGCCGGGATCAAGACTGGCCTCGCGCTCATCAAAACCACTTTCCCCGGCCGCGTCCAGAATTTACTAACCTCTGTCGATCACGCTATGATCTTCGCTGGAGCGCTCGGTCGTCAAGGTGGCGCGATCGACATGATGCAGACCGAAAAAGTCCCCCTGATTCGCGCAATCAAGCCCGAGATTGAAATTGGCTGGGATGGCGGCATTAACCTCAGTAATATTCGCGCCCTCGCTCATGCTGACATCGACGTTTTGAATGTTGGTAGCGCTATTACCAGCGCCGCTGACCCCGCCGCCATGTACCAATCTTTGGTCGCCGAGTGCGACAAGAAAGGTGTTCTGGTCTAGATGGCTCGCATCGCTTCTCTTGGCAGCGCAACCGCCGATATTTATCTCATTGATCGCGATGATTTTGCGGGCGCCGAGGTGGCTGGTAGTTCAATTTTCAGCAAAATGGTCATCGGCGATAAAATCGACATCGACAAAGTCCGCTACGAAGTTGGCGGTGGTGGCACGAACGCCGCTGTGACTTTTGCTCGCCATGGTCACGAAAGCATCTATCTCGGCAATTTATCTCACGATACTGCTGGCGAGTCTGTCCTAGCTTGTCTAGATGCCGAAAATGTTGATACTAGTTTTATCGAATTTACTCGCGGTGGCACTGGTTGCTCGGTGATTCTTTTGGATGCTAAAAAAGGTGATCGCACGCTTCTGGCTTATCGTGGCGCCTCTGGCAAGTATAATAATTTACCCGCCTCTGATCTCGAGCTGATTGCGCCGGATTGGCTCTACGCCTCGACCTGCCAAGGTGATATGGATACTCTCAAGAATTTCTTTAAAATGGCCCGAAAACTTGGCGCCAGGGTTATGTTTCATCCCGGCTCCGCCGAACTCGCGAAGCTTCCGCGTTTTGTCTCGCTGCTAGAATATGTTGATATTTTGATGGTTGATAAGCGCGAAGCTAGTCAAATCGTTCCTGGCGTCCTTTTGACTGAACTTTTGTCTCACCTTGCGAATTATTGTCGAGTCGTAATCATTACCGACGGTTCCATGGGTGCCATCGCCACCGACCACCAAATCACCTGGCGCCTCGGCGTCTATGAACAGGTCAAAGTCCGTGACGCTACTGGTGTCGGCGACGCCTTTGGCTCGGGCTTCCTCGCTTCCTATGCTGCTGAGCTGGAGAAAATGGAGCAGTCTGAGGTCTCTGAGTGTAGTATTGAATCTGCGAAGTCTGCCGCGCTCGCCCCCGCCGTTCGCCCTGCTGAATACCAGGCCTTCAAATCCGCCCTTGAATTCGCCTCCGCCAATGCTACTAGCGTCATTAGTCATTACGGCGCCAAACCCGGCCTCCTTACCGGTCAAGAAGACCTCCATCCCATGCCTATCCAAGAAGTCACCGAACTTGACTTCCGCACTCGCCTCCAAAATCAAACTCACTATCAAGGAAGATCAAAATGCTAGACGAAGAAATTCTCAAACAACTTGAAACCGCCGACGTTGCTCGCGCGAAGGCTTATGCTAATGACCTCGAGCGCGGCCTGAAAGTCGTTCGCACTTTTCCTCAGGGCGTGACGATTTACGGCTCCGCGCGCTTGCCTCAAGATAATAAATATTGCAAAAAAGCCCGCGAGCTCGGCCAACTTCTCGCCCAAAACGGTCATGCTGTCATTACCGGCGGTGGTCCTGGTATTATGGAAGCCGCGAACCAAGGTGCTTTCGAGTATGGTGGTCGTAGTATTGGCCTAAATATCACTCTACGTCACGAACAGTACCCGAATCCCTATTTGACCGACTCGCTCCAGTTTCAATATTTCTTCGCCCGCAAGGTTATGCTTGCTATGTCTGGCAAAGTTTATGTCGCTTTTCCCGGCGGCCTCGGCACTATGGACGAACTCACTGAGATCTCTATCCTCATGCAGGAAGGGAAGATGCCCAAAATGCCAATTTTCCTTTTCGGCAAAAGTTTTTGGCGCCCACTGGATAAGTTTTATGCTACCAAAATGCTTCCACTTGGGCTCCTCTCGAAATCTGACCTTAAAATCTACAAAATTACCGACGATATTCATGAGATTGTCAAGGCTGCTAATAAAATCGGCCATCCTCCTATTAAGACTAATTTCTATGATGGGTTTTCCAGCGCCGAGTCCGGCATCCAGCCTCTCGCCGAGGATGATAAATTGATTAAGTAGCTAAGATTCCTGGATTCTTGTTCAAAAGATCAAAAATCTCCAACCCCCCCAAAAAAAAACTCAAAACCCAGAATTGCACCGAAATTTTCCAAAATCCCCCGAAAATCGCTTAAAATCCCCTAAATTCATTGACAAAATGCTTAAGGTGTGCTACAATGAAAAGAGAGGGTTGTGCCTCAGTACTTTTAACCTATTACTTTTTATAAGTTATGTCACGGCTGTGCCCTTGGCATATTCCCGCTAACTTTCTTTTCGTGGCCAGCAGTAATTGGCTAAACTTTGGCTTTTTACTCCTGATCATGAAAGGAGGTACATGACATGACAGCAGCACTTTGGAACAAAATCGGTGGTGCTCGGAGTAAAAAGTCTCCGCCCCACCCAAAAACCATGCATCTTGGCGGCGTTGTTGAACTGGTAACTTGCGACGCGCCGCTCGACGCTTGTCGTTCCGTCGTCTTTAATACTTACGGGCAAGTTCGCGCACCCCAGAAAACTATGGAGCGCAAAATCAGTCTTTCCGGCTACGACGGTGATTTTCGCGAGGTCTGCGCCCGTTACGCCAGACTGAGCGTAACCGACGTGATTGCTCAGTGGTATCGCAAGGGCCCGAGTCCTGAACTTCAGCATCGCTTTGTGGTGCGAGTTTATGATCTGCGAGGTCAAGAACTCTGGCTCGACAGCAGTTGCGACGATCACTGGCTCGATAGCCACTACCGCGATTACGCCCCGCGTATTAATTTCGAAGTGGTCGAGGCTCTGAGTGCGCTCGAGGAGGAAATCTTGAGGAAATGGACCAGTTGGTCTCCTCTTCATGCCACTCCCGAGAATCGCGACCTGAAGGGTGGCTTCTTGCGTTTAGTGGGTATTCATCCTGGTTCCTGTGGTTACGACTGGTATAAGAACGCCGGCTGTCAGCAAAAACAACCTTAAGCAAAATCCAAAAAGCTTTAAGTATGCTTTCTGCGCTGGTCGCCAGCAAAAACAACTCTAGACCAAGAACTCTAAAAAGTTTTTCGCCTAGTACCTTAGCTCCCCATCTGTGGGAGCTTTTTCATTCAACAACGCTCTAGCCTCCCTCTCAAAAACTTCCCATAAGTCCAATCTCGCTCCTTAAATATCATAAGCCTTCATTCATCAGTCCCCACGCCGCAATCCCCGTCGCCACCGAAACATTAAACGACTCCTTGCGCCCCCGCATCGGAATCTCCACGAAAGTTTCGACGACATCCCGAATTTCCTGCGGAATTCCCGCTACTTCCTCGCCCAAAATCAAAACCACCGGCTGCTCCTGCCCTATCTTTGTTTGCCCCAGCGTCACTTTTCGCTTTTCCTCTTCTCCGGTCAAATTATTTTCGAGCCCCATAATCCGCCATCCCGCCTCTCGCTGCCTCTCCAGCCAGGGAACGAACGCTCCGATTTTCTCCTGCGCCACCATCTCCTCCGCGCCCAGCGCCGCCTTCGCGATTTGCCGATCCAATTTCTCCCGCACGTGCGGCAAACTCTCCGGATTATGAAAACTCGGCGTATATCCCGAATAGATTACCTTTTCCACTCCCAGCCCCTCCGCCGTTCGCAAAATCGCCCCTACATTATAAACTGACCGAATATTGTGTAATACTAGTATAAGTCTCATCTTATCTTATATTATAACATCAACCCTTGCCCAGTAAAACTTGCAAATCTTAAAATTCATATTAAAAAGGCCACGCTTTCGCGTAGCCTCTTTCATCTCGGGAATTCTCCCCGATTTAGATTTCGTTTTTTGCTCAGGGTCTTTCTGCACTCGGCTTCATTGCATATAGCGACCAGAAGCCAGCGAGAAACATGTATCCCGGAATCTGCCCTAAAAATTCCAGCAAATAACCGATCATCGATCGCAAGGTATAATCATTTAGCGACCAGAGAACGCCAATTATCATCCCGACAATAATCAATATCCCCGGTTTCCATTCGCGTTTTGCTGGTTGCAGAGCTACCTGCGTCTCTTGAGCAAACCGCTGAATCATACGCCCCATCGCTCCGTATAATACCTTATAGATAAAAACGCATGCGCCAATCTGAATCACCGCCGTAACCGGACGCCCGAACAGTAGTCCCTCGACAACTACATAACGGATTAGGGTAAATCCTATGAGATATCCCAGATCCCAATCTAACAAATATGGCCCAAACCGGTTACAAATATTCAGCCACTTCTCCCAGCGTACCTCCTTCGGATCCTTTGGCTCATCTATTTTTCTTTCACTCAATTCCATGATTCTGCCCCTCCCATCTCTCGCGTGCGCTTCTCAGATCGTCTTCCAGACACGTCAGAATCGCCTGTGTATTGCTATAAGTTCCGCATTTACTGCAGGTCCGAGCATAAAGTTTCAGTGCTTCCCGTAGGTTATATTCCAGACTAGACTGAGTTTTCCGCGTCCAGTCCGGCAACTCCAGCTCATCGACCGACACTTCGCGCACGCACGCCTGAATTGGCGCCTGCCCCTGCAGTAACCGTTCTCGCACCTCCAGTATGTCGATTAATGATAGCCATTTCTGCAACTCAGCTCCCAGCATCGGTTTCACGTCCTCGCCCAGCATCACCAGTCCGCGTAACTCTTGCGCTGTTTCTCGGTGATTCCGTAATAAGGTCTGATATCCGCGCACTCTTTCTCGAATCGCTTCCGTACTCTCGGCCATCGTCAGCTTCAGGAACGCGTCGAGCATACCGACCATCGAGTCGAAAATCTTGCAGGTTGCCTGCAGTTTCTCTAAATTTTCCGGCAGTCTCTGCCGTATCTGCGCCAGTGTCAGAACATAATTCGCAAAATTCAGCTGCTGGACTGTTCTGTCGTAGTCCCTCTGTAAATTCTCGTCTAATGCCTCCAGCGTTCTCTGGGCAAACCCGTCGCCTTTCCTGAGCTCTTCTGTAATCATATCCTTCAGCTGCGGATCCTTCCAGGTTGCCATAAGACGCTCGCCGTCCTCGCTCTGCGGCGTACCTTTCGGAAAAGATCCCTTCGCGGCCATCAGCCATTTTCCCTGATCTATCAGCGATTGCATCTCGCAAATCGCCAGTATCCCGTTCAACTTCCGCTCTTTCATTTTTTCTTCCATCTCAGTCATTTCCGCCACCTCCGTCTTCTTCGTCTCTGTTACCAGTTCCACTGTTCTCGCTTCAACTGCCATTTCGCACCCTCCTTTGCAAAAACCAATTTCTCAATGTTCTGGCCATAAAAATATAGCCCCTATCCCTCCATTATATCACACATCTCTAAAAAAGTCAATATTCCAGCCGCTTTTTCGCGATTTTTGACCAAATTTCAGCTTCTTCCGCCATTTCCGGCTAAATCTCGGCTATTTTCCGTCATTTTGGGAAGTTTTCCGGTTTTAGCCCCCTATTCCTCCTCATCACCTAAGAATTCCCGAAATTTCTCCATTGCCAGACCATCATATTCACAGAGGTCAATTATCTCTCCGCTTAAATATTTATCAATCAGCTCTTCTTCCGGCAACTTCATAAAAATATTATAGCATAAAGCTCATAATCCTCCGAATCTCCGACCCCTCCGCCATTGACGAAGTTGGTATTATATGCTAAAATGAACCAGTATCTACTATTTCCAAAAAATATAGGAGGGGTTAATATGAAATACGAAACTAGAAGGATAAGCACACCTGAGCGAACCTTTAGCAAGATTAGGGAGGAAATGGCTCAGCCGGTTGCCATCGTGCTCTTCGGTGCCGATTGCGATACTAAAGACGAGGCCTATATGAACTGCGTCGAGCAGATTCCGAATCTCGCGACTGGGTACGGCGGCAAAGGTAGTTTGAGCCTGCGGGCGGCCAAGCATCCTCTCAGTGAGGGGCGCAGTGTTCTAACCGTAATGTCTGGCGGATCCTCCTTGGATCATTCCGAGAGGCATGAAGTTGTGCAGGCGCTAAGAAGCTTAGGCGCCAGAACCGTCGTCGGAATGTATGCGAAGTGTAATCTGCCAGAGTCATCATTTGATGGGGCCACGCCAACAGTGATCGATTCGCCACTTAAAAAGCAAGTGCAGTCCTTACTGGACTCTCCGCCAACCGCTGACGGATTAGATTATCTCATTGTAGTTGAAGAGGAGGGGTAATATGGAAACTACGAACTGCCTAGTGAAACGTCGAAGGTCTTATGCCGTCGCGTTCGGGAAGCAACCGGTCGTTTAGTTCAGGTTCATTCATCCGCTAATTATGCTTCTGGTAACTTGATTTGCGATTGGGAATTTCAAGTCCGTAGAAACGAGTCGCCTACCAACCTCTTTATGGAGAAAGTTCATTGTCGTACGATCGGCTTCGACGAATTGGCGCACGATGTTTTGCGTATTGCCAAAGTGATGGCAAAGAAGCCCGTTCGGTCCGGAAAGTTTTATGACATCGACGAAATCTGGGACGAACTCGCCTCCTGGGCGATCTAGCGATCCCCATTATTACCCTCGCTGGGCAACTGGCGGGGGGATTTTTATGTCTTATTAATTATTGCCGCCTATTCTGGAAATCTTTAGACTTTCAGTACCAGTGACACAAGGCTCTTCAGACCTCTGCCTGAGTTAATTTCAAGAATAAAAAGAGGCTAATTTGAATTCTACCTAGCGAAACGCGTCTTCTGGACGAGTGAGCGACGATAGAACTTTCAAATTAGCCCTTTTTAACTTGAAATGTGGTGGTTCCGACTGGACTTGAACCAGTGACACAAGGCTCTTCAGGCCTCTGCTCTACCAACTGAGCTACAGAACCATATACTAAAAGTATATCATATCCTCTCCGAAAAAGTAACCCTTTTTTTGTGAGATATATGCTACAATATAATAATACAGAGTAACGGAGGTACCATGAAAGCCACGAAAATCACCCATAAAATCACTCAAGGCGTCTATATTCTCACCACCAAAGGCGGCGGCTGTCTAGTCGATGCTGTCATGCGCGCCGGGAGTAAAGACGACGCCCCGCTCGTGGCTGTCTCTGTCGCGAAGACAAATCATTCTCACAAACTGCTGAGTTCCGCCTCAACTTTCGCCCTGTCAGTGCTTGGTCAGGATGTTGATCCTGAACTTATCCAGACCTTCGGCTTTAAGTCTTCGCGTGACGTCGATAAATTTACCTGTTGCGAAACCGCCGAAATTTCTGGCATTCCGGTCGTCAAGGGTACTATCGGCCATATGGTTCTCGAGAAAATCGACGCTATCGACAACGATACCCATACAATTTTCCTTGGCAAACTCATTTCCGGTGATCTACTCGAACCGGACGCCGAGCCTATGACCTATGATTATTATCAAGAGCACAAATCTGTTTTAGTCGCTGTTTCGACCGAGCGCCAGAAAACCGCTTGGGTTTGTACGGCTTGTGGCTATGTTTATTATGGCGACGAAGTTCCGGATGATTTCAAATGTCCTCTCTGCGGTCTTGGCAAGGCTTATTTTAAAAAGAAAACTGATTAGTCATAATGCCAAATTCGCCATCCTCACGGGGTTTGATCGATCGAGCACGCGGGCTTCTCGTTGGTCTAGCCATTGGCGATGCCCTTGGCGCTAATCTCGAATTTACCATTACGGATCATACTGACGTTACTGACGAGAGAATCGCCTTTTATGATGGTATGTGGCCTAAGGGCGCTTGGACTGACGATACTTCGATGGCGCTCTGTCTAGCACATAGTTTGCTGGAGCGTCACGGCTATGATTCATACGACGTAATGACTAAGTATCAACGCTGGGTTGATGAGGGCTATTGTAGTTATGATAATCAGCCTGCTGGTGACGTTGGTATCCAAACTCGCGATGCAATTGATCGCTTTCAACGTGAGCCGATTATTGACAATTTTGACGGGCGTTCCGATCGCGCCGGCAATGGCACGCTTATGCGCCTTGCGCCGGTCGTCATCGCTACGCTGCGCTGTCCCATCTCCGAAACCGTCAAACTCGCCCAATTTTCCGCCCGCGAAACCCATTATTCCTGGGAAGCCGAGGCCGGAGCCGAAGTTTTTGCCGCCCTGTTGCGCCAAGCCGTAGAGTTGGGTGACAAGGAGAGAATTATCCATGTCGAGCAGTTTAGTACTAGTGCAGTTTATGATGATATTTCGTCTCGCGTGCTCGCCGGCAGCGTCAAATCGAATCAGGCTTATCTCGAAGATTTAGGCGGCTATGTGGTTGATGCTTTAACGATCGCCGTCTGGGGCTTACGTAATTTCTCTGACTTTGAGAGCGGCCTTCGCGCCGTCATCAAACTCGGCGGTGATACCGACACTAATGGCGCGATTTACGGCCAACTCGCCGGCGGCTACTATGGGTATGAGGCTATCCCCGAAGCCTGGAGGGCTGAGTTGCTCCGCGAACCAGAGATCAGGGAACTAGCCGACCGGCTCCTCACCCTAGATCAATGTCCAGTCCTCCGGACTCGTTTTACGGAAGACGGGGAAGTGGTTTGCCGCTAAGATTCAGAGTAATCTATCGCAACTTTCCTTATATTTCGTTATTTTATGCTATAATTACCTCAGAACATTTGTGATCATCTTTTTGGCCGATCTCAGAATTGTTCATTCTTCTGCCCGAATGGCGGAATTGGTATACGCGTTCGACTTAAAATCGAATGGAGAAATCCATATGGGTTCAAATCCCATTTCGGGCACCACCCAAATTTTAACCACCTAGACAAGCGGCTTTTTCCCTAAAGCCGCTCTTTGGACGAAAAACTACTAGTTTCTCGTCCTCAAGCATAACATGGCCTGATCTTATTTCTCGTTTTTACCTCTAATCATGCTATAATATATACTATGGAAAGATATGACCCGCTGAAAATTGAACAAAAATGGCAAAAAATTTGGGACGAGACTCATGCTTTTACTGCCGGCCTCATTGATGAATCAAAACCCAAAATGTACCTAGCCGAGATGTTTCCTTACCCTTCTGGCGCTGGTCTTCATGTCGGTCATGTTCGCAATTTTACCATTGTCGATGTCTTGACACGTTTTTATACTCAGCAAGAAATGAACGTCCTGCGCCCCTTCGGTTATGATACTTTTGGCCTTCCTGCCGAAAATTACGCCATCAAAACCGGCATTTCGCCCCAGAGTGCTACCGCGACGAACATTGCTAATTTCCGCAAGCAAGCCAAAAAACTCGGTTACGCTATTGACTGGAGCCGCGAAATTAATACCTCAAGCCCTGAATATTACAAATGGACCCAGTGGTGCTTCCTGAAACTTTACGAAGCCGGTTTAGCCTATCAAAAAGAGTCGTATCAATGGTGGTGTCCCGTCGATAAAACCGTGCTCGCCAACGAACAAGTCGAAAATGGTAAATGCTGGCGCTGCGGTCACGAAGTTGAAAAGAAAAAAATGAAGCAATGGTTCTTCAAGATTACCGACTACGCCGACGAACTCCTTGACGGAATCGACGCCCTTGAATGGCCCGAAAAGATTAAAACCATGCAAAAGAACTGGATTGGCCGCAGCGTCGGCGCCGAGATCGGCTTTGAAATCTCGGATTACCACGGTGGAGACGAAGACTCCTCCGCGGAACATCTAGCGACAACGGGAGCGTCTTTGACGACGAGCCCCGCGACGGCGGGCGCGAGGAAGTCAAGTTCCGAGGAGGAGACTATCGTCTCCGATGGGATGATTCGAGTTTTCACCACTCGCCCCGACACCCTCTTTGGCGCCACCTTCTTAGTGTTGGCTCCCGAGCATCCCCTGATTAAGGATTTAGTTAATGACGACACTCGCGAAAAGGTTGAGCAGTATTGCTCTGACGCCCTGAAAAAATCCGAAATCGAGCGCCAAGAAAACAAGGAAAAAACCGGCGTTTTCACCGGCAGCTACGCCATTAATCCCGCCAGTGGCGCCAAAATGCCGATTTGGGTTTCGGATTATGTTTTAATGGGTTACGGCACCGGTGCTATCATGGCTGTCCCCGCTCACGACGAACGTGATTTCGAATTTGCCGAGAAGTTTGATTTGCCGATTATCGAAGTAGTCGAGAAGCCGGAGGAGAGCGACGATTCCGAGCGCTGCTATCACGGCGAGGGAATTTTAGTTAATTCCGAGCAGTTCAACGGCACTCGTAGCGAAGACGCTCGCGAACAGATTGTCGCTTGGCTCGAAGAGCGTGGTATTGGTCATCCTAAGGTTACCTATCGCATGCGTGACTGGCTGATTTCGCGTCAGCGTTACTGGGGTTGCCCGATTCCCATTGCTTATGACAAAGAAGGTAATCCACGCCCGATCCCCGAAGATCAACTCCCGGTTGTTCATCCCGAAGTGACCGATTATCAGCCCGACGATTCCGGTCGTTCGCCTCTCGCTAAGGCTGAGGATTGGCTGAAGGTTACTTTGAAAGATGAAAACGGCAACGACATCGAATGTACTCGCGAGACTGATACTCTTGATGGTTATGCTTGCTCAAGTTGGTATCTCTGGCGCTATGTCAGCCCACACGACAGCCAGGCTGCTTGGGATCCAGAAGCGATTAAATATTGGGCGCCCACCGATATTTACGTTGGTGGCGATCATGCTGTTGCACATCTTTTATATGTTCGCTTTTGGTGCAAATTCTTTGCCGATCAAGGCCTGCTACCTTTCCGCGAACCTATCAAGAAACTGCTTTATAATGGCTATATTAACGCGCCCGACGGCAAGAAAATGAGTAAGAGCAAGGGTAACGTCATCGACCCGCTCGAAGTCATCGAAAGCGGTTACGGCGCTGACACTCTCCGTACTTACGAAATGTTCATCGGCCCCTACGACCAAGACGCCGCCTGGAACACCGAAGCAATCGGCGGAGTTTATCGGTTCCTGAATCGTTGCTGGGCGCTATGCTTCAGCGCCGGCGGTGATGCGCAGAAAGAAATTGGTGGCTCATGCGAAGGTTGCGTGACGCAAGAAGGGGTGGCTGGCGAGAATTCGCAATCTGCTTGTGACGGTGATGTGTCGCAGGGGATTAGTGCCGGAGTGTCACCTTCTGCTCGGGAATCTTCGGAGGCTACGGCCGAGAACGAAGCGGCGCGGCACCCGCAACGGCGGGCTGACGCGACCGCGTGTCCCGAGGAGAATGGTGACACTCCGGGCAATGTTGTCTTGCGTCACAAAACCATCAAAAAAGTCACCGATGATCTCCATCGCAGCAGCTTCAACACCGCCGTCGCCAGCCTCATGGAATATGTCAATGAATTGTATAAGGTTGGCGCAAGCCGTGATGATCTGGTCGCTCTCGCAAAACTCCTCAAACCCTTTGCGCCTCATCTTGCTAGCGAAATGCTCGAGCATCTCGATTCTGATGACGTCTGGCCGACCTGGGACGAAAAATATCTCACTGCCGACGAGGTTGAAGTTGTTGTTCAGGTCAATGGCAAGTTGCGTTCTCACCTCCAGGTTCCTGTCGAGTCTCTCGATGACACGAAGAAGTTAGAGGAGCTCGCCTTGGCTGATGTTAATGTTCAGAAACACACTGCCGACCACACGATTCGCAAAGTGATTATTCCTAAAAATGCTAAACTGATCAATATCGTAGTCTCTTAGGTTGTGAAATCGCCAGAGATTATAAATAAGTATTGACAAATTCGATAAAGTGTGATACAATGGGGAGACAGGCAGTCTGCGGCTGATTTTGGTAGATTTTTGAGGCTCACCTCTGAAATCTCTTCGCAGCCCGCCTCCGTACCTAGTAATTTTGAGCAAAAAGGAGGGATAATATGCTCAAAAATAAATTTTACCGCACGACTCTAGTGTTAGTGACGCTTGTCGCTGTTCTCGGATTGACTAGTGGCTCAGCCTATGCCGCTAGTGACGACTCATTCCTTGACCGCGTCAAGGAGAACGCGCCGGCTGCCGGCAGTTACCTGAAGGATAAGGGATCGGATCTGCTAAACTGGGGCAAGGAAAAGGGCTCTCAGGCTATTGATTGGGGTCAGGAAAACCTGCCGCCACTCATGGATAAGGTTAAAGAGCAGGCTCCTGTGGTCATCGATCACGCCCAGGAGAAGCTGAACGACGCCCGCCAGGGAATTTCGGACTATCGCGAGCGTTCTGAAGATGAGTTTTTCGATTGGTTTAATGGGCAGACCGGCCAAACTCCTTCGGATCAGCCCGCAGTCTCTACTGACCAGTCCGATCAGTCTGAAGCATCCGCTGGTCAGAACGACCAGTCCGCTCTGCTGGACGCGTCCAGGAATCCGGTACCAGCTCAGGCTCTTGAATCTGAGGCTACTAGCGAAACCGTCGCAGTCCAAAACGAGGCGGCTAAATCCGCCGAAGCCGCAAATCGGCCTGAACTAATAGCTAGCGCCGATTCCAGCGACAGTTCGGAGACCAAAACTGAACCGACGACCGCTGAGCCTTTGGTTGATCCATTCGCCAAACTTGACGCCATCGTTGAGTCTGAGCAGGAATCTCGCGCCGCGGCTGAATCTGAGGCTGCTCGTCGGGAGTCCGAAGCGAAAGAGAGAGTTTCCCAGGGCTTTCAGCTTGCACCAAACGGTCAGAACTCCCCGTCGCCCGGAGGCATTTCTCCGGCCGTAGGAGTTGTTGTTTTGGTTGTAGTTGCAGCCATCGGCTTGGTCATTGCTCTAAAAACGACTAAAAGTGAAGACTAAGAACAATGATTAATTCGCTTGGTCCGGTCTAAACGCCCAAAGCGAAGACTGAATCGCTGAGAGCTGTAACTAACCTGCTCGCGCCAGGAGCTGAATACTCAAACCAAGGATTAAAGTCCGAGCCAGAGTTAAAAATGCCCAGAGGCGAGTATTAAGCGGTCGCAACTTATTTTCATTAGAAACTGGTGACATCTCTAAGTCGCCAGTTTTTCATTTATACTAAAACCATCCTAGAGATGCGAAAAGCGAGCCTATAAAGCCCGCTCTTAAATTACCACCAGCCCATGTAGAGTGCCTCCAGTGCGTCAGCCCGCGTCATCGGATGCTGCCTCTTCTCGCGCTCGCGATCGCGCTTGCTAATATAGCTTCCACAACAGTTCTAACCGTTCCTGATGTACGTCCAGCTCGAGTATCGGATGGCTTTTATAGTCCTTGCATTCCGCCTCTAATTTTGCGAATAACCGCTTAAAATACTGCTCCTTACTGTGGTTCTCAAGATGCTGTAAAAGCTCGCCATATGCTTCTAAAAACCTACGCATCTGAGTCACGCAATACTCCACTTCATACGTTGATCTTCTTAAAGCTAGTTTGGCTCCTTCTGCTTTATCCAGACAATTCTCAATCTTTTGTCTGATAGTTTTTATTGCTGCCCGTTCGCTCTTCGGAATTTTCGCAAGACTTTTTTCTAGTCCCATCAACCTATCATAGACCCGTACCGACCTATCGAAAGCTTCACGCATTTCAGTCAAATCCTCCCGCGATAATTCCCTATATATCTGGCGCAAGTCGTCAAAGCATGGTTTCGTTGCCTTACGCAAAAAATTTTGCGCCTTTTCATTGGCGTAACTCATTTCCGCCCCCAGGACAATACTAGGGCCATCCGGATTATCCTGCTCAATTTGCCTACCATATACTGGCAATAATAGCTTCGCCCGCACAATGCTTCGTGTATCTAAGTAGCCAGTCAACATCATCCTCGCAACCTCCTAATGTGCTTTGTTCCACTTGTAACATTCATATTATAGGGCATTTTTCTATTTTTTACAATAAGTGCTGCCCCCCTATGCATGCTGATTATGCATAATGCGCTCAGAAAATGATTATTCAAAATGCGTCCAGAAAACCTCTTGCCGTAGAATAAAAAATATGATAAAATGCCCCTAAAGAATCTTTATATTAAAGGAGCATTATGCCTGAACCTAAGAAACAGAGTAGTCCTCGTAAGACTGGTCTCCGCCGGAGCCACTTACGCTTGAAACTGGCTCGTGCCGTGAATCGCACCTCTCCAGTCAGGGCTTTTGAAACTGCAAAAAAGACCCCAAACGTCAAAGTCAAAACCGTTAAGCCGGCTCGCACTCTCAGTGTCAAAGCCACCAAAAAGGCCGCCAAAACTGCGTCCAGCGCTAAAAAGACTACGACCACGAAGGTCACTAAAAAATCTAAATAAAAGGGAAGGTATATGGCTAGTAACCGGCACTTAGGTAGAATTATTGTTTTACAAAGTTTATACGAGTATGAATTTCGTACCAAGGCTGGAGATGCTACGGCCGATATCGATACTATTGTTGCAAAAAACATCGAACCTTATTCCAAGGCTCTCGGTGACACTGAGTTTGTTTATGATCTTGCCCGCAATGTTTCGGCGCGTTTTAAAGAACTTGATGCTGAACTTCAGCCCATGGCTCCCGAGTGGCCGCTCAGTACTATTGCTGCCATCGACCGCAATATCTTGCGCATCGGTCTTTATGAATTAGCTGTTTCCTCTGCTACTGTGCCGCCCAAAGTCGCCATCAACGAAGCAGTCGAACTCGCTAAAGCCTTCGGTTCCGACAACTCTTCCAAATTTATCAATGGCGTCCTAGGCACCGCCTATCGCAAGATTTACGAAGTTGAAAACCCTTCCGAGGAGAAAACTGATGAAACAAAAGCATCGCACGAACCGCTCGCAACCAGCGAAACGGTCACTGAAACTATCTCAGAAACCGCGCCCGCATCAGGAGCCGAGCCGGTCATCGAATCCGCAACTACCGAAGTCGTCGAAAGCAAATAACTCTCGGGCTGACGTAGGGCATAACGCTGACCAGCCACAGTCTAGTCCTGGTTTTCAAAATTATTGCCAAGACTCGAACAATTCCCATGAAAAATCGAACAATTCCGGTCGAGACTCCAGGAATCTAAGCCGAGATACTCGAAATCTCGCTGCAACTTCCGGAAACTCCGACCGCGGCTATAAAGTCCCCGAGGCTTTACCGCTCGCTTCCGAGCGCGACCACACCAGTACTTTCGCTCGCGTCACGGCCAAAGTTTTCAAGCGCCCTTCGATTCAAGAAATCGTGCGCGAACCCACTGCTGGCGGCATTGTTTTTCGACCCAGCAAAGATCAAAAAGACATCGAAATTCTTTTAATTCAGGATTCCAAAGATCGCTGGACGATTCCGAAGGGTCATATTGAACCCGGCGAGACCGCCAAACAAACCGCCATTCGTGAAATCGGCGAAGAAGCAGGACTTTTTCATATCGAAGTCCTGACTTGGCTCGGCAAAATTCATTTTCAATATCGCCGCATTAATAAACTCGTCCTCATGACCACCCAAATCTATCTTGTCCGCGCTCTTGATGATCACGAAATTCCCACTAAGGAGCAGTGGATGAAAGGCATCAAATGGTTCAAATTCAACGATGCGCTTGATGCTATCGAATACGAAGACATCGAAAAACTCATGCTCGTCGCCAAAAACAAAATTCGTCAAGGTTTATAAGGAGATTTATGACACCACAACAAATTCAGGAATATCAAGATTTCGCTCGCGAAAAGCTTGGGTTTGAATTTAATGATATTAATTTGCTGATTACTGCGCTTACTCACCGCAGTTACGTCAATGAGCACAAGCAAACCGCCAAAGAGCACAACGAACGCCTCGAGTTTCTCGGTGACGCCGTGCTGGAGTTGGTTTCGTCGGATTTTTTGTATCGCACCTACAATGAGCCCGAGGGGATCATGACCGCTTGGCGTTCCGCGCTGGTCCGCACCGAAAGTATCGGCGCTGCTGGCGAAGAACTCGGCTACGGCCCGCTCGTTCGCCTCTCCAAAGGCGAAAAGCATGGCTCTTCCCGTGCTCATGCTGTGATTTTGGCTGACTGCTTCGAGGCTGTCATTGGCGCTATCTATCTCGATCAAGGCTACGACGCTGCCCGTGATTTTATTGCGAAACATATCTTGGTAAAAATCGACCAGATTCTCCGCGACGGCAGTTGGCGTGATCCGAAATCCTACCTCCAGGAACTTGCTCAGCATGTCGATGGTGCCACGCCGTCCTACCGCGTCCTCGATGAGGAAGGCCCCGACCACGACAAAATTTTCACAGTCGCCGTCTATGTTGCCGGCCAAATCAAAGGTCGTGGCACCGGTCATTCTAAGCAGGAAGCCGAAGGCAATGCTGCTGCCGAAGGTGTCAAGCTATACCTCAAGCTCCAAGAGCACCTTCAGCATAAACCCCAAAAGTCCCCAACTAAGTAAAATAGCCTTATCCTTCCATTATAGCACACATCAGAAGAAAAGTCAATACTTTTCTCGAATTTTGATTATTTTCCCAGCTTAGTACCACATTTTTCGTCTCAATTTCTCAGCTTAACAGGGAACAATAGTTCCAAATCTAGTCATTTTATGCTATAATTATGTTATTCTAATTTTGTCAAAGGAGGGATAAAATGGCAAAAAGTAACTTACTAATTTATGACTTGGAAGAAAAGGAAAAGGTTGGACTCTGCTCAAAGGAGTTGAATCTGGCTGCCTATCTGAAAGACTTGACCAGTCTCTATGCGCGACTTTCCGAGCGCGACTGCTTTGTACCTTCGCCCCACTATTTCAGTAAGGCGGAATGTATCGATGCTGCCAATTTTCTGGCGTCTCGCAAGCAACCTTCTAGCCTCTTGTGCTATGCGCAACTTTTTATGCCCGAGAGTTCTCTCTGTCAGGAGATCTTTCTGCTCGACACTTTAGTCAAATTGCGCAGCCTGTCTCACGAAGGCGAAAGTCTAGCCAAAAAAGCTCGTGAGCAGCAAGATTGGCTCATTTACCTGCATGCTGAATCTGAGGAACTTGTACAAACCATCCACCAACATGCGCTTTGTCCGCCCGGATACAATAGTGTCTCAGAATTCGACGCTGTGCAGGCAATTGTGAAGTCACTGGAAGATCAATCCGAGCAAATCGCCACGCAGGCTCAGCTCTGCACGGAGGCTCTGTCGGCAATCTTGCCGAGCGAGGCTGATGTGGATTCTCGTCTGTTCAAATCGGCAGATTCTACTGATTCGGCTCCAGACAGCGAAGCACTTCAACTCGCCCGCTCGGAAATAGACCGGATTGCCGCTGCTTATCCGCGCGAAGTCTGGATTTTGCGCAACTCCTATGTCAGCCATGAAGTCGATAGCAAGTGGCGCAACTATGTCCCGGCTCGCGAATTCATTGACCGACAGGGGCTTGCCCTCAAAGGCCTGTCTTGGTTACTTAAGTCTCATCAGTACCTGATTAGTGTAGTCTAGTTTTTGTAAATTCAGTCTTGGCTTTTGCCAGAAAGTGAGGAAATATGCCTTCTGATCCTAAGATTCTCATGTCTTATACTAAAGTTTTGCTCCAGATGGCTAGCCAATTCACCTGTCGCGAAGGTGCCAGTCGTCATCTCCAAGGAGTTGAGTATCCAGAGTTCTGCACTCAACTTGCCCAGTGGCTTAAACAGATAAAAACTCCCGAGGCTCGCATTCTTGCCGTCATGGTGCAGCCCAGCAGTGAAAGGACTCGGCGTTCCGGCTCTTCTTCGACGACCGGAGAGCCGATTAGCACCCTGCCCGGCGACAACATGACTCTGCGCCTGAACTATGCCGATTTTTTCGTTGCCGCTGTTACATTGTATGAGCAACTCATCGTCTCGGAAGATTATCTCAAAAAGCAAGTGCGCGCTGCCGAAGATCTCCGTACTGGCGTTCAGAAGATTGCGAATCTTATTCCTGATTTAGACCAAAAATCGTGGCAGGATTCGTACTATCGCTTTGATAGTTTTAGTAACTCGGCCTACGATTATTTTCGCAAACACCCTGTTGCGCATCTATATGATCATATTATTTCCTGGGCTATCGCCGACGTTCGTCCTGACCTGTTTAAGCACGGCTTTGAACTGCTCCATCCTAATGATAATAATACAGTCGTCCTTGGTATTCCATACTATACTTCTGTATCTGAACGGGTTGATTATAGAAAGTCGATTCTACAGGCTCCGAGTTGTCATCTGCTCTTGAAGCGCGCCGTCGTCCTGCGTCGCCGCTGTCAGGAAGCCGGATGGGATTTTTCCTCGGCTCATCTCGAAGCCCTGTCTTCCAGTAAGGGTGGTCAAGCGTATGTTAATCGACTGCTTGACGACGGGAAAGATTTAATCTTTGCTAAGCAGCTTCTTGAGTATATAGTCGAGCATAACCAGGTCTCTCCCCAGTCATCCTCAAAATAGCCTTGACTTCTCGGTTATTCTAGCCCTAAGACCTGCTCCGGCAGGTCTTTCTCTATGCTCGCGGGGTTCAATAAACGAACTTAGAACAACCTCTAAGTTTTAAGTAGCTGTCTAC
>CAZAJJ010000008.1:45669-63442 GCA_964485445.1 uncultured Candidatus Saccharibacteria bacterium | reverse complement strand
AACGACCTTTTGGTTATGAGCCAAACGAGCTACCAGGCTGCTCTATCCCGCGATGGTATTTTCATTATAGCGCTACTTAATTAAAAATGCAAGACTTTTTTGAGTTTTTTGGAGATTTCGGAGGTTTCTAGGGAGAGGATGGGACTGGGAATCAAATGAAATCCATAAAAATCATGTAAAATAGGCGCCGCGAGGCGATACGCTGAGTGAAGATATGGGAAAAGGCAGCCAGAGTGGCTGCCTTTCTGTTTTCCTGCTGTGCCGGGGGCGATGGGGGGGCGGACTAGCGAAGGGTGCAAAGCCGTTCGAGTTCTGCATCCTTCTGGGTTACATACTTCCCCTCGTCGATAATTGACTCGGGGACATATATAACAATGAACTCCTTCTTCTCGCTAAAAGCATTGGAATCCATCCCAGGATCACACCACTCGCGACTTCTGAGAATCATGGCAAACGGCTCGTTTATATTAAACTCGCCGTCTCTTCGCCACTCATCCGCAGGTTCATGCAAATCCCAATCAGAGAAACCGTCTTCTCCAAAGGTTACACTTCCGAAGACAATTTGTGCCTCCTCCTTCCAACCCTTAGTACTGGGCCAGAAATAGGTTGTCTCGTGGTTTGCAAGCCGCAACCGATAGGCGGCTTTTTCTGCATCACGAAGGACTTCTATGGCATAGAAAGTTGAGGTGTCAATTTTGGCCGCAATGGCACGCAAGTGCTCAGGAGATATAAAGGCATTATTTGCCTTCAACTCCTTCTTGACCGCCGCCATAATACTGTTTCTTCTGTTTAACTTGACCTTTTCTGAGTACATCATATCCATGACTCCTCTCTGGGTATGGGACTCCCCTGTCCGTCACCCGCTGGGCTCGTCAGCCGTTTTTGATACCGCTAAAGCGGCGAACCGGCGGACGTCTCCGCAGTTCGTGATGAACACAAGATTTATGCCCATGACGAACTGCAGAGAAATGTTGCAGGAAAATGGTAATTTGCGTAAGCCTTTAAGGTTTGGTACCTTAGTTCGAAGAACTAAGGGGTTTAATGATTAAACCGATATTCTTTTATTACCGAAGCCTTAATGGGAGTATTAATTAATGTATTACTCCTTGATGGGATTTATATATCTCATCAAGCTTATGGTTCCATTGTAGCACAGGTGACCTATTTTGTCAATAGTATTTATGGTTATTTTTGGCATTTAGCAAATTTTTGGAGATATAACAGAGGTGGTATGTATTGAGAATAGTGGTGGAATATGATGGCTTGGTAGTTGAGAAAATGGGAAAAGAGGTTTTTGGAATAGCATTAGGAGTGGGAAACGGTTGGAAAATGAGGTTGTTTGCGGGAAATTAGGGGCGAGAGGTGGTTGAGGGGCGAGGAGAGCGGAGGGCGACGAAGAAGAGCGGGGGGAGGAGGTAGATTTGGAGAGCGTTGGGGAGGCCGGAGAAGAAACTGAGGGTGATGAGGTAGGCGACGATGAGGGCGGCGAGGAGCGGGAGGGCGGAGTGAGACCAGAAGGGGTCGGCGGCGAAGCGGGCGCGGAGGGAGGGTCTGAACACAGAAGAAGCTGTGGCGGGGAGAGATTTTTGAGAGTGTGGGGTAGAGTTAAGACGGGAGGATTTTGAAGTAAGTGAGGCAGGAGTGAGGCGGAGGCGGGAGGTGAGCCACCAGGGGAGAATTGGGGCGAGGAAGGCGAGGAAAAAGAGGGCATGGACGAGGAGGATGCCGATGAGGCCGAGTTCGACGAGGAGGCTAAACATTTGGTTTTGAACGATTTCTTTCGGGGAGGTGACGCGGTCAGGGAAGGCGGCGTGCATGGCGGTGCCGGCGCCACCGAGGCCGACGCCAAGGAGGAGGTTCCGAGGAGACCCCAGCCAGGTGCCGAGGGCGACAGCGTTGAGACCGAGACGGATGTTGGTGGATTCGGCGACGTAGCCTTCGAAAATGGAGTCTTCTTGCTCGACGGTGGTGATAATTTTATCAGGGAGATTATTGGTTTCGGTGAGGTCGGATTCGGCGGTGGAGATGAGGTCGTGGGCGAGGTTGGTTGAAGAATCAGGGGGGAGGTTATTGGGGTTATTAGAATTATTGGGGTTATTGGGGTTATTGGGGTTATTAGAATTATTGGGGCTAGCGGAGCCGGAGGAAGAGACGGGGCGGAGGTCGATGAGGCCGAGGGAGAGTTGGTGGAGGGACTTTGTGATGCCGGTGAGGAAGGTGTCGGAGGTGGGGCTGAGGGCGGCGAAGGTCCCCTGCGCGATGAGGACGAGGAGGAAGGAAAAAACGGGGATGAGGAAGAGAGGGGTGATGCGAAGGGAGGGTTTTAGATGAGGGCGAGAGATGAGACTGAAGACGACGAGGAGAACGAGGGCGACAGCGTAGGCATAGATTGCACCGCGGGAGAAGGTAAGGAAAAGAGTGGCAGAAAAGAGGAAGGCGAGAGCGGAGAGGAGAAATTTTTGGCGCGGGGGGAGTGAAGAAGGGCGGAAAGCGAGGAGGTAGAGGGCGAGAAGGGTGGGGGCGAGGAGGAGGTTGCCCATGAATTGGGGCTCGATGGCGAAACCGGAAGGGTGAGGAAAGCCGAAGGAGCGGTAGGTGCAACCGCGACAGAGGAGGGTGGTCTCGCGGGCGAGGCCGGAGAGGTCGAGGAAACATTGGAGCCAGCAAAAGAGACAGACGAAGGCGGTAGCGGCGAAAAAGATGGCGATGAGGCGGCGAGTGAAATGGACAGGGAGATGAAGGCGGGGGAGAACCTCTAAAATCAGGGTAACGGCAAAAAAGACACACCAGAGGACGCCAGCGGTGAGGATGGCGCGGGTGAGGTTGGAGGTCCAGAGGCAGGAGAGGGTGGCGAAAAGCGGGAAGAGAGCAAAAAGGAAGAGACGGCGATTTGAGAGGAGGCTGCGACGAAGGGGGGGAGAGAAGATGAGGAGAAGAAAGCCGGCGAGGTCAAAAAGAATGAGCCAGAGGAGAGGCAGGGAGAGTTCGAAGTTCATGGAGGCGTCGCTACCGAGGCGGAAAATGGGATAATAGGAGAAAAAGAGGCTGACGGGCAGGGCGTAGGTGAGGGCGATGAGACAAAAGCGGAGGAAAGATTTCATGAGTTTGGGGCTTTCGTGATTTCTGAATCCGAGGAGGAGCTAGACTGAGCGGAGGAAATTTTAGGGTCCGAGGCGGAATCATCATGAACTGAGGAGGCTTTGAGAGAAGGCTGGGTTTTGAGAGAGGAATCTGGAGATGAGGCTTGGGCGGAAAGATGTTGATCTACGAGAGATTTTATCTGAGAACGAAAACATTCGGCAGAAAAACGGTCAGCAGAGGCGGAGACGGCGGTGCGGGAAAACTGCAGTTTTTCGAATTCTGTGATGGCGGCGGCGAGAGAAGAGGATGCCTGATCGGAGAAAAGGAGGCCATTCTTCCCTGGCTGGACGATGTCACGGCTGCCACCTTCAGCGTAGGCGATGACTGGGCAGCCAGCAGCAAGGGCTTCGACGGCGGCGATACCGAAAGGCTCAAGGCTAGGAAAGAGATAAGCGCGAGCGGATTGGAGATATGGAATGAGTTCGCGACTGGAGAGCCAAGGAAGGAAGGTGATGAGGTTTGAGGAAGAATGAGATTTAAGGGCTTTACGAGATTTCGGCTTGGACGTTTTGCGAGACTGGCAGGCGGATTTTGAGGCTTCTGGGGATTTTGCGAGTGAGGATTTTTGGGCGAGTTTGAGGAGATTTTTGTGTTCGGCGCCATCGCCGATGACGATGAGACGGCGTCCGAGTTCTTGACAGGCGGAGATGGCGAGGTCGATGCGCTTCCAGGGGACTTGGCGACAGGCGATGACGTAAAAGGGTTGAGAAGTGGAATCTTGGATGGGGCGGCCTGTGGAAAAGTCTGTGGAAAACTGGGCGATTTCGACGGGAGGCGAGATAATGATCGATTCCCTGCCGTAGTATTCCTGAATAGCAGAGGCGGCGTAGGAAGAAATGGTGACGAATTGATCAACACGGCGAGCGGAAGCGTAGTCGGCGCGGCGCAGTGGTTTAACCAGAAGGCGCAGGGCGAGGCGAGCGAGCGGATTCAGGGGGCCGAATCCGGGATTTTGGAGATATTTGTCGTAGAGACGCCAGTAATACTGGGTAGGAACATGGCAATAACAGATGTGAAAGGCGGAGTGGGAGGGAGTGGAAGTTTTGACGGCTTTAGCTTCGGCGCCGGTGACGGAAATGACAAGATCATAAGCGGAGAGATTAAGGTGGGAAAAGTAGAATTGGCGCAAGGGGCCGAGGATTTTGCGGAAGCAGGCGGGAAAAAGGTTGAGCCAGCCGGTACGAACGTCGGCGTCGCGAAACCAGGTGATCTTGCGGGGGCGGTACTGAGAGGTGTAAATTGGGGCGGAAGGATACATGTGATGAAGCTCGAGGAGGACCTTTTCGGCGCCGCCAGGAGTGGTGAGCCAGTCGCAGACTAGGGCGATGCGGGGATGGGGGGATTTTTTGTGAGCGGGGCGAAAAGGGGTCAGGGATTTTTGAGAGGAAGCGGTCATTTGGCCCCCCTGCGGAAGAGGACAGCACCAATAGTGCGGAACATGATACGGAAATCAAGGCCGAGCGACCAGTTTTGAATGTAGTAAAGATCAAGGGCGCGGCGTTCGTCAAAACCGATCTCACGGCGACCGGAGACCTGAGCGAGGCCTGTCAAGCCAGACTTAACCGACAGAAGCAGCGAGCGGTCACCGTAATGACGGAGTTCGCCAGGCACAAGGGCGCGGGGACCGACAAGAGAAATGTCGCCTTTGAGGACATTCCAGAGTTGGGGTAATTCGTCAAGGGAAGTCGAGCGGAGAAAATGACCAAACTTCGTGACACGAGGATCGTTTTCGATCATGTCACCACTTTCGCGGTACTTCTTAATAAGACCAGGCTTGCCCATTTTACGAAAGGCTTCTTCGGGAGAGAGTCCGGAGTATTCGGGTTTCATGGAGCGGAATTTGTAGATTTTGAAACGGCGGTTATAGCGAGAGAGGCGAGTGCTGGCGTAAATGGCGGGGGCGCTGGGGCAGGTGAGTTTTTGGATGATCCAGATAATCGCCATAGGGAGGGCGGCGAAGATGAGGGCGATGAAACTGATAATGATATCACAGAGACGCTTAGCGATTTGAGCGCTGCCGGCAAGCGGAGTGACGCGGACGAGGATGGCTGGGGTTTCGCCGATGAGTTCGAGGCTGCCCATTTGGGAACTGAGCATGGTCGAAGAAGGGACGAAATAATAGAGGAGGTGGTGATTGATGGCCTGACGATAAACATATTCGGAATGACGATCGTCGGTTTGAATAATGACATCAGGTTGGGCTTTTTTGAGAGCTTCTTTCAGGGAGGAATATTGTTTGCGACGGAGATCTTTGGGAATATACTTACTGGCGGCAACCACTCCGGCCAGAGCGAAACCAGATTCGGGAAAGGCAGAGATGTGATTGGCGAGATACTCAGTGTTTTTGCTGCCACCGATGATGACAGTGCGGAGGATGCCACGGTTGGACGTGAAAAAGAGGCGACGAATGAAACGAACGAGGCCACGAAAAAGACAGAGGAAGACAAAGCACGAAAGGACGGCGTAGAAAGCCATGATGCGAACTGGGAAAAGATCAACTTCGAAGAAGAAATCGTAAGAAATAATCGCCATCATACCGACAACAGAGACAAGAAAGAGACGGCCGATTTCCGACCAGCGATTTTGGCGAAGGAAGATAGATTTGCGATAGAGGCCGAAGGCGGCGATGATGATGAGATAAACTGGAACAAGGAGGGAGATTGAAGCGACGAACTCGAGAGGGGCGGAGGTGAAATAAAAGGGGCGCTGGTCAAAATGAGTACGCAAGAGATAGGCGACTAAAAAAGAGAGGAGAATCGCCACGGCGTCGCCAATAACCAGGAAAAAATGAAAGATGATCCCAAAGTCTCTTTTCATATACTATATTATAACATATATCATGGAGGGGCCGGAAGAACTCTTTTTGGGCCTAAAACTCTCTCCGCAAGCAAGTTCTGAAGCGTGACATCTCCCGCAGAGAGGCATTTTCATATAATGTAACATCTGTTGCACGGAGGTTCTGGAAACTGCTTGGGGCACCCACTCGACAGCCTGTCTTTACAGGTGTCTCGTTCCGAAAATCTTAGCTTAAGATTTTCTTTAGTGCCCCAAAACAGTTTCCAGAACCTCCACAAAAAATGCCATCATTGGTATATTGTATGGGTTTTCAGGAGTCATTTTTCTTGAGAGAGAGGATTGATATGGGGGGAGAATGTGGTATTATGGAAATAATAATTGGAGTTTATTGATGAGCAAAGAGAAAATTTTGATTACGGGTGGGACGGGATTTATTGGGTCGCACACGGCGGTAGAATTGATTCAGGCAGGGTATGAAGTTGAGATTTTGGATAATTTATATAATAGTAAGATTGAAGTTTTGGATAAAATTCAGGAAATTACCGGAGTAAAGCCGAAATTCCATAAGGTGGATTTGCTAGATATTGACGGAATGAAGAAAATATTTCGGGAGGGTGATTTTCAGGTCGTAATGCATTTTGCAGGACTGAAGGCGGTGGCGGAAAGCGTGGAGCAGCCGCTGAAATATTATCAGAATAATATTACGGGGACGCTGAACCTGCTTGAGTGCATGCAGGAGTTTAAGGTGGAGAAGATGATTTTCTCGTCGTCGGCGACGGTTTATGGGGAGCAGGGGGTTTTGAAATACAATGAAAGTTTGCCGGTGGGGAGAGATCTGGCGAACCCGTACGGGCGGACAAAGTATATGATCGAGGAGATCCTGAAGGATGTGGCGCAGGCGAATCCGGAATTTCAGGTCACGATTTTGAGATATTTCAACCCGATCGGGGCGCATGCGTCGGGGCTGATCGGAGAAAATCCGAATGATCGACCGAATAATTTAATGCCGATTATTATGAAGGTGGCGACGGGTGAGATTCCGGAATTGACAGTTTTCGGGGATGATTATCCGACGGAGGATGGGAGTTGTGTCAGGGATTATATTCATGTTGTAGATTTGGCAAAGGGACATGTGGCAGCGCTAGAGAAGATGGAGGGAGTGAAGGTTTATAATCTGGGGTCCGGAAAAGGGACTTCGGTGCTGGAGATGGTGAAGGCGTTTTCGGAAGCGAGCGGAAAGGAGTTGCCACACAGAATCGCAGGGCGGAGGCCAGGAGATTTGGCGCAACTGATGGCGGATCCGAGGAAGGCGGGGGAAGAACTGGGGTGGAAGACGGAATTGTCGATCCAAGATGCTATGAGAGATACGTTGAATTATTTGGCGAAGCAGTAATATGACTTTTAAATACACCTAAAAACAACGTCAGTGATCTATAAAATAGTAACACTAGTATTTTTGGACACGTGGATTATCACCCGTCTCTGCTACGCAGAGATTCTCAGGGCGTCACCTCAGAAGAGCAAACTCGTTTGCTCTTCGTTCGGTTCCTACGAGATTCGTTACGGGGATAATCCACTCCCCCACTCGCCGTGCGTCGTGGAAGGTCCAATAAATGCTAGTGTTACTATTTTGTAGTCCTCTCATGCCGCCTCTATGGAGAGTCTAAAGTCATATTACTGCTTCGCCGGATGCTCCGGTGTTTCACATTTTGCTTAATTAGCTAAAATGTTGTCTGGTTGGATGTTTTTGGGGATTTTGTATGAACAGTGTATGTACAATGTTCATACGTTGTTCATACAAAAAGGTAGATTTTGAGGCAATTGCGCATTGATAAAAGTAGGAGAAAGTGATAAAGGATACGAATCGGATGCCAGAGGGAGAAGCCGTAGTAGCGGTCATTGTTGGCTGATGGATAGATATTAGCGGAATTAAAGACTAAATTGAAAGCATAGCTAATGGCGGCAGGGTAGGCGCTGGACATCCATAGATAATTATTGGCGCCTGCGTTCCTAGCTGTGCCGAATGGAGGTTCAATATTGCCACTACGGACGAAATACATAGGATAAACATAAAGATACGGAGGGAGGCGCCGGTGTAGCGAGGTGGGCTCGGGGAGACGATAGCGTCGTTCTCCTCGATGGCGAAGTCAAAGGCAAAATTTAGGCTCAGGGAGTAGGCAGTGGAGGACCAGTTGTAATTTTCGAAGCCAGCGCGACTGATAGTACCGCGGACAATGCTGGTATAGCCACTACGGACGAAATACATAGGAGAGTTATATAGATAAGTCGAACGTGTATAGACTTTACAAGTTCAAAAGATGCATAACTGGGTTGAGATTGAGGTGGATTTGGGTTGATTAGCGGGCGAGGCAACGAACTGAATAATATGTAGCGCCTCCTTCTTGAGATTGGAATTCGACATTTGACTCTGATCCGGAAGAGACAGAATTAAATGTCCTTATAGCGCCGTGAAATGCCCAAAAATGGTCGCCAGTAAAGCTGATATTTACTCCCGATAGAGTTATAATACTTTCGGTAGCCGCATAGAATGGAGCTAGAGCTGAGTTTAATGCAGATGAGTCGCTTGTTGCGTTGTATTGATTTTTATCTGTTTTGTCTTGTTGATAATTATACGAAGTAGCAAGTTGTTTAAAAATAGTATAAGTGGGCAATGTCCAATTCTTGGGGCAGATTGATTGATTAGTCGTTCCGCCAGCAGTAGCCATCGAATGTGAGTAAGTATTACCCAGAAGATAATGGGCATCGTAAGCGGAAAAAATTCAGTGGCACCCCTGTAGCGTTTATGTGTTATACTGGGATTTTGGTGGAAGTGGGGCGTGCAGATGAAAGATTGTGAAGGTTAGCTTTATTTAGTTTTGCGGCGGGAGTAGATTTTCCAGGCGAAGTTGAAAACGGGGAGACCAAGTTCGAGGGTGCGGAGGGCGAGATGGTCGCGCAAGGTGGCGAGGGGGTTCTCAGTGATGGCGGATTTATGCTGGAGGATGTAGGATTTGAGGGATTTTTGGAGGGAGCGGGGAGAAGAATTGGAGGTTTTTGGCGAAGCTGAAAGTTGGTTCTTTGGCAAATTGAAGGGTTGGTTCTTCGGGGATCTTGAGAGCTGGCGAAGGATACTGAAACGGGCGTGGAGACGGCGCTTCGCTACAGCGAAAGCGAGGTTTTGAAGGGCCAGAGAAGGGTAATCAGCGGAGCGGGAGACGCTGGGCTGAGCGGGGAGATGAAAATGTTGGGACAGGTCGTCGCACATCTTGTCGGTCAGGGTGATAAGGTCGAGTTTTTGAGGATTGAAGGATTGATGGATGATGGAGGAAGGAAGTTGATAATAATCATAAAGCGGGGCGGGAACGAAGGCGATTTTTGAAGACTGAAGGATGAGGCGGTAAGTAGTGCCGACATCTTCGTGGAGTTTGCCTACGGGAAACTCGACATTCTTGAAAAGATGGCGGGAGTAGAGTTTGCCCCAGGCGGACATGGTGAAGCCGTTTTCGAGAAGCATGTTCGTGAGGCAGGTGACGGAGTCGAAGAGGTAGAGCGGGAGGTCGGGGGCGGAAGATTCGGGGCTGGATTCGGCGGGGCTAATGGCGCTTTCTGAATCGGAAGGGCGATTTTTGGGGTGGGGGTTTTCGGGCAGGGCAGGCACAGAGGGAGGTTGAGGACGAAGGGATTCGGGGAAGGGGCGGTACGACTCGGGAGTGATGAAAGGTTTTTCGGAGTCGGGATAGACTTCAGTGAAACTGCAAATAGAGAGATCAGACTCCGTAGCAAGAAGGGCGGAATAGAGGGTGGAGATCAGTTCAGGGGCGATGGTGTCGTCAGAATCTACGAAAGTAATAAACTCACCGCGGACGATTTTGAGGCCGGCGTTGCGGGCGGCGGAGAGGCCTTGGTTAGCCTGGCGGAGAACGCGAATCCGAGAGTCCTGGCGGGCAAACTGGTTGGCCAGTTCCCCGCTGGCGTCCGTGGAGCCGTCGTCGATAATAATAATATCAAGGTGAGAATAAGTTTGGGCGAGGACGGAGTCGATACAGCGGGTGAGAGTGGCGGCGGAATTGTAGGCGGGGATGATGACGGAGATGAGAGGGAGAGTTTTCGGAGAAATGGGAGATTGAGCGGATCGAGGAGTTTGCGGGCTTTGAGGGTTGGAGAATTGGGATTTTTGGCGCTTGCGAGGGCTAATGGGTTGAGAATTGGACTTTCGGGGAGAACGTGAGGATTTATTTGACATAGCGAAAGTTATGAGTCTAGCCTAGACTTAATAATGGCGAAGGTGTCAAGAGCGGAGGCAATGGTCTTATCCATGTCGTAATAAGCATATTCGCCGAGGCGGCCACCGAAAAGAACTTGCGGATCGGAGGCGGCTAGGGATTGGTACTGCTCGAGAATGGCGCGGTCGGAAGCAGTATTGACTGGATAATACGGCTCTTCGCCGCGGTGCCAGGTTTTGCTATATTCGCGGACGATGACAGTTTGGCCGGATTCGGGAGCATAGGCAGTATCCCGGAAAGCGGGATCGGTGGCGCGCTCAGGGTGGAAGTGTTTGAACTCGTGGATGCGAGTATATTCAGGGTCGAGGTCGGCGTAGTTCATGACTGGACAGCCTTGGAAGTCATCAACGTCGAGATGTTCTTTTTCGAAATTGAGACTGCGCCATCTCAGCTCGCCGAATTGATAATCATAATAGCGATCGATGGGGCCAGTATAGATAATGAAAATATTGGTGGCGCGGAGAGCTTGAATGTCAGGATCAGTGAAGAAATCGGTCTCAAGGCGAACTTCGAGATTATCGCCGCAGGCAGCGACAAGGTTTTCGAACCAGGCGTTATAACCGGCGGCGGGGAGGCCTTCGTGAGTATTGTTAAAATAGCGGTTATCATAATTATAACGAACGGGGAGACGCTTGATAATGTCAGGAGAAAGATCTTCGGCGGGAGTTTGCCATTGTTTAGCGGTGTAGTTTTTGATAAAGGCCTCGAAGAGAGGCTGGCCGATGAGCGAAATTCCCTGCTCGGCGAGATTTTGAGGCTCGGCAGGAGCAGTGGCGGCCTGGCGAGCGATCTCTACCTTAGCCTCATCGGGAGAATAGGCGGAATGGAAGAATTGGTTAATGGTGCCGAGATTAATTGGCAGAGGATAAACTTCGCCGGCGTGTGTAGTATAAACTTTATGAACATAATTCGTGAATTTCGTAAAGCGATTAGCATAATCCCAGACGCGCTCGTCGGAAGTATGGAAGAGATGGGCGCCGTATTTATGGCATTCGATGCCGGTTTCGGGGTCGAATTCGGAATAGCAGTTGCCGCCGAGATGAGGGCGTTTGTCGATCAAGAGGACTTTTTTGTGACATTCGTTCGTGATGCGCTCAGCCATAGTAAGGCCAAAGAGGCCGGCGCCAACGATGAGAACGTCGTAACTAGAATCACGATTATTACTACTCATAAGATATTCCTTCCTTTTAGTTCCATAAATTTTCGTAGGCCTTGGCAACGTCGTCGGGTTTGCCTTCGGCAGCGACTTGACCTTTTTCGATGAGAATGGCGCGATCGCAGAACTGACGGACGTTTTCCATGGAGTGAGTGACAAGGATGACGGTTTGGTTGCCATGGAGGCTGGCGAAATAATCATTACATTTAGCCTGGAATTCAGCGTCACCAACAGCAAGAACCTCGTCAAGGATGAGAATGTCACCCTTGGCACGGATAGCGATAGAGAAGGCAAGGCGGACTTGCATACCGGAAGAGTAATTCTTGAGTTTGGCGTCCATGAAAGGTTCGAGTTCGGCGAATTTGACAATTTCGTCGTACATGGCGTCCATTTCTTTGTTGGAAAAACCGAGCAGGGCGCCGTTCAAATAGACATTTTCGCGGCCAGTCAATTCAGGGTTAAAACCGACGCCGAGTTCGATGAAGGGGACGAGAGTGCCATTGACTTCGATGGTTCCCTGGTTGGGGTAGTAGATTTTAGCGAGAAGTTTGAGGAGGGTGGATTTGCCGGAGCCGTTGCGACCGACGATACCAACAAATTCACCAGGTTTGATTTCGAGGTTGATGCCGCTTAAGACTTTCTGCTCGGTGTAGCCTTTGACGCCTTTGAACCAATTGAGGATGGATTGCTTGAGGCCAGAGGAGCGCTCGGTGGGGAGGCGAAAACTTTTGTGGAGGTTGCAGACGCGGATGGCGAAGCCAGGATTTTCAGCGGTAGATTGGGAGTTTTCCACAGTGTTTTCCACAGGTTTAGGGGTGGATTCTGGGGTTATGCTTGACTTTTCATTATTTGTGTGATATAATGAAGAGATAGGCTGTTTTTCCTGAACAGAGGAGGAATGAGACGAGCGGGAGTGTTTGCGGGATTTTTTGGATGATTTTTTGGACATTAGACCTCCTCGGCGAAGCGTTTAGATTGACTGCGGAAGAAAAGGGCGGCGAGAGCGAGAGAAAGGACGACGATGAGGAGCGGAACGAGGCCAAGGAAGCCGGAGTTAAGGCTCCAGGCAGTGATGGTTTCGTGGGTGATGAGGCAATAGCGGACGTCTTGGATAACTTGGGCGATGGGGTTTAGCATGATGATCTTAGCGGCGAGGAGGCCGTGGGGGCCGGAATTGATGACCATGGAGAGAGGATAGATGATCGGGACGGCATAGAAGAGGGCTTGGATGAAGACATCCCAGATGGAGGTGATGTCGCGAAATTTGACGTTCAGGGCGCCAAAGAGAAAGGAGAGGCCGAGAGAGAAGGCGTAGAGCTCGAGGATGAGGAACGGGACGAGAAGCCAGGTCGGACTAGGGATGACGCCGTTGATGAGGGCAAAGATAATGATGACGCAGAGGTTGATGGCGAGGTTGATCAGGGCGGTGGCGGTGGCGGAAACAACGACGATGTATTTCGGAAAACTGATTTTGCGAAGGAGGTCGCCGCGGGTGATGATAGACTGAATGCCCTGGCCGGTACATTCGGTGAAGAAGTTCCAGAGGACGGTGCCGGTGAGGAGATAGACGGGGTAGTGTGGGATGTCGTCACCGAAGCGGAGGAGTTTGGCGAAGACGATATAGAGAATGGCAAACATGAGGAGGGGGCGAAGGATGGCCCAAAAATAACCGAGGATAGAGCCTTGATAACGCAGTTTAAAGTCGGTTTTGACTAACTCTCCCAATAAAATACGGTTCTTACGGCAGAAAATATTTGATAGATGACCCATATTAAGGCTATTATAGCATACTCGGGGAGATGGGGATAGGGGGGTTATTTTTTGCGATGGAATTGGGAGCGGAGACGGAAGAACTGGAAGGCGAGGCGAGGATTATGCAACATGAGCTGGAGAGAGAGCCAATGTTTAAGGTTGAAATCGGAGCGGCGGAGCTGGTCGGCGCGCTGGGCAGACTGGAGGTCACGGACCATAGTGGGGTAAAATTCGGCGGCGAGGGGGTCAGAGAGGCGCTGGAGATTCCAGTGGTAGTTGCGGAATTTGGCGGCGTTCAGGGCGGGAAGGAGTTTGGAGGAGAGGTGATGATCCTGAAAAAAACGATCGACTTCGGCGTATTCTTCGGTGACACAGAAGACCTTGCCGGGGTTGTTGATGGAGGAGCCGGCGTTGTCGGTGCGATAGTGGAGGTAGGCGGCGGGAGTGAGGACGATACGATGGGCGAGGAGCCAAACTTTGAGACTGAAACTAATATCTTGATAAGAAGCGCCCGGGGTGGGGAGGAATTTGATGTCGTTCTCTTCTAGGAAGTCACGGCGATAAATCGCGGACCAGATAGCGGGGGCGAGTTGGAAAACGAAGGGGTTATCAAGGGCAGAAAAAGGCTGCTCGGGGAAGTCGGCGGGGATTTCGGAGATTTTTTGGGAGGATTCGGAGGATTCTGAAGTAGTGAAGCGATAGAAGTTGGATTTGACGACGTCGGCGTTATATTTCTTAGCGAGAGCAAGGAGTTTTTCGAAAGCGTCTAGGTCGATATAGTCATCGGATTCGACAATGCCGATGTATTCGCCGGTGGCGCGGGCGAGACCTTGATTCATGCTGTCGCCGTAGCCGGAGTTGGACTTGTCGATGATAATGATGCGGGGATCTTGATCCGCGAATGTCTTGATAATATCGAGCGAAGAATCGGTTGAGCCATCATTGAGGCAGATGATCTCGATATCTTGCAAAGTCTGGTTTGTGACACTATCAAGACATTCGCGAAGATAGCGTTCGACGTTATAAATAGGGATGAGGATGGAGAGAGAGGGATGGGAGTGCGAGGAGGAGTTGGACTGAGGCTCTGAGTGAGGTTTTGAGGAATGAGAAGATTTTGGCATGCTGGTTTAAGTGTATCATGATGGAGGGGTTTTGGGAATGGGGGCTCGGGGTGAGTTTTGAAGACGGAGTTAGAAGGAGATGAGATTAAAGTTGAACTGGAATGAAAGATGGAAGTTGGGCGAAGGTTGGACTAGAGGTTTTAGGAAGTGCGTCAGAGTTGGGACGAACTAGAACTGAGGTTGGACTTGTTTTTTTGGGGGGGCGAGACTGGGCTGGAATTGAGGTTAGGCTTGACAAAAGATTTTTGGATAATTAAGATTAAGGGAGAATGGAGTTGTGGATGAGGGCGAGAGATTGGCTGAAAACGGAGCCGGGACAGAAGGTGTGGGACTTGGGGTGGAGTTTTTGGGGGACGATAGGAATTTGCAAAATGATGGGGGCGACGGGGCTAGGGGCGGAGTCGGCTTTTAATTCCTTCCTATTTTTAGTAATTTTTGTTGTATTATATATTGTTTATCGGAAGCGGCCGAGGGAGGTGGAACGGAGGCGAAGGTGGCTGGCGATAGCGGTGACGATAATTGTGGCGGCGATTTTGGTGATTGGGAAGCGACTGGATAACGGCAGTGCGACGATTTGGACGTGGAAAATCTTAGCAATGATAACATGTCTCGGGGCAGCGATTTATGCGCCGATGGCGTATGTGATAGATTTTTGTTTGAAATTGAGGTTGCAAAGAAATATCCAACTGACGCGAAAAATGCGGATAGGAATTTTTGGGGTGATATTTTTGAGTAATTTTTTGATTTATTTGGCGCTGTTTCCGGGAATTTTTGGGTGGGATTCGAATTTGCAGGCTTGGGAGTTTATTCACGGGCAGGTAAATCAGCATTATTCGGTACTGCTGGGGGCGGTTTTTGGAGGGATTTTGGAAATGGGGAAAATGGTGTTAGGAAGCTATACGGCGGGGATGGCGGTGGCGATGTTTTTGCAAATGGTACTGATGAGTTATATTTATGCGCGGATTGTGTATTTTGTGGCGGAAGAAACGGAGAGTAAGGTGGCTCTAATTGGGGCGACGATGTTCTTTACTTTGACTTTAATTATGGGGATGATGACGGTTTATTCGACGCAGGACGTGATATTTGGTGGAATTTTTGCGCTGATTTTTATGGAATTATATCGGCAGGCGAAGAATCCGAAATATTGGCTGAATAAAATAAATGTGGCGAAGTTTATAATATTAGGGTTTCTACTGTGTGCTTGTCGGAATAACGGAATTTATGTATTGGGAGTAGTATTTCTGATTGCAATATTTATCAAAGCTGGACGAAAGCGGAGTTTGATGATTATAGCAGCGCCGATCGTAGTGAGTTTGTTATATACGAAGATTGGGTTTCGGGCTCTGGGGATTCCGGACGTAGATTCGACGAGAGAGATACTGAGCGTGCCGTCGCAACAATTAGCGAGAATTTATACTTTACACGAGGAGGAATTGAGCGATGAGGAGAAGATGGAGATCGAGAAGTATTATGACCGAGAAAGGTTTGAGCAATATCGGATTTATACGATGAAGGCAGATGCAACGAAAGCGGCACTGAAACTAGAGAATGTGAAGGAAAACTTGGGGGCTTATGTGGGGCTATGGGCGAAAGTGGGACTAAAAAATCCGAAAGGTTATATTGAGGCATGGCTACTCAATTCGCTGGGGACTTGGTATCCGAATAAAAAGTTTTATGATCCGCGGGCAAATATTCCGTATATTGAGTTTGGGATGTCGAATCTCAGGAATGAGGGAGGTGGGAGATATGCGGATATAGTGGTTGAGCGGCATAGTGTTTTGCCAGGATATGAGAAATTGTTGGAGACTTTGTTCCAGAAGGACCGATGGCAGGAGGTGCCATTCTTCGCGAATGTAGTTTCGATGGGAAGTTATTTTGTGCTGTTTATTTTTGTGGGCGGGATAATAATATATCGGAAAAAGTGGAGGATGATGTTGCCGCTGGGGCTGATTTTGGGAAATTATTTGATCTTACTCTTGGCGCCGGTGGCGGTGTTCCGGTACTGTTATCCGATGGTGATGATGGCGCCAATAATGGTCGTGATGATGCTGGACACTATGAAGACTGAGAGGTGGCAGGCGAGGAAAAAGTTTGAGGTAAAAAGGAAGGAAAAAGTTTGAGGTAAAAAGGAAGGAATAAGATGGCCAAAAAGAAGAAAAATGAGAAGACGAAGGAAGTAGAAATGACGGAGAGAACGAGGGGGACAGAGGCGACGGAAGTAGTGGCGATAGAAATGGAGAGGGCGGAAGAGGAGATATCTGCGGCGTCTGTAGCATCTACAGATTCTGCAGTTTCTGGCTCGTCAGATGAAATAATGGCAGCGGAGACAAGGGGAAAGAAAATTGCAGTGCTGATTCCCTGTTATAATGAGGCTTTGACGATCGCGAAAGTAGTGAAAGATTTTCGGGAGGCGCTACCGGAAGCAGAAATTTACGTCTATGATAATAATTCAACAGACGAAAGCGCGAAACTAGCAAAAGAGGCGGGAGCGATCGTGCGTTTCGAGAGGCGGCAAGGCAAAGGTAATGTCGTAAGAAGTATGTTTCGGGAGATTAAGGCGGACTGTTATTTGATGGTGGATGCGGACGATACGTATTCGGCGGCGGATGCAAAGCGGATGTGCGAGCCGGTGCTGAAGGGCGAGGCGGATATGGTGGTCGGAGATCGTTTGTCAGGAACATATAAGGCTGAGAATACACGAAGATTTCACAACTTTGGTAATGAACTAGTGAGGTTTTTAATCAATAAGCTATTTGCAAGTCAAGTAAAAGACATCATGACTGGATATCGAGCTTTTAGCTATGAATTCGTGAAATCTTTCCCGGTTTTATCGAAAGGTTTTGCAGTGGAAACAGAAATGACGATTCACGCAGTGGATAAAAACTTTCGCTTAACAGAACTAACGATCGATTTTAAGGAGCGACCAGAAGGGAGCAGTTCAAAATTGAATACGTATCGAGACGGGGCGAGAGTGCTGATGACGATCGTATCGCTGTTTAGCGAGTATAAACCGCTGATATTCTTTAATATTTTGGCACTGATTAGTTTAGTGCTCGCGATAGGTTTTGGGATTCCGGTGCTAAGCGATTATTTTGCGACAGGACTAGTGCCGAAGTTCCCTTCGCTGATCGTGGCTTGTTTTATGGTGCTGGCGGCAATTTTGTTTTTCATTACAAGCCTAATTCTGAATGCAGTGACTAAGAAACATCGGCAACTATTTGAACTATATATGTATCAGATTTATAGTTCGAAGGAAGACAAATAGAAAGGTACTATTGGGGGGGTTTAGAAATGCAGGGATGCACGAGCGAGTCTTAAGGTAGGTTGAGTAAGTTTTAGGGCGGGGCTGTCGATTAGTTTTGGCGGTTAGTTCTCGACGAACCAACTGCGCTTGGCGTGATTATCGTAGTAAATCGTACCGTGCTCGTAGAACTGGTAATCTACATAACTAAGGTAGCGACTGACGCTGATGGGTCCGGTTGGGAAGCCAAGTTTGCCATCAACGGTACCGAGTTGGATGAACT
>CAZAJJ010000008.1:0-45569 GCA_964485445.1 uncultured Candidatus Saccharibacteria bacterium | reverse complement strand
CATTTTGGTAGGCTTGAACACAGGCGTCTTTGTGGCCAATGTTGCAGTTCATGGGTCCGGTTGGGAAGCCAAGTTTGCCATCAACGGTACCGAGTTGGATGAACTTGTTTCTGATCTCACCGTAGTTTTCCCAAGCACCGGTGGCGGGTGAATAGATGATGACACCATTTTGGTAGGCTTGAACACAGGCGTCTTTGTGGCCAATGTTGCAGTTCATGGGCGCAGTCGCGCTGCCGAGAGTTTGTTTCCGTTCGGCACTGAGGTTATCATAATAAGTCTCGATGGCGGAAGGACCAGGCTGTGCAGGAACCTGAGTGCTTCCAAACCAATCATTGAAATAAAGATAAAAATTACGGTTGCCATAAGCACCACAATTATTGCAGGTGCCATAGCCGGCGGCAAGGGCGGCGGAATTAGGTTGGTAAGGAGTGTAGCGGTAAAGCGCGGCAGTGGCTCGATTCTCGATATAAACTTCTGAACTACCACATTTCGGGTCAGGATTATAGCGAACATAGACACCGGGAGTTTTCTCGGGATAGGCAGAATAGCCATGATCAAGAACGTTGCGGAAAAGAGCAGCGGCATTGCGAATCTGGTTCTTGAAACCATAATATTTAGCATTGCAAGCAGCAGTATCAGGACAACCATAACCAGTAGCAGAACGATATTGAACTTTGTTAGGATAAGTGTCGGTAATTAGACTTTGCTCTTTTTCGAGAAGCACCAGAAGAACTTGGGGATTGATGCGATAATCCTGGGCGGCTTGGTAGATGATTTCGGCGGCAGTTTGACCTGAGCCGATTGTCATACCATCACCAAAGCGTTCTTCAGAAAGACAGACAAAGTGACCATTCTCAAAATGCCAATCATTATTAGGATATTTGGCTTTGAGGCTGAGATATTGATTATAGTTAGTATTCTTGCAACTATTTTTGCTGGTAAGGAAACGCTGAATATCATCTACGGACATTGAGGAATAATTAGACATAACGGCGTCGCTAATAATATTACCAGGATTAAAGTCAGCGGTCGAAGCAGCCATAGAGCGGCGCATACCTTGAGCGGCCAAGAAGGAAAAAGTGGTCATCATGCAAAAAATGAAGAGCAAAAAAATCGTACGACGATTATGAGAAAAAGTTTGTGAAATTCGAGCAAGTATCATAGTTCAACTCCATCTTGAATTAAGCCAGTTTTATTCCCACCGTTAAACTGGATGGTAATTTGGTAATTGTCGCGCGGGAGACCAAGAGTAGAAAACGGAATCACGAAGTCCTCGCAAAGAGAGTTGGTGGCTTCAGGGATGATATTTGTAGTTGTGGTATAAGTTTTGCCGTATTTTTGACCAGTGAGAGTTAGGGTACAAGTGCCAGAGCCATGAATATACTGATCAAGACTAGCAACGACAGTAAGCGTACCATCAACATTACTTTTGCGGGTAATAAAACCAGTGAGTTCGTCAAGAGTATTAGGATCTTGTCCGTCATAGCGAACTACTTTATCCTCAGGTTGTTCAGTGCCTGAGACTTCGGTAGAGGAATCAGAGTGCGAATCGGAGTCTTCTGGAGTTGGACTCGTATCAACATGAGGAGCGTTAAGCGAGGAGTGATCAGGGGGAGTTGGATTTGAGATTTGGTTGAGCCAAAAATAGAGACCACATCCAGCCGCAATAATGATAATAACGGCTAGCCAGAAAATTGGTCGCCGATAAATAGGCTGACGATGCCGAGAATGAGAATTTTTAGTGTTTGTTTTGACCATGACCGGTTTCTCCTAAGTTTAGTTTAGCAAATTCATTTAACATGTCAACCTCCAGTAAAAATTTGTATTAAGTCAGAAAACTCGCGCTATTTTCTGTCTGACTGGAGTATAACAAAAAAGTTTTTGAAAACACAAGCACAAGCATGTTATTTTAGGAAAATGGGATTTTGATCGTGCTTGTGGTTGCTTTTTGGAAGCGGAGCGAGTAATAATGGGAGCAGGAAGAAAAATATTCTTCCAAGACGACGCCTAGACGAGGCTAAAGTTCGAGACCGAGGATGTCGGCCGCTTGGTTGAGAATGGCAGTTTCTTCTGGAGAGGCGGTAATCAGACAGTGACGAAAAAGTTCAACGGTTTCGGGATGAGTTAAATCAATTACTTCAAGAGAGCGGGCCTCGCCAGGAGATTTTTTGAGGGCGCCTTTGATAATAAGATTATCAATATGCTCAGCGACTGCGGAAACCGAAGAGAGCCCAAGAGCGGTCATGATTTCTCGATATGTTGGAGAAACTCCGTGAGTCGAAGAATACTCGTTAATAAATTCAATAATAAGCGCTTGTTTTTTAGTCAATTTAATCGTCATATGTTATAATCAATTATAGATTATCGGGTCAAATAGGTCAAATAAGTGATGAGAAAAACAACTATTGATGGTTTAGCTGTTCGTTCGTCAAGTGCGCGGCAAAGTGGTTCAACAAGAAATTCGGCGGGCGCAACAGGAGCGAGAAGGTCGAGTGGGCGAACTATGGATAGTTTTTTGCCAGCCGGACAGCCAGTGCGCCGGTCACAGCCGCAACAAACGACGGCGCGACCGATGCAGCACGGGCGAATGATGGACATGGTGAATCCGCAAGTGGAACTGGAGCGAAGACGTAGGATTACAGAAGATGACGATTGGAAAGCGGAAGAGACATTTGACACTGAAGGAGTGGCGGAAAGTTGGGGTGAAACAACTGAAGTTGATTGGAGTGATCTTCTCAACGCAGTAAATCAGACTCCAGAAAAGAAGACGAAAAAATCTTCCTATGCTGATATTTATTCGGATGATCCGCAAGAAGATGGTAATTCCCTGTTCGATGACGACGAAGAAGAGGAACCGAAGAAAAAATCGCGTAAAGAACGAAAACAAGAGAAAAAAGAGCGCAAAAAACGGAAGTGGTGGAAGAAGGCTCTGGCGGTAGTGGCAGTGCTAGTGATTACTGGAGGCGGAGTGTTGTATTTTTGGGGAGATAGTTTAATCTCGAGACTGACAAACGGAAATTCAGGTCTAATAAGTACGTTTTTCTCGATGGTTTCGGAAGAGGTGCCTTTTGCGGAAGATGAGAATGGGCGAACAAATGTCTTGATTTTTGGGACCGAAGGTTATGATATGGAAGGATCGACCGGCAACGGGCGGCATGATGGTTCGCAATTGACAGATTCGATTATGGTGGTAAGTTTTGACCAGAAGACTAAAGATATTGCACTACTGAGTTTGCCGAGGGATTTGAAAGTACCAATGGCGTGCATGGCGGGCAAGATCAATGAGGTCTTCTCTTGCAGTAACCAGAACGGAACAAATGAAGAAGCAGGGGCGTTAGCGTTAGCGACGCAGATTGGAGATGTACTAGGAATTGAGTTCCAGTATTGGGCACATGTGAATTGGGCATCCCTCATTGATATTATTAATACAATTGGGGGAATTACAATTACGTTAGACGAGGATATTAATGACCGGGGATGGACTGGGGCAGTAGCGAAGGCGGGCGTACCAATAACAATAGATGGGGAGCAGGCACTAGGTTTCGCACGGGCGCGACATGGTACTACCGGTGGAGATTTTACGCGCGGAAATACGCAACAGAAGATTTTAGAGGGGATTGCACAGAAACTACTCAATGAAGGGGTGGATTGGACGAAGGCGTTGAATATCCTGAATATTCTGGGCGATAATCTGCGATCAAACTTTTCATCAGATAATATTAAGGCGGGCGTACATCTGTTGTCGGGGTTAGAGGTAGCGGCGATGAGGCAAGTGCCGTTAGTGGATTACGAGAATAATATATATTATGTGGGGACTGATATGATTAACGGGATTTCGTATGTTATACCAAAGGCGGGGGCGACTAATTATACACAGATTCAGAAATACGTAAAGAAGATGTTTAATAGCAATCCTGCAGTACGCGAGGAGGCGGTAATTGCGGTGTATAATGCAGCGGAGGTAGCAGGGCTGGCAGGTTCTGAAAGGGATCGACTGGAAAATGAGGGGTATAGCGTGGCGACCGTAGGTGATGCGGCAGAGGAAGATTGTATGGAAAGTTTTTGCCTGTATGCGCTGACAGATAGTAAGACGGCGACGCGGGCGGCGCTGGAGGCAAGGTATGGAACGACGGCTTTGCCAGCGGAAAACTTGCCAGCGGATATTGTGCCAGGGGCAGTGGATTTTGTGGTAGTGATGGGGAGAGCAAGCTAGGAGCGGGGTTAGGTTTTAAGGTTAGGAATCTTAGGATTCGGGGGTCTGAGAGTTTTACGCAGGTTATGCACGGATTTTTGAAAATTTTACACAGGTTTTACACAAGCTATTGTAAGTTTTGCACAGAATATAGATAGTTTTACAAGAAAAATCCACAAGATTCTGTTAGTTTTTCTTGAGTTTTCCACAAGAATATAATAGTTTTACACAAGTTTTGCACAGGAGGGTGATTTTAAAGATTAGGGCACCTCTATCATATCAAAACCACCCCTCCAAGAGGTGGTTTGCTCAGCCCTATAAGGGCATGCTACCAACAGCGTCTCAAGGCGCTGGTTTGGTTTTATCCAAACCTAAATAATTGTTACAATTACTTTACTACCCCTTAAAGGGGTCCTCATATTCTTTAACGCTCAAGCGGTCAAGCGCTATATCGTGCTTTTCTTGGTCTTGAATATACTTTCTTACGGTCGCATCATTAATTCCTACGGTACTTACGTAATATCCATCTGCCCAGAAATGCCGGTTACCAAACTTGTACTTTAGGTTTGCGTGCTTATCAAACATCATGAGAGCACTTTTACCTTTGAGATATCCCATGAAGCTAGCAATACTCATTTTTGGCGGAATACTTAACAACAAATGCACATGATCTGGCATGAGATGACCTTCAAGGATTTTTACACCTTTGTAGGCACAAAGCTGACAAAAGATTTCTTGCAAACTTTTGCGATACTGATTATAGATTATTTTACGTCGATATTTTGGGGAAAATACGATATGATATTTACATAGCCACTTGGTATGTGATAAACTATTGGCTTTCTCTGCCATAAATTCTCCTTTTGTTTAATTAGGTTTGGATACTCTAATTATAACGAAGGGAGAATTTTTGTATAACAAATCGACGCGCACCCGCATAGCGAGTGGTGTTCTGTTCCGTCTGCTTCCGCATCCGGAACAGGCTGAAGCCGGTTATAATACAAATATCCTCACCATAGAGCTGAGGATATTGCTTTATATAATTAATTTAAGGGAATACTAATCGGTAATCTTCTCGATAATAAGTTGGCGGTCATGGCCGACCCCTTCGGAATGGGTAGAGATATCGGAGTAGTCACTGGCAACGCGATGGACAACTCGACGATCGGCGGCGTTGAGATTAAGACGCTTGGATTCACCGGTTTGGCGAACTTTACGAATCCACTCCTCAGCGCGCTCGGCAATACGCTCGGCGCGCTGGCGCTTATAATCGGCGACATCGACATTGACACGGATGATTTCGGCGTTTTTACTAATGAGGGCCTGAGAAACAATGTGCTGGAGAGCACGAAGATTATTGGCTTCTTTGCCGATTAAAAGCGAGTTAAGCGAGGTGGAAGGGATGGCGAGTTGAATAACCTCGTCGTCGATGGTTGAATCTACGGCGACATTGACGCCGAAGAATGATAAAAGATCTTCGAGGTACTTAGTGGCAAAACGGATTGATTCATCTTTGTTCATAATTTACTCCTTCTTACGACTTTGCTTGGTTTTTCGAATTAGCCCACGCTTTTTGCTTTTCGCAGTAATATGGACGACTTTAGCGCCGGTTTTTTGATCTTTTACTACGACACCTTCTTCAATATTTTTGAGCTCGCGGATGACTTTTTTGTCGGCAGCAATTTCCATTTCTGAACCGCTTTTATTAAGAATATATTTTTGCTGGACGCCAGTCATGAGATTGCTGATGAGGTAATAAAAGACCAGAGCGCCAGGAAGATTAATCATAATGAGGAGCATCATAATAGGCATCATTTTGGACATTTGACTACTCATAACGGCATTAAGATCGGCTTGGTCGGGCTCTTTACCATCGGCGGCTTCACGCATGATTTCGCGGAAAGTACGAGAGTTCTTAGATTTACCAGAAGGGAGCTGTTGGCGAGAAATCCAATACTGAGAGAAGGCGGAGCCGATAGCGCAAACCAGAAGGAAGAGAGCGCTAGTTGAAGTAAAACCGGGCTTCGCGTCGAGATTAACTACGCCAAAGAGTTTCGGGTGAAAATCATAGACTGGTTCGGTAAGTTTCACGCCATCTTCGGTGGGACTTTTGGATTGGTTAAGGTAAGCTTCAAGCTCAATAAGATAAGGTTTTTGAAGGTCGATGACATGATTCACGCTGTCGATTTGACGAACGAAAGAATAAGCGCGACGATCGAGGTTGTCAGAAAGGGTGGGCTGAACCATAACGCGAACAGCGGTATAGAGAGCAATAAAAATGGGGAGCTGGATAATTAGTGTAAGCATGGAACGGAAAGGTTTGATGTTGTTGCGCTTATAGAGATCCATCATTTGGAGAGATTCGAGTTGGCGGTTACCGTTGCAATTTTTCTTAATTTCGGCGAGTTCGGGCTGGATTTTGCGCATAAGGCGGGTTTGGTGGAGTTGGCGCTTGACGAGCGGCCAAAGGCAAATCTTAACCAAAATAGTGAAAAGAATAATAGCGAGACCAAAATCGCCAACAAAACCATAAATAACAAAGAGGATGTTCGTAATAGGACGAACAATTATCATGTCAATTAACTCAAACATGGTCTTATTATAGCACACCTAGGCGGTGAATCATATACCTATCGCCTATCTAATAATTCCCTATTCAGCATTAAGCGCTAAGAACAGATTTAAGGAATGTGATTAATTAATAAGACTGCGTGCCAATAAATCATGAATTAGGCGACGGAGATCACGGAAGTTCATCGTAGAAACAGATTTGTTATAAACGACAAAAATACAGTCGCGGTGGGCAGTGAATTCGGGGAGTTCAAGCCGGAGAGCCTCGTAAATGCGGCGGCGGATGCGGTTGCGGCCAACGGCGGATTTGAGGACTTTTTTAGAGACGACGACGCCGAAGCGCTGATGATGTTTAGTGTTAGCAGTATAGACAAGTGACAAAAGCGGGGTGCGGATAGTCTTACCTTTTTGATAAGTATGACGAACTCCGCCGCGAGAATGAAAGCGATATTTTTGGGCTAACATAAGTTTATTGTAACATAATCCAAGAGCACTAAAGAAAAACGAGCCTGGACGATAATTCCCTGCTTAGTGATTAAGCGGAGAGGCGAGCGCGGCCTTTAATGCGACGGCGCTTGAGAACTTTGCGGCCAGTGCGGGAGTTGTTGCGCTTCATGAAGCCATGCTCAACTTTGCGTTGGCGTTTGTGAGGTTGATAAGTTCGTTTAGGCATAGTGATATATCTTTCTCTTATAATTTGACAAATTTAATATAAGTATATCGCAAATAGCCACTTTTTTCAAGGAGTTTTCCACATATTAGACAGATACGGACAGGGGGTTGTGGAAAAGTTTGAGGCAATGGAAGCGGACAGGGGTGAGTGAGTTTGATGGAGGATGAGAGGAAAAAACTGTGGAAAAGTCGGAAGGTGTTTGGTATAATTGAGGTAAGTTAATGGAGGAATACAGGGGTCATGTTTGACGTGTGGAAAAATGTGCTGGCCGAAATCGAACAGACGATTTCGAGTGAGCAGTTTTCGACATGGTTCCCCGGGACCGAGTTAATTAGTCTGGAGGATGGGGTGGCGACGATTGGGGTGGCGAATGTATTTAAGATTCAGCAATTGCAGAAAAAATATTCGGAAAATTTGAAGACAGCGTTCGCTAATAATAAGGTTGAGGTGAAGGAGTTGAAATATGTGGTGCAAACTGGGGCTTCAACTAGAGTGCGACCACCGAGAGAGGTGACAATTTCACAGGATGAGATGGCAGAACTGCGGGCGGGGACGGCGCAGAGTTTGGCGGAAGTGCGGCGAGCAATGCCAGCGACGGCGCGTAAGTTTCAGACAGGACTAAATCCACGCTACACTTTAAATAATTTTATTACGGGGTCAAATAATGACTTGGCGGTGAGTGTGGCAAGGAATATTGTGGATAATCCAGGGACGGGGTATAATCCGTTTTTCTTATATGGAGGGTCGGGGCTAGGAAAAACGCATTTGGTGCAAGCGATTGGCAATGAGTTGTTAGCCAGAAATCCGAGGACAAAAGTGTTTTATGTGCCGATTTCGAACTTTTATACTGATTTTATTACTTCGATTCGGAACGGTAAGGGGGATGACTTTCATCAGAAGTTTTTGAAACTGGATGTGCTGATCATTGATGATTTCCAGATGATCGTAGGAAAAGAGAAGTCGCAGGTAGAGTTTTTTGACATTTTTAATGAGTTATATCAATTAAATAAGCAGATTATTGTTACTTCAGATAGATTGCCAGAGCAAATTAAGTCAGTTGATGAGAGGTTGGCGTCGAGGTTGAGGTGGGGCGGGACGTTTGATTTGCAGTTGCCGCAGTTTGAGGATAAGTGTGCGATTTTGAAAGCGAAGGCGGAGTTTAAGGGGGTGACGATTGAAGATGCAGCGATTGAGTATTTGGCGGAAAATGTGAAGACGAATATTCGAGATCTCGAGGGGGAGTTTGAGCATCTATTGGCAGTGGCGGATCTAAAAAATATGACGCCGCTTGAGGTGATCAATGAAGGTTATATTAATCCAGCACGAACGGCACCAAATAAAACATTGACACCTAAGCAAGTATTAGAAAAAGTGGCGAAATATTACCAAATGACTACTAAGGAAATGTGTAGTAAGAGTCGGGTGGCACATATAAAAAACGCGCGGCAGGTGGCGATGTATTTACTATCAAAAGAATTAAGTATGAGTACGCCGAAAATTGCGCAGGAAGTGGGCGTGAAGGATCATACGACCGTGATGCACGGAATTAAGAAGATCGATAAAGACATGAAATTGAATTTTAGTTTGCGAGACCAAATCGCGGAACTTAGGGAGCAGATTTATGTGTAATGAAGCAAGAGGGATGGAGAGGTTCGTGCGAGGAAGGGAGGTTTTTGGTGAAAATTACCCCTGTAAAATGCGTTTGTTCGGTTTTTCGAACGTGTTCGGGTTTTATAATGTTCGGTTTTGGACGTTTGTTCGGGTTGCTGAATGTTCGGTTTGTTCGGTGGTTTTTGTGGAAAAAATGTGGAAAAATATGGGGGAAAGTTTGTGGGAAAAGTGGGGAAAACATTGTGTAAAAGCACGGGGAGGGCGGGTTTTACACAATTTATGGGCGGGATTTACACAAAAAGTGGAAAACTGTGGAAAGATTTCCAGGTGGTTTTACACATGGGTAATTCCCTGTTGGAGGAGGGTTTTGCACATTTTCCACAGGGTCTACTACTACGACTACTAATAAAATAATAGAGAGGAAGAAAATGGAGATTAAAGTTATTCAGGAAAAACTAGCAAAAGCGCTAAATAGTGTAAGTCGGGTAGCCGCTGGGACTCGAGCAACTTTACCGATTTTGAATAATGTATTAATTCGGGTAGATGATGGGAAGGTGAGTCTTACAACTACCAATTTAGATATGGCAGTAGTGAGTTATCTATCGACAAGCGAGAATAAAAATGGTGTAATAACAGTTCCAGCGAAGTTAATGGCGGAATTTGTGGGAAATTTACCTAGAGGTGGAGTAGTGGAAATTAAGGTAAATGATGATAAGGTGGTGATAAAAGCGGGGGGATATAGTTCAACGATTAACGGATCGCCGGCGGATGATTTTCCGGAATTACCAGAGATAGATGAGACGAAAGTGGTGAAATTTCGGATGGGAGTGGATGATTTTAAAGAGGGGCTTTCACAGGTGTTAGTGGCAACGAGTAATGATACGACGCGGCCGGCTTTAACAGGGGTGTATTTTAATACGTTTGAGAATGGTTTATATTTAGCGGCGACAGATGGATATAGATTAGCGGAGAGAAAATTTATTGATAAGGTAGAAAGCGAGGTGGTGGCGATTGTGCCGACGCCGTCGCTGCAAGAAGTTTTGAGATCGCTCAGTGATGAGGTGGAAGAAATTGAAATGTGGTTTGATGAGACGCAGGTGAGGTTTCGGTTAGGGGATATTGAGGTGACGTCGAAGTTGATCGACGGGTCGTTCCCTGATTATCGGCAGCTAATTCCGAAGGCGACGGATATTCAGGCGGAGTTGAAGCGGGAAGAGCTGATTCGGATCACGAAACTGGCGGCGTTGTTCGCGAAAGAAGTGGGGGGGTCAATTGTGTGTGAGACGAGTGTGGAAAAAGGTGAATTTGCGGTGGCGTCGGTGGCGAACGAGTTGGGAGAAAATAGCTCGACGATTAGAACAGAGGTGAATGAAGATGGGCGGGTGACTTTGAATTCGAGATTTTTGCTTGATGCTTTAAATGTCTTAAATGGGGATGTGGAATTTGGATTTTCGAACAGATTAGATCCGGTGGTTTTAAGGACGAAAAAAGAGCCAGGATATGTACATATTGTGATGCCATTAAAGGGATAAAAATAAAATGGGATGGTGGTTGATGTTTTGGAGATAGTATGGTTATTAAGAGAATTAAATTGACAAATTTTCGAAGTCATGAGCAGTTTGAATTGAATTGTGAAGAAAATACAACTAGGATTATAGGAGAAAATGGTTCGGGGAAAACTTCAATTCTAGAAGCAGTATATGAAGTGTTACAGGGAAAAAGTTTTCGGGCGGTGGATCGAGAAATTTTGCGAAGAGGGGCGGAATATTATCGGGTGGAACTTGAGTATGAAGATGGACGAAAGATTGTCGTAGTATTTGACGGGGAGAAAAAAGAGTTTTTAGTAGAAGACAAAAAGACGAGGAGATTACCTAAAAAAGCGAAATATCCGATTGTATTGTTTGAGCCGGATGATTTGAATTTGGTGGGGAGCAGTCCGACGAGTCGGCGAGGATATTTTGATCGGGTGTTTGGGCAATTGTCGGAAAGTTATGCGAATGCAGTGGCAAAATATAACAAAGCTCTGAAGCAAAGAAATGAACTTTTAAAACAGGAAGCAGTGGAAAAAGGTAGTCTGTTTTCTTGGAACGTGCTTTTGACGAAGTATGGGGCGGAGCTGATGATGGAGAGACGGCAGTTTGTGGAAAAGATTTGTGGAAAAATCACGGAAGTCTATCGGTCGATTGCGGAAAATGAGGATGAAGTGGAGATGACATATATAACGGAAGTGGAGTCGGAGAATGAGTTTTTGGCGAAGTTGGAAGGTGATTTTGAGCGGGATAGGTTGCTCGGGCATACAACGTTTGGAGTGCATCGAGACAATTATGAGTTTATATTCAACGGAGTGAAGGCGGACGGGTCGGCGAGTCGGGGGGAGGTGAGGTCGATGGTGATTGCGCTGAAGTTTATTGAGGCGGAAATGGTGACGGAGAGGCTAGGAAGGGTGCCGGTAGTGTTACTAGACGATGTGTTTTCGGAACTCGATGAGATGAGGCAGAGGTGTTTGGTGAGGAATTTTAAAAGGAATCAAGTCTTCATTACTTCTTGTGGAAGTAATGAAGACTTGGCTGACTGTGTCATTCGAAAAATAAAGTAGAACTTAGGTGGCTATGTAGTGGTGGGGAGATTTTTTGGGAAGGTGATTTGATAATTCCCTGCTGATTTGGTTGATGAAGGTTTCTGGTTTGGCTTGAGGATGTGGAAAATGTTTTTGGACGCGGAAGGGTGTTTGTTGGGCTCAGGGTTTTGATGGGTGTGGGAATTTTTGTTGGGCTGTGGAAAACTTTGGCGACCTGTGGAAAAGTCGAGATGGAGTTCCGAACAAAAGTTGATTTATTCGACTGGCGGGACGCCGTAGTGTTCGTAGATGGCGTTGAGTTGATTTTCGGGAATGGCTTTCGGGGGATCGTATTTATAAATAACTTCGTAATCGTCGGGATTATAGCCTTTTTCGCGGATGAGATTGAGGGCGGTTTCTTGATTCCCTCCTGTGAAGTCGGTGATAAGAAGGCAAAAATTAGTTTTACAAGTAGAGCTATCGCCGTAATTGATAAGGAATGAGCGGGTTTGATCGGAATTGGGAATGTTTTCGGAAATGGCGATAGGGAGGATTTGGGTGATAGGATATTTGTTAAGGAAATTTTTACCATCAGTGGAGGCTTGGAGGCCGCCGATTTCGAGAAGTAGTTTGTTTTCGGTGGGGTTATTATAATACCAGGAGAGATCGTCATTCTCGGGGATAAGATAAGTGTAGAGAGTGGTGGTTTCGTTTTTGATAAGGGATAGGGGGATTTCTTGGGATTTGAAGCCTTCGGCGGAGATAAAAGCGGTGGTGTCGGAAGGTTTAAGTTTAAGATCTTGATTGATAGGGTAGGTTTTACCGTCAATAGTAAGAGTGGCAGTAGAAGGGGCGATGGCGGTGGTGAGGGTGGCGGAGTAAATAAGATGAAAAACAAACTCGGCAATGATAAAAATAAGAAGAGCGGTGAAGAGAATAATGGAGCCGATGAAGATAATTTTAGTTTGTTTGGGGTTTTGCATAGTTCTCCTTATAAGTGGCGATAAATTGTGTATGAGGAATCAGTGTAATAATTTTGGAGTTCAGCGGTGCGGTCATTATGGGAGGCGGAAGCGATACCAAGAGACCCATCGGAACGACGGACAACTAATTCGACGTGAGATCCGCGAATACGGATATCTCCGGGTTGAACGTTGGCGGTGCTGGTGGCTGGTCCCATATTGGCGTAAAGATTGGGATTATTGCGGAGGTAGTTGATTTGACTACCGAGGAAAAACGGGTAGTTGGGATCTACGCCAGAATAGCGCATGACCGTGGAAACGAAGACGTCGCAGCTGGCGCCGACACGAACGGCGGCATCGCCATTAGAGGTAATTCCGGTGCCGAGGGTAGCAAGGGCTGTTCGATAAGCGGGGCTGGGATCGTTTTTGTCATGTTCGCCATAGACAGGCCAAGCAAGAGCAAGGGCGGTATTATTGATGTCGCCGTTGCCTTGAGAAAGAGAGCCGCCATTAGGGGTAGTAATACTAGAATCACCCTGAGGAATGCAAACAGCATTAGTAACTGAACCGATACTGCTGCCAGTGGCAGAGCCGGCTCCAGCTGCGAATGAAGCGGCGTTAGTGAGCATTTCGGGATATTCGGCGGCGAGCTCTTCGGAAGTTTTCCAGCCTTTTTCATGGGCACGGGCAATGATAGCGGGTAGGATAGGGGGGTTGCCATCGACGCCATTAACGATTTTTTCGTAATATCTAGAGTCGGTAGCGTAGCCAGAGTCCCAGACGGTTTGGAGATAGTCGAAGGGGTTAGTAATATTGTTTCTGGTGGGGTTGGTATGCGAACTGGGCTTAGGTCTATAATTAATTGTATAGTCATTTTGGAAGATGCCGTGGCTGCGATAAGTACTGGTGCGACGGATGTTTTCGAAGTATCCACGCCAACCGGCTTCGGGAGTCTCATAAGAATAGGCGGCATTGGGGTTGGAGTCGAAGGCACCAATACCAAAGAAGTTATTGCGTTGTCTGGCGAAGGCGCTAGTGCCTGACCCAGATTCGAGGATACCTTGAGCCATAACAGCTTCCCAGGGAATGCCATATTCAACGCTAAGTTGAGCAGCGATGTCGTGATAGGCGTCAATGAAGCCAGCTTGAAGATTGTTGAGACCGACGCTAGTGGTGCCGCTATAGGAGCCGGTAGCAATGATACAACTATCTTCAGATCCTCTGGGATCGTAGTAGTAGATGCCATTGATGCCGTAAGTAGTGAGGTTGGAGCGACTAAGGGCGGAAGTAGGATGAGGGGTGGCAACAAGGAGGGTGGCGAGAGTACAAAGGCTGAAGGAAGTAATATAGGCTTGAAGTTTTAGACGAGATTTCATACGGCGTAACTCCGATTACGAAGGTCGGCGTAAAGGAAGGTTTCGGGGAGGATGGCGAGAATTGAGTCTTCTGATTCCCCGCTGTTTTCGGTGGTATCGAAATGGAATTTTGCGGAAGCGATGGCGGTGACGATTTCGGAGCCGGAATGGAGCTTGGTGTTTTCGGTAGTCATGGCGAGGCGAGAGTCGGCATTGTAGTCATCTATAAAGTCGGCATAGTCGGCGAGAGCGATAAGGAGTTCGGCGTCTTCGGTGGTGACTCCGGCGATGCGGGCGATGAAATCGACGTCATTGGTGATTGGATGTTCTTGATCATAGGCTTCGCGGTAGGCGGTGATGGGGCTAACGTAGGCGTTTGCTCCGGAGCCAGAGATTTGTTCGCGGATGCGTTCGTCAAATGCGTAGAGTTGATAATAGGGGAGGTCGGGATTGTTAGGGGAGCCGAGTTTGCAGCTGTCGCCAGTGGCCCAACCTAAGTTTTCGATTTCTCGAAAACTATCAATGATGGTGGTAACTTCACCAATGAAAGGGATAGCAGAGAGAGAAGGGCTACTGTTTTGGATTTCATTGAGGATGCGAGCGTCGGGGATTTCGCTAGGAATGGATTCACGATCGAAGCAGTAGGAGATGGTTTTGGCGAGATTGCCGTTTTTGTCGATGTTGCCAGAATCATCAACTTGGCTAGAGATGGCGGAGAGATAGGCGGAGTTGTTAAGTGGGGTATTGAGATAGCTAGTGGCGGCAACCGGAGTGGGGCTACAATAGACGCTACTGGCGACATTGGAACCTTTACACTCGCCAAAGGTGGTGCTAAGACTGGAGTCTTCTCCAGCAGCGGAGACGCTACCCATGAGAGAGGCGAGAGAATTTGAAGTGGTATGAGATAGAGAGGAGAGGCTACTGGTGAAGCCGGAAGAAAGTGAGGTACCGAGAAGGCTATAGGCGATACTGCCGAAGAAGGTGTTTTTAGAAGTGATATCGAAGGGGCTGCGATTTAGGCGGTCAGATTCGGCGTCAAGAGCGATGGCGGCGTTATTAACTTGATTATAGGCAAGAACGTCGGCCTCTGAACCATAGACCATACCGCCGGAACGGTTAAGGTCGTTATTAGCAATGATAGCACCGCGACTGAAGATTTCGCCAGCTACGATACCGGAGGCGTTATCAAAAGTATTCATAAAGAGGGCGCGAGCGAGGGTAGGTACGAGAAAGCTAAAGAGGCCGCTGATGGCGACTGAGGCAATGAGCTCGGAGCCGATACGCATGAGAAGACCGCCGACGATGCGGGCTTGGCCGAGTCCAGGAATGAAATAAACGGCAAGAGAGGCGGCGGCTTGGCCAATGTCATTAATGGCACAGCCGGCAGCGGTCATAGAAGTATAACCAAAGGCTTGGAGAATGGTATTAGTGCCACGGCTGAGGGAGAAGTTTTTGGCGGTTTTTTTGTCAATGGGGGTTTCGGCGAGAATGTTGCGGACATTAGATTCGAGGGGAGTGCCGGAAACTTGGGTCTCACCGATGGAAACACTAAGGGATTCATTTTCGGAGTTAGCACTGGCGGAGACATTGTTATAGTCTTCAATAGTTGAGGTAGCGGGAGTATTGAAGAAGTTGAGAACTTCATTGATACCAGATTCAGAACCTTTGCCAGCCATCATTTTGCTAATACTTTCCATTTGACCAAGGAAATATTTAGCAGATTGAAAACTTTCAAGGTTGGCGGCGGCGGAAGTGATCATGTTGCCGGTACGCATGATGGTGCAACCCCAGCTAAGGACTTGAGAAACTTGGTTGAATTTACCGATGAATTCGGAGGCTTGGGATTTGGCGGTGTCAAAGTCGGCGCTTTCGGATTTGGTACTTCCCTGGTCATATTCTTGTTCGATGATTTTAACTTCGCGAGTTTGAGGAGAGCCATCGGAGTTGGTGACGGTATTGCCGTTCTCATCGGTGACGTTTTCGGTAATGGTGGTTTCTTTTTGATGGCTCGTAGTAATATCGGCGGTGTCGTTGTCGAATTTAGAACTTAGTGTGTCTTTGTAGTTTTTATTGTTAGTTTCATTATCGTTGGTGGTTTTGTAATTTTTGAAGCCATTGCGATTATAGCGCTTATTATAATATGTATCAGCGGTGTTGTCGAAATAATTGGCAGCGCGATTACCTTGAGCGTTCATGAGATCGGTACGAAATTCGAGATTATTATTAAACATATCATCAAAATTTTCGCTTGTGATAATTGTGCCATCTTTCCATTTGAAGTTGTAGCCGTTGCCGTTAGATTCGACATCGATATTGAAGTTGGCAAGGCTGGATTTGAAATCAGAGGAAAGTTCAGATCCAGCGGTGGCGGGATTCTCACTATTACCGGCTAAGTAGCTTTTGATGACATGGCTGAGGCGGGCAACAGAGGCCCCGCGACTGAGATCGGTTTGTTCAGTGAACTGAGCGGAGAGGGCTCCAGGGAGAAGGGCGTTACTGCTGCCGAGGAAGACGAAGATAGCGATGAGGGCGGTGGCGATGGTGGCAATAATGCCATATTTTTTGCGGTTGGCTTTGAAGTTGGAGATTTTGCCACGTTGGTTTAAGGAATTGGCAGGGCGGCCAGTGCCAGTAAAGAGGTGTTTTTCGGTAGGGTTAAGGGCGGAGGCTTCGGAATTGCGAAGGAGAGCGGCAGAAGAGTTGTCTCTAGAAGCGGAAGGGGCGGAGGAAGAGGATGATGAATTAGACGTGGAGTTACGGGGAGCGGGCACGGAAGATTTACCCGTATTATTATATGGGTTGAAATCTTTGAGGCTTTTTTCCCAGTAACTTTTGGCCATGATTAACGACGATCTCCCGGTCGAGTAGTAATAAGGTCTTCTTCGGTGTTAGAAGCGATGATTTGGATATGAACGTGATTAGGACCGGCAAAGAAGAGGCCGTGCCCGATAGGAAAGTTGGTGAGACGTTTCTTTTCTTCTTCGGTGAGCTTGAAGACGTCGGCAAGAATATCAACGGCGGAAGGTGATTGTTTAAGGAAGAGCTGCATAGAAGAGTTGGCGACGATGGCGCGACCCATTTTGCTACTCATAAAGTCTTCAACTTCTTGGGTGATAGTAGTGAGGCCAAGATAGTATTTACGGGCGCGTTTAGCGAGACTGAAGAGGAAGTTGGCGGAGTCGTCGTATTTCATGAGTTGCCAGGCCTCATCAACGATGAGCATGCGGCGTTTTTGTTCGGCGCGGACAACATTCCAGATGTGGGAAAGGACGATGTACATAGCAACAGGGCGGAGTTCGTCTTCGAGATCGCGAATGTTGAAGACGACCATGGGGTTGTTGATGTCGATATTGGATTGCTGAGAGAAGATGCCGGCAAAAGTACCTGTGGTGTATTTGCGAAGGCGTTGGGCGAGTTGGGGGCCGGTACCGCCCATATGGAGAAGGGTATCGTAGAGATTAATAATGGTCGGGGGTGTGCTTTGATGGGTGAGAGGATCGCTGGTGATGCCGGCGCGGGCGTAAGTATCGATGAGAGCTTGGTCGAGGTCAGCTTCTTCGTTGGCGGTGAGGGCGGGGGCGACTTGACCATTGGGGGCGATTTGGTTGCCACCAAGCATGAGGCGGAAAAGGCCATGAAGAGTGACGAGGTTGGCACGCAAGGCGTCATTAGCGTCTTCGCTATCAACGACACGAGGGAGATCGAAGGGATTAATGCGGACATCGGAGTTGAGGCTGAGGCGGATATAACTGCCGCCGACAGCGTCACAGAGACGTTGGTATTCGTTTTCGGGATCGATGATGATAATTTCGGTGCCGATCATCATGGAGCGAAGAGCTTCGAGTTTGACAGCAAAAGATTTACCGGCACCAGACTTTGCGAAGACGACAAGGTTGGCGTTTTCGAGGCTAAAACGGTCGAAAATGACGAGACCGTTGTTGTGCATATTGACGCCGTAGAGGATGCCTTTTTCTTGGGTGAGGTCGGCAGAAGTGAAGGGGAAACTAGTGGAAATGGCGCCGGTGTTCATGTTGCGGCGGATTTGGAGTTGGTCGGTACATTGGGGCATAGTACTATTCATTCCCTGCTCTTGTTGGGAAGTGGCAACTTTACTAAAGACCATGAGTTGGCCGAGGAGGGTTTCGATTTTGTGTTGGACGAAGTTAAGTTCGTCGAGCGAGTCGGCCCAGAGAGTAATATAGAGACCGAACCGGAAGAATTTTTCTTCGCCGACTTGGAGTTTGTCGCGGAGTTCTTCGGCGTCTTGGATGGCGGCTTCGAGTTCAGGGTCGCGAACTTTGCCTTTCTCGGCATTGACGTTGTAGCTGGCTTCGAGTTGGGTAACTTTTTTGCGGAGGTTGCGCATGACGACGGTGGTTTCGACTGGATAAATATACATGGAGACATCAATAACTTCATCGATGTTGATGAGACCGGAGATCCAGCCAGTGAAGAGTTTGCGGGGGTAGCCATAAACATAGATAGTGCGGCCATATTTGTTGCCAAGACGGAAATAATTGGAGTGGATTTCGATAGAACTGGGCGAAATGAGATCGCGGAGGGTGGTAATTCCCTGCTCAAAGGCTTGACGGATTTCGGCGTCTTCGGTGGCTTGGGACTCGGCGGCAAGATCGGCTGCGGTGAGTTGTTGTTTTTGAAGTTTAGCAGCTTTGCGTTCTTTTCTACCCATTTTGACGTTCTCCTTTAGTAATAAATGTAGTGCCGAGCTGTGTGAAATCGACGAGCGGCTCGCGAACGGCAGTGTCGGGGTTGTTGAAATTGTAGAAGAGTTCGCTGAGTGCGCGGGTGTCGAGGCGGACGGATTGGATACCGATGTGATAGAGTCCGGCGATGACGGATTCGACGCGGTTGTTCAGTTCGTCGATAGCTTTGTTATAGACGTCGCGATTGATGCGGGTGACGCTGGGGGATTTGTTTTTGCCGAAGGTGCGGAAAAGGTTTTTGGTTTGTTCGACGGCGCGTTCCATATCGACGGAACTATAATATGGAATCACGATAAAGAAAGATTTGTCCATAATGTTGGCTTCGCGAGAGAGGGCGTCAATGAAGTCGATGTAATCATCCATGAGGACACCGAGAAGCATGTTGTCGTTGTTGCGGCGAAGACTGATGAGATGGTCGATATAGGGTCCGAGATCGACACGTTGAGAGCGGACAAGGACTTGGATGGTGAAGTTGAGAGAGTTGAGAAAGTTTTGATAACTATATTCGACGCCTTCACGTTCGATATCGGACATAAGGTCGAAGTTGATGGACTGGCAGGCGACGACGGCGCGGAAGGAGCCATCTTTCATGATAATAATACCGTCGCGAAGTTCGGAGAACATGAGAGTGGCTTGGGTGGAGAGAGGATTCTCGGTGACTTGGGGAGGTTCGGGTACGGAAGGCGTAGTGGGGGCTTGATATTGAGGTTGATTAAGGGGGCGAGTATTTTGGGTCTGGGCAGTAGCTGGGTTTAGACCGGGTTGTTGAGGTTGGTTAGGCATGAGAGGCTGACCGGAGGGATAAGTGCCAGTATTCGGGACATTGAGAGGAAGCATGCCGCGATTCGCGGCCTGCATAGCGCGGGCTTGGGCGGGATTGATATTAGGCTGAGGATTGTTGTTTTGTGGATTCATAAAACTCCTTAGTGTAGTGATACATATACTTCGCCCGATTGAGGCTGAGTGGGTTTAGTAAGGCGATCAGCGGTTTGTTGGATAGTTTGGATGGAAAGATCGGGGCTGAAGGCGAGTTGGTCGGCACTGGCGGGGGAAAGGGTGGGCTGGACGATGGTGGGGTTGGGTTGGACTGGGGCGACGGGGCGAGGCTGGAGGGTGCGTTGGTTATTGAAGGAAACTTGGGATTGGAGATTGCGATCGGGGTTATAGTCGGAATTTTGGATCGCGGTGCGCATTTGATTGACGATTTCGGCGTGACGGTTTTGTTGTTCTTGGTCGATCATGTAGCCGATACGAGAACTGTCGGTATGGTCGTCGAAGATATCGGTAGCGTTATAAGCTTCGGCGAAAAATTCGTCACGCATGGGGGAGTTGGCGGTTTTGATGGCGTAGCCTTCGGAATCAACGAGGGCAGAGAGAAAGGAGAGGCGATGGCCAGCTTCCTCGCGAGAAATATTGCGAGTGCGAGGAGGCTCAACTTGTTTAGGAGCGGTGATGAGGATGGTGGATTCGCTTTGGCCAGGCATCCAGAAACGCTTCTTGGGTTTGAAGTAAAAAGAAAGTAAAGCGGCGAGATAAGTTTCCATGGGCTGGTCTTTTTTAATCGGAAGGGCAAGAATGAGAAAGAAAAGACCAAATGGCAATGGAATGATGGCGAGCAGAGGAAAAACTCGAAACAAAGCAACGGCAAGCGCGACCATACCGAGTACGACCATAAGATAGATAAATTGACGAAAAGTAAACGGTCCGAGTAGCTTATCGTCCGCTTCAACGTCTTGCGGTACTTTGTATTCAGCCATAGTTCTATTTTATCATATTTGATGGCTAAAGTGTATTATTGCCCACCAAAATCTCACCTCCCATCTAAATTGTAATAAAGAGAGGTGAGATAGTCAAGGATTAACTTTGGAGATCGCGGATGGTATAGAGTTCATCGACCACTTCTCGGCAAAGATTGGCGACTTGGCGTTGTTCTTCTTTGCGGCGGGCGGTTTGATTCTCGACTGAAGATGAGCCTTTAGTTAAAGGAATGTTGGCATATCTATTACAGATGCGTTCGATGTGGTTAATGTAGGCGCGGACGAGTTCGTTACTAGAACAACTGGAGAGGATTTCCGTGATGGTTTCGCCGAGATTATCCTTGAAAGTGCTGAGTTCGGAGATGTGCATGATGAGGTTGTCGAGGTCGGTGAGACCATGCTGGAGGTGGTTCTGGAGTTGTCGGGTATTAGTAGTATTCTCAGTATCTTCGTCGTCAGAGTCGGAAGGATTGTTGGCATTAGGAGTATAAGGAGCAGATTCGTCGATGACTGGTTCGTAGTAGGGAGTTTGAGGGGTGGTTGGGGTAGGAGCGGTGGAACCGGAGTTATTCGAAGAATAGGCAGTGTTTTGGGCGGTTGAACCCCCGGAAGCGGAAGTCTGGGAGGCTGAACCTTGGGAAGATGAATCCTGGGAAGAGCCTTGAGAAGTTGAACCTTGGGAGGAGTTTTTGGACTGTTTTTTGCCTTTTTTGCCTGCTGCTTCGGAGATGATGCCGTACTTGACTTGGCGTTGGCTGACTTCGCGGCGGACAATGTCAGGATCGCGGACGTCGAAGATATTCTTTTCGGGATGAATGCGATCCTCGAACGGAGTGTTAGGATCAAGGGCGATGTCTTGGGTGCGCTCAAAGAGAGCAACGGCTTCGTAGAGTTTTTGGGTGGCGTCAGATTTCTGGTTTTCGGCGATGCCATTGGAGATTTGACGGTTGATGCTACCAAGATATTTCTTGGCAGTTTCGTAAATAATCCTGTGTTTAAGGAAGTTCTTCTTTTCTTCGAGGGTGATGCTGGGATCGTTGCGATCAACTTGCATCCACTCAGCTTCGCCTTTGTCGTTGGTGATTTTGCGGAGACCGTGGAGACCGGAGGAATTGACGTTGCGATAGAGGGCGATTCCCTGGTCTTTGAAGTAGTAATCGAAGTCGTGTTCGCCGACGCCGTTGATGGAGTTAAGCATATTAACATAATATTCAATGACAGGAGCGTCATTTTGGAGGATTTTACCGGATTTAGCGGCTTTCCAGATACTTTCGAGAGAGGCAATGTTGAGCTGGGTCATGTCGGTGACGTTACCGTTGTTAATCTGGGCTTGGAGCATGGCAGTAAAGGCAGCATCGTGTTCGGCGTAACCAAACTCGCGGAAGGCAGCAGAAATCGTACTGTGGTATTTGCGGAGGTGGCCGGGCTTTTCGCCGGCAGCGTACTTGGCAGTAAATTCGTCGAGTTGGTCTTTGCGGTGAGGGGTGCCGATCTCGAGAGCGTAGCGTTTGTTGATGCGGTCGCCGATGGCGATGTCGTTTCTGAGCATTTCCTTCATGTAGCCATTATCGTCTTCATAGACACGCTGCATGACGTCACCGTTGTCGTCGATGATATCCATGTAGCGAACCTTTTTATAGTGAGAACGTTCAGTTTGATTAAGTTTATGGTAGGCAGTGGGGTCAATTTCGTGGCCGCGGTCATTGACGTAGATAAATTTGTCCCAGCCACGGTGGGTTTTGCCGGGGAGAAGTTCGAATTGATCGTTTTCGACGGGTTTGCCATCGGGGCCAATTTCGAAGCCGTCATCGTCGATTTCGTACTTGTCGAAGGTCATGGAACGGAAATCTTTTTTGCTGAAGTTGAATTTGTTGATCATAACGGAGGCTTCAGTGCGGCGGCGACCTTCGATTTCGACGCTCTTTTTGATGACTTGGCCCATAATGGAGGCTTCGCCGATGTGACCAGAACTACCAGCGGCGTCGCGAATGAGGCGATTGTATTCATAGGGGGCGCGGAAACGATTTTTAGTGGCGTTGATGTAGGAATTTAAGAGGAAGGACTGGTCGGATTGAGCGATGTTCTCAGCCCAGAATTCTTGCATCATGTTGTCTTTGAAAGCTTCGGCGTGAGCGCCAGAGAGGCGTTTGACATTACGACCATTGAAGATTTCGCCATATTCAGAAAGAGTGTTGGCAAGGTTTTGTTGAGCGGTGGCAGTGCGGGTTTTCTGGAGAGCATTGCGTTTTGCGGCGGAAGTGTAGCGATTAGGGCGGGCGCTCCAGGAGGCGTGACCAGACTCAAGACGGTTGTAGCGAGAAGATTGTTTGTTCAGAGCGTGCTCGAGAGCGCGATTTTTGTTGTATTCGGCGTTTTCGGCAGTGTCGAGGTTGCGGAGGGCTTGGCGATTTTGGAGGAAGCGACGGAGGTGGGCGCCAGGCATACGACTGGCAATGTAGCGTTCGCGACTTTGGGCGGCATGTTCGTTGGCCCAGCCTTGGGTGCTTTGACGTATGGGTGAAGAGAGACGATCGAGTCCGCTGCTGATGCGGCCGAGGACAGTGCTGGACATCTTGAGTAGAGAGACGGAAAGGACGAGAGGAATGAATTGGATGGCAAGACCAAGGAGGACTTGAAGACCTTCTTGGTTTGAGGCGTGCATGATGGCCCAGCCGATGAATTTACAGGCACCGTAGAGGAAACTGAACATAGGATAGAAGAAGAGCATTTGGAAGAGAATATCTTTCCATTTGGCGAACCATTTTTCAGTATTAGGGAGAGTGTAGGCGATGAAGGCAAGAGGGGCGATCATGACGAGGACCATGACGACACCTTGGCGGAGGCTGACGGTGACGAGGCCGATGATAACAGAGATGGCGGCGCCGAGAAGGGCGACAGCAAACATCCAGAAGAGAGTGCGAAAACCGCCAGCAGCAACGCTGGTGATGGCAAGAAGGGCGGCGCCGCCAGAAAGGCTAGCATTAACGTCTTCCCAGGTCAGATTGTCAAAGATAGCAGTTTCTTCACTGATGGGGATGGAGGCTTGGATTTCGTTGAACATGCCGGTGATGCTGGAGCCGAGGATGTTACTGAGATCGACAGCGGCAGCGCAGATAATATAACTGAGATTAACAAGGATGATGGCGATGATAATGCGGGGGAGAGTGCGTTTGATACCGTAATTATTAATACCGAGGCCGGTAAATTGGGAATAAATGATAATAAGAAGGAGGATGACGAAGGCGAGGTTACTGAGTTCGCGGACTTTGTCCCAGACTTGGTAGATGGTGGATTCATGGTCATTGAAAATAGGCTTGATGACGAGGATGTTGCTGATGGCGGCGTAGGCGCTATCGACAATGCCGCTGACGACTTGGGTGGCGGAACAGATAATCCAAGAGAGGGCGCTAGTAGCGGATTGACAGACGTTTTCGTTAGTATTATCGGCGGAAGAATCATTAGAGCCGTTTTCACCCGAAGAATCGTCGGGGTTGAGAATAAACTCGTCGTCGCGATTAGGAAGATCGACGAAATCGCTGTCGGTGTTAGCGTCAGGATTAAGAATAAATTCGCTATCGCGGTTGGAAGGGTCGGCAGGAGTGGGATTTTCGGTATTCTCAGTGGATTCAGGAGAAGTTTCGTTCCCTGGTGAGGTGGTTTCAGGGGCAGGATTAAGGATGAATTCGTTATCACGATTTGAGGGATCGCTAGGGACGGCAAAAACTGGGAGGGCGGCAAAAAGAGTGCTGGTTAGGAGACTAACCGCTAAGAAGAGAGGCGCAGCAATTTTTCGCAGTTTTTGCTTCATTTAACACTTCCTAATTAGGTCTTTGATACCATTATAGCACACATAAGCATAATAGTCAATAGTAATTATCATGTTTTTGGTAATTATTCAATGCTTATGGTAAAAATCGAGGATTTTAGGGGTAGTGAGATGAAAAAATGGGGTTGGTGTAGTTTTTTTGGGAAAATGATGATAGGATAGGGTTATGAGACGAAAGATTTTGGGATTTTTTAGCGCCGCTATATTGATGGCGGCAGGGCTTATAGTAGCGCAGCCGGCGAATTCGATGGCTCTGGGCGGCGGAAACTGTGGAGCGGGGACGCCACTAGGGTTTAAGCCGTGGTACGATGGTTTATGTACAGGAAATAGTCGAAATGATGAGATTAAGCAGCCGGATGAAGGCAATGAGCAGGAGTTGATTCAGTTCATATGGATGGTGGCGCTGAATATTTTGTTTGATTTGCTGCTAGCGGTGGGGTATTTAGCGATCGGGTTTGTGGTTTATGGTGGTTATTTATATATTATGTCGCAGGGTGATCCAGCGAAAACGATGAAGGGTAAGAAGACGTTGATTTCGGCGATTATCGGGACAATTATTGCGATGGTGGCGTCGGTGGCGGTGAATACGGGACGAGTGATTCTAGGGATTAATGATGAAGATGGTTGGGCACAGGGGGATATTTCGCAAGAACAGATTAAGAATGCCTTTACTTGGGCGTATTCAGTGGCGGGAATTGTGGCGGTGATTTTTATCGTGAAGGGAGGGCTAGATTATCTGTTATCGACTGGGGATCCGGGGAAAGTGCGAAAAGCGACGATGTCGATTATCTATGCAGTGGCGGGACTGGTGGTAGTGATTTTGGCAGCGGTGATTACGATGTTTATAGTGAATGCAACAGGAGAGGCATTATAATGAAAAAGAAGATAGGAATGATTTTGATGGGGGCGTTGATGATGCTGGGGGCGTGTGGATGGGGGTTGCCGGTGAGGGCGACGACGTTGTGTGATGATCCGGAAATTGTAAATAAGCATCCGGATCTGGCGGAGGCGGCGGGCTGTAATGTGGATAACGATAAAACAATTATGCCGGTTTTGATAACGTTGGTACAGGTGGCGCTAGGGGTAATTGGGCTGGTTGCGGTGGGGGTGATTATTTATGGCGGAATAACGTATGCAACAAGTACAGGAGATGCGGCGAAGATTTACAAGGCGAAGAATATTATTTTGTATGGGATTGTGGGGATGGTGGTTGCGGCGTTGGCGTTTGCGATTGTGACATTTGTGTCGTCATCGCTAAGTTCAGCGATGAAGTAGGGGCGGATATTAGTAGTGGAAAAGGCTGGACTTTTTCGATAAAGTGATGTATTATGGTAGGTAAGTGAAATAGATAATTGAAAGGAAAAGTATGAAGAAAGTAGTACTAAACGTTGTGGCTGCGGTTCTGATGGTGTTGGGACTAGGCGGGATTGCAACAATGTCGCCGGCGTATGCGAAGGTGTTGTGTGCGAATGGAACTCCTGCAGATACGATTGATGAGTGTCCGGAATGGACTGGTGGTGAAGGAATCGCTGATAATAAGGACCTGATGGGGACTTTGACTGTGATTATCAACGTGGTCGTGGGCGTGGTTGGCTTCGTGGCTGTTGCTATGATTGTGATGGGCGGTATTAGTTTTGCTACTTCACAAGGCGATACAGCGAAGACAACAAAGGCTCGCAACACGATTCTCTATGGTGTGGTTGGTTTGATTGTGGCGCTGCTCGCGTTTGCGATTGTGAATTTCGTGCTTTCAAACGTTTTTGCCGGGTAAATAGAGACTTTAAGGAAAAAAGGGTATAGTATGAAGTTGAAGGCTTTAGTGTTGGCTGGAATGGTGGCGATTAGTAGTGGATTCGGCGTCTTGGCGTTTTCGGGAGATAGCTATGCAGATGTGACGTGTCCGGCAGGAAGTGTGCGAGAAGGCAGTACCGCGAAGACTTATGCGGAGTGTAACTTGCCGGAAGAGTCGGCTGATGATCCGAAGTTGATGGATACGGTAACGACGATTTTGAACGTGATTGTGGGGGTGGTGGGGATTATTGCGGTGGCAGTGATTATCATCGGCGGAATCTTCTTCGTAACTTCGACTGGTGATGCGGCGAAGACGACACGGGCGCGGAATACGATTCTTTATGGACTCGTTGGGCTCGTTGTAGCGCTGCTGGCATTTGCGATCGTGAATTTCGTGTTGAAGAGTGTGTTTGATAATGGGGGTGGGGGTACTGAGTCGGGACAGGTGGTGAATACATAATCGACATAAAAATACTTAGCTAATAGCACTGTAAGTGTTTTCTGGACACGTAAATTGCCACCTGTCGTCACAGGGGCAATTTACTTAACCACTCGACGTTCTTCGTGGAAAGTCCAAAAAATACTTACAGTGCTATTAACTGATATTTATGCTGCTAGTTTATGTTTTGGTGTGGATGGATTTATGTCTAATTCCCTTTTAGTTACGGCGGAGGGAGAAACCATTGACATGACCAGAGCTGTCGCTGGTGTAGAGACCGGAGGTGTTGGCATGGTTAGAGAATGAGGAGACATTGTTGTCTAGATAGGCAGTGGGTGACCAGAAGCTGCCGCCATAGGCCGCATTGTTAAGAGTGCCAGTATAGGGAGTGATATAGCCACTACGGACGAAATATATGGAAGAGATATGAACGAAGCTTGGAAGTGGAGGGACATGCCGCCGAAGCGATTGGCGTCATGTGAAGGGTTGGTAGTAGTGGGTGCGAAGTAGAGGCTGGAGGCGTTTTGAGAGCTAGCGGGGTGGGTGGTGGCAGACCAGAGATAGCCATCGAGACCTGTGAGTCGGAGTGAGCCGCGCGGAAGGTAGATTATGCCACTACGGACGAAATACATAGGAAAGTTATAAAAACGAGGAGGGAGAAACCGTGATAACGATCGCTACTATATGATGGACTGATGTCGGTAGAAAGGAAGTAAAAGTAAAAGGCGACCTGAAAGTTGGTGGGGTAGGAAGTAGAAGACCAGGAGACACTACTGTGGCCTGCGCTTCGGAGTGAGCCAAGCGGAAGATTGATGGCGCCACTACGGACGAAATATATAGGAAGAGGTATGAAGACTGGTTCTTATTTGGAGGTTGTGGTGAGAGCTAAAAAAGCGCCGGGTGGCGCTATTTTAGTGTGTGAGCATATATAATATATAATTGAATTTATATGGTCAAATTGGACTATTGGATGTTGATGATGCGGGGGGCGTCTTGTTGCTCCTTTTCGAAAGTGATGGTGAGGACGCCATCCTTCAGCTCGGCTTTGACGGTTCCCTCTTCTTCCTTGACCTGGACAGGAAGAGCGATGGTGCGGGAGAATTCGCCCCAGTAGCATTCCTGAATGTGCCAAGCGGTGGTATTTTCGTCTTCACCGCCGCTGAGGATGCCGGAAATGGTAAGGATGTTGTCGGAAATGGAAACATTAAGGTCGGATTTAGAAATGCCAGCGGTGCGGGCTTTGACAACTAGTTTGTCAGCGGTTTCATAAACATCAACAGCGAGTTGGCCGGGAAAGTCGTCGGCAGTGTTCCAAATTTCATCTTCGTCTTCTGGTGCCTCGGTGGCAAGGGCGGTTTTATCGGTCCGATCGGCGATTGGTGGCGTATCGGTGTCTTCGAGAAAAGCGGCTGCCAGTGCATCTTCCATCAGCATATTGTCGTCACTATTAGTACGAGCCATTACTTGAATTACCTCCGTTATATATTGTTATGCTTTATTATAAGGGATTTTTGTAATAATATCAATAGATAATATGAGTTTTGTTGTAAAAAATACAATAGGAAGTTGGTTGGCGGATTTGATTTGCCCATACACCTGTCGGCAATGTGGCGAACAGGGAGAGATTTTGTGTGGGCGTTGTAAAAAATACATGTTAGGGCGGTGGTGTGGAATTTGTCCGGTTTGTAAAAGTATTTTGAAACATGGGGAGATAACGTGCGGGAAATGTCGGACGGAATGTCGGGCGGTGATGGTGGGTGGATGGCGCGAGGGGGCGCTGGCGAAATTGGTGAAGGGATATAAATATAAAAGTGAGCGGGCGGCGGGAGCGGTGCTTGTGGAGATTTTGGTGGTGAGCGTGGGGAGGTTGGAAAATATGCTGAAGGAGGGACAGGAAGTAGTCGTAGTTCCCTTGCCGACGATTGGGAAACATGTTCGGCAGAGAGGATTAGATCATACATGGAAGTTGGCGAAGGGTTTGGCGGCGAGAAAAGGATGGAAATGTGAGAAGGTGCTGGTGCGGAAGAATGATGCAGTGCAAGTGGGGGTGAGCGCGGCGGAGCGGCAAAAGCAGGCGGAAAAGGCGTATGAGGCCGTGACTAGGAAGATACGGAAAGATGTGATATATCTACTGCTCGACGATATTTGGACGACTGGGGCGAGTATGAAGGAGGCGGCGAAGGCGTTGAAGGGGGCTGGGGTGGAGGAAGAGAGGATTTTTGGGTTGGTGGCGGCAACAGGGAGAGGCAACAAAAGACAGCAGTGAAATAAGCGATATTTAATACATTCATTTTGTATCTGCCGTAAAAATTATTAGCTAATAGCAAAATAAGTTATTTTGGACACGCTTCGTCGTCGCCCGTCGTTACGGGGACTCCTCGCTTCGCCACTCCTCGTTAGTCGTGGAGAGTCTAAAATAACTTATTTTGCTATTGGCTAGCATTCTCTACGGCGTTCTGCGTGGAGAGTCCAAAGAATACTTATTTTACTGCTGGTTAATATTTTTTGACGTTAGGTGTGAAAAGTCCAAAAAGTAGTAGTGTTGTCGCTCTAAGTTTTTAATATCAAGCCAGTTCTGTCCAACTCCCTAATTCTGCCTGGGTGGGGGTAATTTGGGGATTTTGTATGAACAGTGTATGTACAGTGTATGTACAATGTTCATACGTTGTTCATACAGAAGGCATAAATGAAGGTGATTATGCATGAATAAAAGTAATAGAAAATGATGAAGAATATAAGTTGAGTTATGGGGGCGGAGGGAGAAGCCGTAGTAACGAGAGCTAAGGTTTGATGGGTAGGCGTCAGCAGGATCGAAGCTGAGGGCGGAGGTGTAGCGGATATCGGTGGGATAGGCGGAGGATGACCAGAGGTTGTTATCACTGCTTGTGTGCCTGAGTGAGCCGTACGGAAGGTAGATATAGCCACTACGGACGAAATACATAGGATGAGTGATGAAGACTATTTTTCTGAGAAATTGCAGGCTTTTCTAGGGCTGAAGGCGATAAAAATACATAGGAGAGGGGTAAAAACAAGCGACTTGGGGTCGCTTGTGGTGGAGATGAGAAAATGGTTTTTAAGAGGAGAGCGGGATTAGGAGAGAAGAGCGGTGAGGAGGTAGGCGGTAGTTGGTTCGTCGGTGGCGCCGATGGAGTTGAGGACGAAGCGGACGATCGCGTAGGCGAGGAAGGCGATGATGAGACCGATAATAGCGTAGAGAATGGTGTTCTTAGCGTCGGTGATTTTTTTGCTGTCGCCACCGGAGAGAATGTAGCGGAGACCGCCCCAGATGAGCATGATAACGGAGATGGCGCCAATAATGTAGAGGGCGATGCTGGTGATGCGGGTGAAGACGCCGTCGGCTCCGACGAGCTCGGCGGGCATACCTTCGGCACGAGCGGCTTCGGCGCCTTCTTGGACGGAGAGAGCCATGGCTTTGCCAGCAAAAAGGGTAAACATCGTACAGATTCCGGTGATGATTTGTAGGACATTCTTGGTGAATTTTTTCATGGTATTATATTCTCGCAAATTAATGGTATGCCAGAAAATTGATTTGGCACCTCTTGATAACTCTTTTCTATATCTATTATAGCACAAAATGTGAAAAGTGTGCTATACTTAGAGTAAAGTTTGTGGAGGAAAGTTATGAAAAAAGCGGGAGTTATAGCAACTATTGTGAGTTTTGTGGTGGGGGTTGGAGCAGTGATCGGACTGGGTATTTGGGGGATGGTGATCGATCAGGAGCGAGGGGTGGCGGAAGTAGTAATGACAGAGTTGCCAAAACCGGAGGTTGCGGGAGGGCTCAGGGGTGAGATGGGGATTAATAAGAATGTGAATGAGGCGACGATTGATAAGTATCTGGGGCGGACGGATGCGGTGTATCGAGATATGCGGATGCTGATCGATGAGGCGGATTATGAAAAGATCGGCGGGGATGCGTATTTGTCGGGATTTGTAAAAGGGTTTGAGGTAGTTCCCTTTCCGAAGATTGTGAATGTGACGGGTTTGCCGGAGGCGGTGGGGGAGACATATCAAGGGCCGACGCTTTTTACGGAAAAAGATGGGAAATATACGCCGAACTATGCGGAGTCGATGGAGATTTTGGAATATTATTTTCCGAAGGATAAGAAGATTTTCTTGATGTGTGGGGGTGGGGGCTATGCGGGGATGATGAAGAAGATGTTGGTTGAGCTGGGTTGGGATGCGGAAAAGATTTATAATGTGGGTGGATATTGGTATTACGATGGGGAGAATAAAGTAGAAGTGAAGCGGGTGGCGGACGGAAAGGTGAGTTATGATTTTTGGAAGGTACCGTATCATGAGATTTATTTTGAGGGACTAAATAAGCTAGAGAAGTTTAAGTTGTCGGAGGACGTGGGGAAGGCGGGGCAACTGACGGAGATTACGGCGAGTGAATTTGAGAAGATGATAGCAACGAGGCGGAATTTTATCGTGGTGGCGCATATGGTGGTGTGTCCAGCGGAATTTCCGTTGCTCGATACGGCGCGGCAATATGTGAAAGAGGCGGGAGTGCCGGTGTATGGGATGGTTGAGGATGAGTTTAAGAAGACGGCGATGGCGGAAGTGGTGAGGTTTTTGCCGTCGGCGGTGATTTATCGGGAGGGTAAAATGGTGGATTATTTGGATGCGGAGGCAGATGAGGATGTGAGGTTTTATGGAAGTGCGCAAGATTTTGGGGAGTGGGTGGAGAAATGGGTGGAATTGTAGAGGGTTTGAATTTGGGATGTGAAAAAGGCAACTTGTACTGAGGGTACAAGTTGCCGGGGGATTTCATAGAGGTAGAAATGGATTTAGCGGGGTTAGTTAGCGGGCAAGACAGCGGATAGGGAAGCCGTAGTGGCCGCCGTTGTTATTGGGTGTGTAGGGTTTGGTAGGTTGAGTAAGAGTTTCTTGGATATAGAAGGATCTGGCGAAAAAGTTACCAGCACTAGTGTTACTCCAAGTGAAGACTGCTCCGCCGATACTACCAGCACCGCTTTCGGCGATGATACTGCCGAAGCGACCGAAATAGAAGGGTGCGCCGAAGAAGAGGGCTTCGGAGTTGGAGAATTGACCTTCGAGGTTGCTATTGATGAGGTTGTAATTGTAAAGTGTATTAAAGAGGGAGCCGGGAGTGGTGGCGGCTAGAGAGGATTCGGGAATGCTTTGAAGATGCCAGTTTTTAGGGCAGATGGAATCGGGGGCATTGATGCCGGTGGCGACGTCGCCGGCGCCGGTAACGGCGGTATTCCATTGATAGTAGTTGCCGACGAGGTAGTGGGCATCATAGGTGTGGTTTTCGGGATCGACGGCTATGATGCCTTCGTAGGAGTTGCCGTCGGGAAGAGTGATGGTGCGATTTTGGGCGGTGAAAGTGGGAGACCATTCCCCGCCGGAGACATCGACGAGCCATTGATTAGTGCAGGTATTGATAATTGAGAATTGGTTAGCATAACGACAATTGGAAGCGAGGGCGGGAGTGGCAAGGACGATTTTGCCTAAATCCCAGGAGAGAGTATTAGAGTTGAGCGAAGTGAAAGGTTCGCCAGTAACGGGGATGGAATTGGTGTTTTGAGGGGGGTTGGTGGTTTCGGAAGACCAAGAGTTACGAGATTCTCTGATGTCGCTGGTGGTATGAGTGAGGCCGGCGGTGGTGATGTTGAGGTCGAGATTTTGAGTCATCCAGCAGTTGCCATCTTTGAGTTTTGCGACCCAATAATAATTACTATCACGAAGATCGACGAGGCGTTTAGTATAGGATTCTTGAGTGTTTTGGCAAATGTCATGGGTCATGTCTTGCATGTAGGTGAGTTGGGAGAGGTTGGTGATAGTCGTGGGGTTAGCGACGGCGGAAACGATGACGGAATTAGAATATTGTCCAGCAGGTAAATTATAATCAATTTTAGTACCGAAAGTGAGATAGTAGAGATCTTGGTTATGATTCCCCACTGAGTTGTTGATGATTTGGGGAGAGGTGGAGGAAGTGGGGACGGCGGAGAACTCGGAGGTGTCGGAAGCGGGAGTGTCGGCGAGGTGAAAGCCCCAAGTATTAGCGGGCATGTTGGCGGCGCCGCTGGGGGAGGAGAGGGCGGAGATGGTGGCGGAGTTGGTTTGATTAACACTGGTGAGGTCGTTGGACGGGGCGGAGGTTTGGAGGTAAATTGCGTAGCCGTCGGGATTGTTCGTCGAGACGATGAGATTAGAGGTCTGGGAGGCGAAAGAACCGGTTGAGCGAGGGGTGATGTTGATTTCGACGGAGTTTTGGAGGCCGACGGCGATGGCGGATTTAACATCAGTGGTGAGGTTGGTGGTGGCAAGGCCAGTAGAGCATTCGGTGTCGTCAGGTTGGCAGACGGCAGAGGCAGAACGAGAAGAAATCGGTAGAATGAGTGATACAAGTAAGACGCCGAGTAGGCCGAGACTACCGTAGGCGACATAGTTAAAGTTGATGCGTGGTTGTTTCATTTTGACCTCCTTGATGTTCTTTGGTGGTGTCGCTTTTGTTTCTAGCAATGTGGTAAAAGATAATAAGTTGTTATAGTATTAAGGCTAATACCACGGAAGGATATAATATAGGCTCCAGACTAGATCATATAGTATAGTGCTAATATTCCCTGCCGCCCAACAAAAAGCGACACCGCAAGGTGTCTTACTTCCCGTCATAACCGCCTAACAAACGATTTTTCAATCGTACACAGTTACTTATGCGATGCCGCTAAGTTGCTGTACGATTTTTGAAAGGCAAAATTGGTTGATTTTGCAATTTGTTTAATCGTTTGCTTTTGAGATGCGTTTTGTGAAATGAGCGTAGCCCAAATAGGCGTATTATTAAAACAGGATGTAAGACGTTTTTATTGTATCATGCTTATGTTGGGTTGGGAAGGGGGATTTTTGGTTAAGAATGGAAAAAGATTTGGTCTATGAGGTGGGCGGGAATTTGACCGGTGTAAGTTGGGTGGTTGGGTAATTCGGCGAGGGAAATTTTGCCGACAAAGAGGCGGAGAAGTTCGGGCTTGGAAAGAGTGCGGAGGAGGTTTTCGTGGTAGAAATACATGCCGGATTTGAGAAGACCGCCGGGCTGAGAAGTGTCGCGCAGACCGAATTTTTGGCGGATGCCACGAAGCCAGGCGTTTTCGGGGTCGCTGCCATGGTTGATGAAGAAATGGTAAATGTCAAGGAAGCCGGCGGTTTGACTGAGATGGGCGGCGAGATATTCGAGGGCGTGTTGGAAGGAGGAGGCGGTGGGCTTGGTCAAGAGGTCGTCTTGGATAAGGCAGGCGAGGCCTTCTTCGGTGGGGAGATAGTCGGGCGATTTGGAGATGTGGTTAAATTCGCTATTGATAGAGCGAATAATATGGACGAGTTCGTGATTGGTGATACCTTCGAGGGAGAGGAATTGGAGGTGAAGGTATTTACTGAGGTTGAGGATGTGATGTTTGTGGTCGGGGCGACCTTGAAAGCCGTGCTCGTCGATGATTTTGACTTCGTAATCGATACCTAATTGAGCAAGTTTTTGACGCATGAGGGCAGCGTAGGCGGTGGCGGTGCCGTTGGCAGAGGGTGGGATAGAAGTAATGAGATTGCGGGCAAGGTTAAGGTCGGAGGAGCGGAATTTGACGTCGAAGAATTTGGCGGCGGCTGAGGTGATGGCGGAACTGTCTTGGCTAAGGAGGGCGTCAGCGAGATTTGCGCCGCGGGGAGTTTGGTGTTTGAATTTTTGGACTATTGAAGGATCCCAATTATATTCAAGCCGAGGTGAGTAGTTGGGCTCGGAAAAGAAACGAGCCTTTTCGGTGGCAAGATTAGTGGGGGTGATGAGTTTGAGGTAGGACATATGGTTAGATTATAACATGGGTGGTGGAAATGGTGGCTGGTGAATGGGGCTGGTGATCTTTTCAAGATAGGGGGAGGTGTGATATAATGGTGGTATTGGAGGGTTACCCAAGTGGTTGAAGGGGACGGTTTGCTAAATCGTTAGTCTGGGGCGACCTGGAGCGGGAGTTCGAATCTCCCACCCTCCGCCAGAATTGCAAGAAAACTAAAGTTTTCTTTCGATTCTGGAGCGGGAGTGTGGTGCAGAAAACAAGTTTTCTGCAAATTTTTTTCAAAAATTGAGATTCTCTCGGATGTCGCGTTGCTCCATAACGAATCTCCCACCCTCCGCCAAACGAGTCAAAATAAAAGCCGAGAGGCTTATTTTTGGTTATATAATATATATGGTAATTAATATGGGTGGGGTGTGGTATAATGAGGGTATGAAAGCGATTAAGTGGGAAGCAGAAGAATATATTGTAAGAGAGAAGAATGCTTGGTGGTATGTAGGGTTGGTGGCGGTAGTACTGTGTTTAGTGGCGCTGGCAGTGTGGTTTTCAGCATGGACGTTTCTGGTGGTGATAGTTTTGAGCGCGATAGCTTTGATGACTTATACGTTGCGGCCGCCGAGGATTTTGCATTATACTTTGAGTGATAAGGGTTTGTCGGAGGGGGACAGATTATATAGTTATGAAGAATTTAAGGCGTTTGGGTTACTACGGGAGGGGAGCCATTTTGCGATTGTACTGACGCCGAGGAAAAGGTTTTTGCCGCGGGTAACGGTGTTCTTCCCTGAAGCACAGGGGGAAGAGATTGTGGATGCTTTTGGGGCGAGGTTGCCGATGGAAGAAGTAAAATTGGATTTTCTGGATAAGTTAATAAAGTTCTTGCGAATTTAAAAAGTGTGATATAATGGTTAATATACGTTAATGTAAAGGTAAAATAATAAAGAAGGTGGGTCAATAACTATGAACCAAAACCGCAAAGACAATGATTTGCAGAGGGCGATCGACGAGATTACCCAAAAAGGTGGGGCTGGTGGTGCAAAACCGGTGCAGCCTCCAATGCCAGCACCTGCTGCGCCAACTAATACTATGAAGTTGCCGACTGCTCCAGCAGCGCCGGCGCCAGCTCCGACGATGGGTCCAGCACCTGCTTCGCAGATGCCGACGATGCCTCCGATGGGAATGGGCGGTTATGGTCGTCCGATGAGCTATGGGGCGGATATTTCGAAAGTGAAGGAAGCCGCTCTGAAGGAACTCTTCCCGATTATGGATCGAGTGGAAGTTGAGCCAGAGAAGCGATTCTTGTTGTATCAGGAAATGTTGAATACGATGCGTGATAAGGCGGTGATCGCGCCGGCTTATGAGGCGGCTCGACAGATTCGTGATGATAAAGTGCGGGCTGATTCCCTGTTGTACTTGATTAATAGTATTGACGAGATGAGCCTTTAGAAATTAGGCGAACTGGAGATAGTGCGGGTGGGGCACTATTTTTTGTCGTGGAGGGTGATGGTGATGAGGCTTGAGGTTTTGGAGTCTTGCGTTTTGTGGCTCTGAGATTTGAGATTTGAAAATTTGGGATTTGGAAATTTGATGTTTAGTTGGGGAATTAGGAGTGGAATTTGCGCTTGAGGTTGCGGAGAGTGTTTTTCGCGATGGAGCGAAGACCGATGCCTTGGGGAAGTTGGTCGAGGCGGGTGGAAAGGTTGTTGAGAGAGGAGCGGAGAGAGGCGTTTTCGGAGTGGAGGGCAGTGATTTCAGAGCGCAGGTCGGTAATTCCCTGCTCGAGGCGGGAAAGTTCGAAGTCAGTGGCGCTGTGAAAGGCGAGGGATTTGTCGAGGGATTGGGGGATGAGGTGCTGGTTGATGAGGGCGGTGACGGCTGGTGAGTAGGCGAAAGGAGCGGTTTTGTCGGGAAGGTTTTTGAGGTCGCGATAGAGGGCGGAGACGGCGTGGCGGAGGGGAGATTTATAGGTTTCGAGGGTGTGGAGATAGGTTCTTGCGACGGTTTTGTAGTCGAGAGTTTTCCTGAGTACAGCGGTGAGGTCAGGGACGGAATTTTGGGAATAAAGAGTTTGGAGCTCGGATTTTACTTGGTTGAGGTCGGTACTCGGGTTGAAAATGGGAGCGAAATTGCTGTTTTGGATGGCGGGGAGATTGTCGGAGGTAATGAGACCGAAGATTTTGCCGTAGCCAGCGAGGAGAACGGGGAGGCGATGGGCGAGAGCTTCAAGGGTGGCGCGACCCATGGCGATGACGCCATTATATTTATGGTTGAGATCCTCGGCGAGGTGAGTGGAATGGCCGTGAAAAATGAGACGATTCTCGGAGAGGTTAAGTGATTTGGCATGGGTGATGATAGCAGATTCGCAGTCACGATCGCCGTAAAAGTGGAGTTTTCGGATTTCTAGGTCGTCGAGATGATCGAGGATAGCGAAAATACCGTCGAGTTTTTCGGGGGAGAGTCGAGCGATGTAGGCCCATTCGTGATTAGGAATAATTTCAAGAGGGGGATAGGAATCAAAATCGAGAGCATTGGGGAGATAAGTGACGTTGAGACTTGGGTAGGAGGCTTGGAAGGTGGGAAGAAGATTTCGATAGACGCTGAAAAGGCTGGCGAGGAGTTCATTGAAGGTGAAGTTGAGGAGGGTGGTGTGGTTATAAAAAGTAGTGAAATTCAGGGAGCCGAAGCCGTGGTAGGTATAGAAAAGAGGGACGCCGGTGAGTTGGGAAGCGAAAATGGCGGGAAAGAAGGAGAAAAAAGGGTGAGCGTGAATGGCGGTGATGTGATGTTTTTGGATGATTTGGACGAGGCGTTCGGTGTCGGTGAGGAGGTTTTGGATGGTGGCAGTGGGGGAGAAGTTGAAGTTAGTATAAATAGGTGAGTCGGAAAAGTCCCAGTCGTTGGAGAAATGGGCGAAAGCGAAGGTGAAATTGGCTTGGGATTTTAGGGCTTGGTAAGTGGTGAAGATTTGGGTTTCGAGGCCGCCGCGAGTGAAGTTTTCGGAGATGATGAGAATATTGGGTTGCATGACAAAAGTTTTTAGAGGTGATATTAGTGTTAGTTTAACAGAATAGAGAGGAATTGGGAAGGGGGAGAAGTGGGTTGAGAGTGGAATAGAGGAACTATGCGGTAGCAAAATGCTTTTGTGCTACAATTTATAGTAGTTAAGTTTAATATTTTAAAAGGAGGCAAAATGCCGGACGAGGTAGAAAAAGTTGAGAACACGACGGCGAAGAAATTTTGGCCATGGATAATTATTTTGGCGGTGTTGATGATAGGGGCAATGGGGGTTGGTATATATAGTTTTGTAAAAATGACGCAGAGGGGAGCAGAAGTTAGCGATTTGAAGAATCAATTAGTTGAAAAAGAGGCTGATATAGAAGACCTGAAGCAGAAAATGGTTGAGGATGCAGTGACGGAGTCGGTTGGCGCAGGGCCGTATATTAAGGATGGATATTTTTATGTGCCGGAATGGGGAGTAAAATATCAGTTAATGGATGGTTTGACTGATTATGGTTATGCGGTGATGCAGGATAGTTTAAGTAATTCTTTTGGTAAGTATGTGATCGGTATGTCGGCTGTAGGTGAGGATGATTTGATAGTAAATCCGCAGGTGAGATATTATGATGATATCTTCACTTGTGCAATGGTGACTGTGACACGGATGGATCAGGATTTATCTAATGTGGTTGGACCGAGGAAGATTATACAAGAAGATGGGATGCAATATGTAGTTTATGATTATAAAGCGAGCAATAGTTGTGATTTTGAAGATAAAGCGGGGCGAGCGGTAGAGAAATTAGTGGAAATGTTTTCACATCCGGAAGGAATATAAGAGAGATAAAAATAGCCCCGGGGTGGGGCTATTTTTGTGCTACTGGCTTAGCATGTTACTGGTTTAGTACATGCCGCCCATGTCAGGAGTAGCGGGGGTTGGTTTTTCAGGTAAATCAACGATGAGGGCGCCCATGGTGATAGCGGTAGCGGCGATGCTGGTAGCGTTTTGGACGGCTTCTTTGGTGACTTTGGCTGGGTCGATGACGCCGGCTTTCTTCAAATCGATGATTCCCTGCTCAGGATTCATGACGTTGATACCGAAACCAGGCTTGGCTTTTTCGACTTCAGCAAGGAGAGCTTGAGAATTGAGGCCGGCGTTTTCCATGATATGAACAAACGGAGCGGTGAGAGCTTTTTTAACAATGGCGGCGCCGTTGTCGTTGGCTTTGAGGTTCGCTGCGAGATTGACGAGAGTGATGCCACCTCCGGTCACGATACCTTCGGCGAGAGCAGCCTTAGTAGCGGCGACAGCGTCATCAACGCGGTATTTCTTTTCGTCGATTTCGGTTTCGGTAGCGCCGCCGACTTTGATGATGGCGACTTTGCCAAGGAGAGCAGCAGCGCGTTTTTCGAGCTCGCCGCGAGCGTAGTCGGAGTTCTCGAGTTTGGCTTGAGACTGGATGAGTTCGATGCGGTCTTTGACGGCTTTTTGGTCGCCAGCGCCTTTGATGATGGTAGTTTCATCTTTGGTAGCGATGATTTTACCGCAAGTACCGAGAACTTCGAGGCCGACTTCTTCGAGTTTCATGCCGCGATCGCCAGATACGACGGTAGCGTCAGTGAGGATGGCGATATCTTCCATGATTTCTTTGCGGCGGTCACCGAAAGCAGGAGCTTTGAGGACGAGAGTGTTGAAGACGCCTTTGAGTTTGTTGAGGACGAGGACAGAGAGAGCTTCGCCTTCGACTTCTTCGGCAATGATAACGAGATCTTTGCGGCCGGACTGAGCACACTGCTCGAGGATAGGAAGAAGTTCTTGGGCGCTGCTGATTTTCTTGTCGGTGATAAGAATGAGAGGCTTATCGAAAACAGCTTCTTGGCGATTAGTGTCGGTGACGAAGAAAGGTGAAGAATAGCCTTTGTCGTAGGTGAAACCTTCGACGATTTCTTGTTCCATTTCGAGGCCTTGACCTTGTTCGACCGTAACGACGCCGTCTTTGCCGATTTTGCTGATGACTTCGGCGATCAGAGTGCCGATTTCGGGATCGCCAGCGGAAATAGAAGCGACTTCAGCAACTTTTTTGTCGTCGCCTTCGATTTTTTCGGCGGATTTTTCGATGCCTTTAATAATCTCAGCACCAGCTTCTTCAATTCCCTTGCGAAGTTCCATGGGATTGACGCCGGCGGCAATAAGTTTGTTGGCTTCGTTCAGAATGTTATAGGTAAGAACTGTGACGGTAGTGGTGCCATCGCCGGCAACTTTGTTGAGTTTCTGAGCAGCGGTCTTGATGAGTTTGGCACCAATAGCTTCGCCGAGATGATCCTCGTCGGACGGAAGATCGACGGCTTCGGCAACGGTGACGCCGTCATGAGTGATGGTCGGGGCGCCGTAGGATTTTTCGATGATGACGTTTTGGCCTTTGGGGCCGAAGGTGACTTTGACGGCGTCGTAGAGTTGTTTCGCGCCGCTTAAGACTTTGTCACGGGCTTCGTTGGTGTAAAAAATTTTCTTTGGCATATTAGTTCCTTATTTTATACTTTAAGATTATTGTCTGCGAGGGTCGCCATTTTCGAGAGTCGGTAAGCCTCTCCGAATCGAACCCTACGGGCCGTGATTCGGACCCGGCTTAGCCGAAAATACTCTCGAGAAATTGGCGAACCCTTCGACGCGACAATAATCTTAAGGTGTTAATTAATAAATCGAAGTGCTAAATAATAGTTTTTCCGTACTCCAGGTATAGGATTTAGTTAGAGGGTGGCGAGGACGTCTTCTTCCTTGACGATGATGTAGTCTTTGTCGTCGATTTTGATATCGGTGTTGGAATAGTTTTTATAGACGATCTTATCACCGACTTTGACGACTTTGACGTCGGGGCCGACAGATTCGACAACTGCGTAAGCAGGAGCTTCTTTGGCTTCACCGAGAAGAATGCCGGATTTGGTGGTTTCCATAGGTTGTTCTTTGATAGCAATAATGCGATCTTGTAGTGGTTTTAATTGCATATTAACTCCTTTGTAAGTACATGATAGCGCAGATATTTAGCACTGTCAAGTCTAAAGTGCTAGAAAATAGATTTTTGCGAAGCGACTAGTGAAGTAGTTGGGAGTTTAGGGTTGAATGGTTATGGAAAAGAAGATTTTTGAATGGGGTAGACTGGGGCAAATGGCGGTATTGACATAAGGGGTTTGGATGATAAAATGGGAGTATAAAAGTTAATTGTGAGGAGTTGTGATGAGGAAATCACTACTATTTGTGGCGGGTGCCGGTTTGTTGGCTTTGCCACTAGGTCTGCTGGGGAATGTGGCAGATGCGCGGGCGTTGGCGAACAACGTAAATGATTTAATTACGGCAGGTGGAGACGTAGTTGATGTGACTTTGGATGCAGCGATTACTGAGGATATTGTAGTGCCAAATGGGAAAACATTGAATCTGAATTTGGCTGGGTTCAATGTGACGGCGCAGACCTGTCATGCTATTACTGTGGAGCTGGGTGGTACTTTGAATTTGACCGGGACGGGCGAGGTGAAACCTGGAAATCAAAGTGGTTGTACTGCTCTATATAATAATGGAACTGCGAATTTGAAGGGCGGTAAGTTGATGCGAGACGACACGACGCCTAGTTATTATGTGATTTTGAATCACGGAAATTTAAAGGTAGAAGCGCCAACGGAGATTAGCTCGACGCGAGATAATTCGAGTTTGGTAGATAATGGCTATTATAATTATACGGATACAAATCCGATTTTAGGATATGTGGTGGGGACAAATCAGGCTGCGCCAGAGATGACTGTGGATGGCGGGACCTTCGTCGGTGGGATGAACACGATCAAAAATGATGATGGGGCGAAACTGACGATTAATGGGGGTGATTTCACGAATACGAAACAAGTGCCGATTCATAATAATAATATTGCGGTGATTAATGGTGGAACCTTTCATGCACCGACTGGTGACGATAAAACGATTATCTTTAATCGCGAGCTACCAGGCGGGCAGAATGCTGGTGAGTTGACGATTAATGGTGGAATATTCTTGGATGCGGATTATTTGGTTGAAGGGCATACTACTGATGCGCCAGGTAAGGTTTTGATTACTGGTGGTGATTTTAAGGGGATTCATGTCAATATTGTGAATGATCAGGGTGGGCGTCCGGGAACGGAATCGGAAATCGTCAAGGTGACTGGTGGAACGTTTGATCCGACTTTGAGCCATTTGAAGGAAGTAGTTGATGGTGATGAGTTTGTGATTAATGCGGATGGTCAAGTAACAAAGAAGCCAGAAGCAGTAGTGCCGGCTGAGGGTGAGGATGGCAAGGGCGATGGCGAGGAAGCTACCGAAAAAGCACCGGCAACTGGTGTGGCGGCGAAAGAGACTTCGGCGCGAGACGGATTTAGCCTAGTGACGATTTCGTTAGTGAGCTTAGTGGCTGGTGTAGCAGTATTATTTGCGAAGTATTGCAGGAATGGGGTGAAGTTTAATACGCGTAAGTTGAGCAAATAAGCTAGTTGGAATTGGAAAAGCGGTCGCGGGGGCCGCTTTTTGGGTGTAGGGCTTTCGGGAGCCGTTATGGACTTTTGATAAGATGCTGGCAAGAGAGTCGGGGACGGCAAAGTTGGTGGGGTAGGTTTTGAGTAGGAGTGATATAATAGGGTTATGAGTTTGAAGGGTTTTTTGGAGAAGATTCCGGGGTATAATAAATTGGTTTTGCCGGTACATTGGGGGCAGGCGGTGAGGGCGGAGATGAAATACGGGCGGCCGGCGAAGGGGTTAAGGATGATTGGGGTGACGGGGACGAATGGAAAAACGACGACGTGTTTTATGATTTGGAAGATGTTGAATGAGGCGGGGAGGAAGGCCGGATTGTTGACCACGGTTGGGTGGAGTGAAGATGGAGAAGGTTTGCATCAGCAGATTGAGCATATGACGACGGAACGGGTGGGGGTTTTAAATGAGCGGATTCGGGCGATTAAGGAGGCGGGGGCGGAGTTTTTGGTGCTTGAGGTAACGTCGCATGCGTTGGCACAATTTCGGACGTTGGGGATTCCGATTGAGATCGCGGTGCTGACGAATGTGACGCATGAACATTTGGATTATCATAAGACGTTTGAGAATTATCGGAAGGCAAAGTTGAAGTTGTTTCGGAAGGCGAAAACGATTGTGATTAATGCGGATGATAAAAATGGGGAGTGGTTTATCAAGAAGGCGGGGGCGGAGGAAGTGATTACATATGGAATCCAGAAGGGGGAGATGCGGGCGACGGAGATTGAACTCGGGGCGACGGGGGTGAAATATGTGGTGGAGGATACGAGAGAGGGGTCTCAAGAGCGATTGGAAATTCGGACGCAGATTCCGGGGCGGTTTAATGTGTATAATTCCCTGGCGGCGGTGATTGTGGGGAAAAAGTTGGGGCTAGGTGATGAGGAAGTGAAGGCGGGGATTTTTGCGTTGCAAGAGGTGGAGGGACGGATGACGCGGGTGAGGGAGGGGCAGGATTTTGAGGTGATTGTGGATTATGCGCATACGCCCGATGCGTTGGAGAAGGTTTTCGAGAGCGTAGTACCTGAGTTATCTTCGCGAATTGCTGTGTCGAATCTTCCAGTGCGCGGGAGTAGTACCTTAAGTACAACTCCCTTGCGTGCTTCGGATTCTTCTTGCAATTCATCGAAGATAATCTCAGGTACAGGAGACAAGTTTTCTCCGGAGTCCGATGCGAAGAATTCCCTGTCTCAGGATAATGATGCTGAGGGGCGGAGGATTATTGCGGTGCATGGGGGTGCGGGGAGGCGTGATGAATCGACGCGAGAGATTCGGGGGGAGATTTTGGGGAAATATGCGGATCTGGTGATTATTACGGAGGATGACTCGCGAGATGAGGATCCGCGGACGATTGCGGAGATGTTTGTGAAGGGGGTAATGAAGAGCGGAAAAGTTGAGGGGGAGGATTTGATTGTAGAAATGGATCGGGAGACGGCGATTAGGAGAGCGGTGGATGAGGCGAAAAAAGGAGATTTGGTGCTGATTTTGGGGAAAGGTCATGAGAAGACGATTCTTAGGGCGGATGGGGCGCATGAGTTTCAGGATATTGAGGTGGCGAAGAAGGCGGTGAGGGAGAAGCTACAAAATAATGGGTAGGAGTGAAGAACTGTATGATTTATTTTTTAAAATTGCAAAAAATGGGATTTTGAGAAATGAGAAATGCGCTTTAGTTTGCAAAAGTGTAAAATTTGAGGGTTTGCGAAGTGGAGGGAGAAGCCGTTGTGGCGATTAGTGGCGCTTGATGGGTAGGTGTCGAGGGGGTAAAGGTAGAAACTGGAGGAATAGCGAATGTCGGTAGGGGAGCTGGAGGCTGACCAGAGGTAGCCATCGTTACTTGCATTCCGGAGAACGCCAGTGAGAAGATTAATGTAGCCACTACGGACGAAATATAATGGAGAGATATAAATGTGGAGGGAGAAGCCGAGATAGGCATAGCTACTGTTGGAAGGGCTGAGGTTGGTGTTGGCAAAATACAGATTGGTGGCGAAGGTTGGGTTAATGGGGTCGCCAGTGGGGCTCCAGGAGAGATTGTAGCAACCAGCATCGCGTAATGAACCAAGCGAAAGGTAGATAACGCCACTACGGACGAAATACCAAGGAGTAGCTATTAGAGGGAGTAGCCAAGGTAGCGATCGATACTATGTGATGGATATGTACTAGTGGAATTAAAGTAAAGATAAAAGGTATATTGAGTATCTGCAGGGTAGGAGATGGAAGACCAGGAATAGCTGGTATTGCCTGCGAATCGGAGGGAGCTGAGTGGAAGATTAATATAGCTACTACGGACGAAATATATAGGAGGGCCATTAAGATTAGATGATAGGTTTGAATTTGGAGGCGAAAAAGCTTCTTAATCTGAAGACTAAGAAGCTAGAGTTAATGAAGATAGGGGTTAGGAGCGATTGCGACCGTGGAAGAATGAGCCTCGAGAAGGTGCGGAAGGAGCAGAGGAGGCGGGGGGTGTTGAGGTTGGTGAGGACTGGGAGAATTGAGAAGATTGGGGAGACTGAGGGGTTTGGGATGGCTGTGAGGTTTGAGAAGGTTCGGGTGGAAGCGGTTGAGCGGGAGCGGTTGGAGCGGGCGGGAGATTGGATGGTTCGGGATTGTAGTTGGCGATGCCTTCGGAGATGGTGGCTGGAGAGATATTGAGAGAAGTTGCGATAGCGGCAGCGCAGGCCATATAGGAAATCGTCGGTTCGCCAGTGAGGAAGCTGGCGATGGTGAAGTTTTGGTAGCCGAAACTGAGGTTGGCTTCGGTGCCCTTGCGGTAAAGTTTGGAACTTTCGATACGCAGGTCGGAATCGGAGGAGGCACCATAGGTAATAGTTTCGCTTTGGCCGCGGAAGTTGGCGAAGTCGAGGTAGTGGGAGTCATCGCGGTTGAGGACGACGATGTTGGGGTTCATGTTGAAGAGAATGGATTTAGCGGCGAGGTAGGAATTAATGTCGGTGTCGGTAAGGCTGGAGGGGATAAAATCGGTTAAAGCAGCGACGTAGATAGGGAGACCGTAGAAAGTTTCGGCGCTGAGGGCGGAGGCGGGGGCGGTAATAATAGCGTAAGTCGATTTAGCTTTCCAGGCGTCGTTGAGGAATTTGTGGAGAATGGTAGGTTTTATGTCGTTATCAGAGGCGAGGATGGCCGTAGGCTGGCTAGCGGCGCGGAGGATTTCATGGACAAAATGAGCGACGATGGACTTGCCGGTCGAGCCAGTGATGCAAATTAGGCGGAGGTCGCGGGCAGGATGGCCGTAGTAGGCGGCAAGGAGTTTGACTTTGGCGCGTTTAAGATTGAAGCGCTTGCGATTGTCTGCAGATTTTGTATTACCTTCCATAATGATTCTATTGTAGCACAGATTCCCTGTTTCTCAAGGTGGAAAATTGAGAGAATAGTTGAGGTGAAAAAGAGGGTTACAATTCTGAAGGAAATGTGGTACAATATAGGTGTTGCAAGCTTGTTGCAATGTTCGTTTCAATTTTAGGTGGATAAGTCGGCGATTTTCGCGGAAATATCCACATTTGTGCCCGTAGCTCAGTTGGATAGAGCGTTGGCTTGCGGAGCCAAAGGTCGTAGGTTCGAATCCTGTCGGGCATACCAAATTTTGAGTCAAAAAGGGCTAATTTGAAAGTTCTATCGTCGCTCACTCGTCTAGAAGACGCGTTTCGCTAGATAGAATTCAAATTAGCTCCTTTTTGTTCTCAAAATTTACTAATTAGTTCTATAAACCTCCGGCTTTAGCCGGAGTGTACGTTGGCAGACGAAGTCG
>CAZAJJ010000007.1:0-63730 GCA_964485445.1 uncultured Candidatus Saccharibacteria bacterium | reverse complement strand
AGTTTTCTCTCTAAAAGAACAGGGACAGAAAACAACTAGATTTTACCGGATAGCCTGCATTTTTCTTCCGAGGTGATGCTCAAATTCAGTATTTTGCGCAGCAAAATACACCTTCCCTCATCCTTCATGAGCCCTCACCAAAAAACCGGCATTTGCGTTCGGCGCGAAACCTTAGGCTAGTCCGGTTATGGTGATTTAACTCATTATATCAATAAACTTCACAAAAATCAACACCTTTTCCTCAACCTCCCATCCCCATAATCTCCTCCACATGTTCATCCCGCACGTTTCTCTCCGGCTTCACTAAACTCAAAAATAAAGTCTCATACGCCTGCCTCTGCTCAATTTCACTTAAGCCCCGTCCTTTCTTTGAAATTTTGTCTAACATATTCCTTAGCCCCGCCTGCCCACACACGTAACAATCTTCCGGCAACTCCTCCACCTTCTTCAGTACCGCTTCGCGCCCAAACACAGTCACCGCATGCACCGAAATCAAACCCCCAAACACCGCTCGCACCGCCTCCGCATGCGCCAAATTCTGCCGCACTGGATTATAAAACTTATGCTTATTTCTACCATAAGATGAAACTTGCGTCCATTGCGGATACTTCGCATTACCATAAATCCACCCTACATAATCCTTCGATTCAAACACAAAAATCCCTCGCTCATCAATCGCCAACGCATCAATTTGCAACAGCCCCGACCGCCCTGCGACCAACCCATCGCCCCGCTCTCGCACACTCACACTCACCGCCTGCTTTTTCGGAAAATACACATCCGCCAAAATCAACTCCGGCCGAAAAATCTTCTCCAAACTAAAAACCAGCCGACATTCCGCCGGCGTCATCTCTGGCCGATAAGGCATTTTTACCTTCGTACCCCGAATCGCAAACCACCCTTCCCTCAACTGAAAATCATTTTTTTCTTTTTGTTTTTTCGCCAGATCATTATCCATATCTCCATTAAACCACAACCATTTTTATCCTTCAATAATACATAATCCCCCAAAATCCCCCTTCCCAAACTCCTCCATCCGTGCTACAATACTATTGACAGTCTGGTTACAGACTTTTTTTGTTAGGATCACCAGCAAACAAAAGGACGTCAAGCGTACCAAAAGTGCCAGCGAAAAAACGCCAGGCACACCAAAGGTATCAGCAAGCAAAAAGACATCAAACGCACCAAAAAACGCCGACGCGCCAAAATCCTAGCAAAAAGCCAGACGGAAAGGAAATCATGACCAAAAACACCCCATCAAGTCGCCCCGCCTCGCCGGAGCACCACACCAAACAAAAACCCGCAAAAGTAAAATCCCCCGAAAAGCCTCTTCGCGAAGTTTTTCTTCTCGCCCGTCCTTTCGTAGCACTTGGTCGCTATTTGCGCGATTCCTGGCGCGAAATCCGCATGGTGCGCTGGCCCAACCGCAAAGCGACCTGGAAAATGACTCTGTCCGTACTTGTCTATTGCCTAATTTTTATCGTCTTCATCGTCCTCGTCGATAGTTTCTTTACATTCATCTTTAACTTGTTACTTAAATAATTAATAATATATAAGGAGAGAATATATTATGGCAGTAAATCGTTATGATGGTACCCGCGCTTGGTACACTATCAGCACTTATAGCGGCTACGAAGACAAAGTTGCCGAAAGCATTCGCCAACGCCTCGATAGTCCGGAATTTCAAGGCAAAATTTTCGACGCCATCGTCCCGAAGGAAAAGCGCATCGAAATCAAAAACGGCAAACGCAAAGTCGTTGATCGCAAAATTTTCCAAGGCTACGTCCTCGTCGAAATGAGCCTTTCCGACGAAACTTGGTACATCGTCCGCAACACTCCAGGCGTCACTGGCTTCGTCGGCACCGGCACTCAACCCACTCCTGTTTCCGACAAAGAAATCGCCAAAATCAAAAAGCGCATGGGCGTCGAAGATCCGAAATATTCCGTCAATTATTCAGTTGATGAAGTCGTTTCCATCATTGACGGTCCCTTCAAAGGCTTCGAAGGCACAATCGCCGAAATCGATTCCCAAAAAGGCAAACTCAAAGTCATGGTTTCCATGTTTGGTCGCGAAACTCCTGTCGAACTCGACGCTCTGCAGGTCAAACAACTCCAATAATTTTACCAAAAGCAAGGAAGCGGGGAATCAGGAAATCAAAGAATTATAATCCCAACCTTTTAAACCTGACAAAAGCCCTAGACATCGTCTAGGGCTTGTTGGAGCTCCAACGTCATGAGATTTTCAAAAATTCCAACCCAAAATCTAAAATTCCAATCCCAAACTTCGCAATTCAAAATTCAAGTCCAAAGTTCAAAAATCGCAACTCAAAATTTTAAATCTCGAGCCCCACCGCCTTAATCACTTTCCGATGCAACGTATTCGTCGGGTCCGTTTTTCCACGCTCAAACAAATTCCGCCACAATTTCTCCGGATCCTTGTCAATCAAAGATTCAATATACAACCAGACCTTCCTCTGTCCGTTATAATACACTAAATCCTTCGTCAGTGGCACAATTCCCGTTCCTCGAAAACATCTCGTCGCTCTCCGAAAAGCATCATTTTCCGCTTGCTGGATTTTCGCTACTCGCGTCACCGCGTCATCTTCTCGTTTTACTTTCCTCAGAAAACTTAAATCCCGACAAGCCTCAAAAGTTTCCCGAAAATTCATTCCAAGTAGCACCGCCATCCCGATCACCAAATAATGATCCGTTCCGGAAATCTTGGCATCCCATTTCAGTGCATGTTCCACCGCCGTCGCCAAGCCTTCCTCGAATTCCAAATATCCCGCCAGTCTCGTCGCCAGTTCCGGATATTTTTCCTCGACCCGACATCTCCGCATCGCATGCGTCATCAGTTCATATCCAATCAAAGTCGCTTTAATCACTTCCTGCGTATAAGGACCTTTCGCCCTCTTCACCGGCAGTTCAACCAACTTCTTCTCCTGATCGCAATTTATTCCTGTCCGCTCCGGCGTCACCACCACTCGAAATTCCCGTGCTTCCGGTAAGTGCTCCTGAATAATTTCATTTAAAATATCCCGCACTTCTTCCGCCGTAAAATTCCTTTCATCCCGCGCATTCAAAGGGAACTTCGTTAAAATTTCCGACCAGTGCATTCCTAGTAGTCTCCGAAATTTCGCGAGCAGCTCCGGATCGACTTTCGCTTCCGTTTCTCCGCCGTTTTCACCCACCAGCGTCTCTACTTCTTCCCATGTCATCCCAAATTCTTCTCTTAGTTTCTCAAGCAGCTCGAAATCTTCCGGTACTAAATCCTTCTGCCGAATTCCTGCCAGCGCCATCGCCAGCAAGCTCCGAAATGTCTCCATTTTCGGCTTACCCCAAGTCTTCTGAATCCAATATTTCAGCGTCGGCTTCAGTAGAATTCCAGTTTCCTGATAACTCCGCATCTCGCCCGCAATCAGTAGCTGCTGTTCCAGATCCAAAGTCCGCTGCATCACGATCTTTCTTAGCTCGGGATTGCTATTCACTTGCAAAAATCCCGATCCCGCCGAAAATCCCAAATCCCTCAAAATTCTCCGTTCTTCGGAGTAATCTTCCAGTCTTCCGTACTCAAAGTTCGGATGCTCGAGTTCCGAATTCGTCAAAAACTCCTTTTTCGCCGCCTCCATATTCGTCGGCGTAATCGCACTAATTACATCCCTTTCCAGCGCCTCCAGAACTTTCATTCTCGTTGTGAATACTCTGTCACTCATTACGTTTCCTCCTGTTAATGTTCTCAGCCGTTTCTTTCTCGGTGAAACGCTCAAATTTCCGCCGGCGCGTGATTGCGCCCTATCTCTTCATTATATCACACATCGCGAAAAAAGTCAATATCAAAACCTCATTTTTCCAAGACCACCCAAAATTATCCTAAAATTTCTCAAAAATCACCCCAAATCTCCAATTTTCCCAGAAAATCTCAAAAAACCTAAATAATATCAAAAAGCCCCGGACCCTAAATCCGAGGCTCTTTTCAATTCATTTTGACCTAACCTAGCCGCAACGACCTCCGCAAAGACTGCTGCAAAACTTTAAAAGTCCCGGGCAAAACCATCATCCATTCGACAATCGCCGCGTAATCACCAAAGTATCTCCCGGCTGCACCGTAGTACCGTCAAGGTCCTTAATCCTTTTCCGGCCCAGAGTTGCTGCATTGCCATCGTCTTCCATAAACAACCGCACTTTCGCGAGTACCTCTCGCACGCTATATTCCTTACTGCCGTCCAGCACTACTTCAATCGGCTCATTGCCAACGCCATTTACAATTCTGACGATTCGCTTCGCATCGTTTTCTTTAGACTGTTCTGCCGCTTCCTCTGCCTGAGTTTCCGCAACTTCCGCTACACTCCCCATTACAACTTCCTTAGCCCCCCTTCCTACATCCTTCATGTTCCGATTTCTCTTCGCTCTGCTCATTTTTCTACCTCCTAAATTTTATTAACTCATCGCCAGCAACTTCAAATCCGCCTCCTGCGTCTTCCGTCGCCCAGCGTTGAATCCCTGAACCAAACTGCCTGTCATAAAAATCCTAAAATCGAATTCCCAAACTGAACTTTCCCGCGAAAATTCCGGCGCTAACCACTTGTCGAGTTACATTTCCCAAGGAAATTCCTCGATCGGCTCATTCCGATGGAATTTCGCAATCATCCGTCCAATTTGCCCAGCCACGATCGCCGCAATGTAGCCAATATTCCTGGCACCACATTCCAGTCTCGCCGCTTCGTCATCTCCGAACAACCACGTTTCATAATCTTCTCGCGCCGCGAAATCCGCCGGTTTTAACGCAAAAATTTGCACATTCTCACCGCCACTCCGCGCGTCAATATAGAAGGGAATTTCGAGAAAATTATTCTGCACCGCCTGCCAAATTTCTTGACGGCTTCTCATCGAATCCACTCCCGAAATTACTACGCCAGACAGTTTCGTTTCCGCCGTCACACGTTTGTAGTGACTATACATCTCCACTCGGTTCGGCATCAAATATCTCACCAAACTCGTCAGCGCATCGACTTTATGTCGTCCGCACATTTCCGTGCTGTATCCGACTTCCGTCGGCAAATTCCGCTCTTCGAGAATATCGTCATCCCAAACGTGAATTTCCTTTATTCCCATTTTCGCGAGCACCGCGCCGACCAAATTATTCAGTCCGCCCGCGCCCACTAAATGCACCGGCCATCCCCACGTCGCCGGGTCAAAAATCTTCGTCTGATCCGAAAAATCACTCATTTGCATCCGTCTCACCTACTTTCTCTGCTTGCACTTTTAGTTCCTGTACCCATGTTTCTGGTTCATGCGCACACGTCTCGCCCACCTTCACCATCTGCGGCACAAATTCATGCTCCTCCGCCAGCTCTTTTTGCGCCTTATATCCCTGCGCTTCCACCAGCTCTTCCCGCATTTTATATCCATGCGCCTCTGCCAATTCTTTCTGCTTCCTGCGTTCTCGCGCCTCCGCTTTCAATTTCGCGTCCTGGACCTCTTTTTCATGAATCACATCATAAATGCTTTTCGTCCCATTTTTAGTCCATGGTACCAGCGTCACTTTTTCTGCCACTTCTTTCTGGCATTCGTGCAGGATTTCCGACGGTACGCCCGTTATAATTTTCACGTCCAGCGGTACATTCTTAACTCTGAGATCACCAAATAAATCCAGCCGCGCCAAATATTCTTCCCGTACATTCATCACTAAATTTATTACCCACGGCGCTTCCCAGGCATCAATATCCGCCTGATCCACCTGCGACCAAAAACACATTCCTTCCGCATGTGAATGCCAACGAAATCTTAAATCTCCTAACGCTTCTGGATTATCCTCGATCATATCGAGGATAATCTCGTTGAGGGCGCCATCAACGGTTTCGCAGTGCCCCGGACTCGTTTTCTGTTCTGGCACAAAAATCTGCCGCACCCAGAATTCATCGTTCTCGACTTCAATCGTCCCGACACCCGTGATTTCACTCGGCGCCGCCGCTATCGTGTAGCCTTGCATTTTCTGCCAAATTTCCAGCGGAATATTTAGTCTCATTTTTCTACCTCCCTTGAAAAACTCCTTGCCATTTTAAGCGCTTCGCGCGCTGTTTCACAGTTTCCACTTTTCGATAACAACCCGGAATATCCTCCCAGTCGCCATCATTCACCGCATGCAGCGAATCCACGACCAGCGTCAGAGCTTCGACGATTCGCCCAGCTCTCGTATATCTATCAATGTCACTCAGCCGGTTACCGAAACAAAAACCTCGTCCGCTTGGATAATACGGTCGATGATTATCTGCGTTTTTGCACACACCCGATCGCACGCGCTCATTCCGCATTCCATCCGTACCAAAAGTCACCAAATAATCCCCAAAATCATACAAAGCACCCTTATACGGCACTCGCACTTTTATGAGAATCTCAATCACCTTTCCACGCGTTTTTGCATCCGTTTTGATATTAATACTTGACACTCCGCGCATTTTCAAAATCTGTTCCCATTCCAGTTTCGCTTCTGCTCGACTAGCCCCGGCGCTCATTTCCTGACTTTGTAAATCCCGCAGTTCCGCTTGCGCTTTGCCTACGAACTGTTGATATTCAGCAATTTTCCGGCCATAATCTCGGAGCATGCTTTTATCGGAATTAATCCTCGAATTCAAATCTCGTTCTTTATCTGCCCGGATTTTTTCTTGATTCATAATCCGCATCTCGACATAACGCTTCTTCGCCTGCTCACCCAGCTTAACTTCCGTTTGTTTTTCCTCGAGCAGCCAATCCTCACTAATCAACCGATCGATTTCTTCGCACTCCTCCTTCTCTGCCAATTCTGCCCACCTGATTTTCCGTAATTTCCTGCGTTTAATCAGCCAAAATGGTCCGCACGCCGGCAGAATAAAAGCCAGTAGCACTTTTCCTTCCCACTTTTCCAGCGGCAAATCCGCCCAATAGAACTGTTCATTTCTCTTGAACGTGTAACGCAGCGTCACGTGTAAGCACATCACCCACAGATCCAGAATTATTACGAACCCAGCCCACCGGCTTCGCGCAATTTTCCCAACATCAATCGGTGGATCCTTCGGCGGAAGTTTCAAATCATCCTTCAACGCTCCGGTCGCATCCAACAGATCTTTCACTAACTGTCGCTCCTCTTCCGGCCAATTATTGAAAATTTCCGCCTTCTGGTTATAGACTTCGACTTGCCCCTCGTTCCACTGAAATGCTCCAATTGCTAGCAGCGCTCCATAAAATGCCATCAAAACCAATATCGCTATCACGATCGGCGCGCCCAAAATCTCTCCCAGGTCCAAATCTCCAACATAGTTCTGTCGTCGTATCATTACCTCCGGTTCTCGCCTCCTCAAGTTACTGCACCTTCCTTTCTAGGTCAAAATGTTAAAAAACTAGGACTAACGTCCTCTCTACTTCCTAACCATATCACACATCCCCAGAAAAGTCAAAAAACACCGCCTGAGCAGTCTATCCTTCCATTATACCACACATCATAAAATAAGTCAATACTTATTACGCTTTTCTTTCCATTTTCACCTACTTCTGCTACAATAGGCATATGCATAATCACGAACACATCCCTCAGCCCAATAACAGCCGGTCTTCCGAATGGGAGAATATCGCCCCCCTGGGTTTTACCGTCTTCGAGTCCGCGCCCGCCTCCTCTACGGCCGAATCTGAAGCCGTCCGTCAAAATCGTCTCCGCCAAGAAGGGAAACTTATTAACGCTTTCGTCGAAGACACCCCGATCGCCATCTCAGATTCCAAACTCTCCGAAACCGATTACACCGACTTCTACGAAGCCATCAACGACGACCGTATCACCGACCAAGACCTCAGCTCAAAACTCCAGGACATCAAAACCCCTTTCATGCCCAGTCGCGGCGACACCTCTCCTGATCAACGCCTTAATCACACCTTCTCTTCCTTGGACAGTCGCCAAGAACGCCGCATCCTCTCCCTGCTCACCGGTTCCGGTTTCGAAGACTATGATAAAGTCGTTCCGCACGACCTAAATCAAGCCATTCGTCGCTACCCCACTCCCGTCGAATTCGCGCCTTTCGCAAACGATCTCCTTCACACCATTTCCGCTGAAAATCCTCCCGAAAAAGTCGCCGAATACCAAGACTCTCTCCAAGATTTCGCCCAAAAATTCTACGGCAAACGCCAAGAATACTACGACGTCTTCCGAGGCCTCAAGAAGCAAGCCGAGTTCTACGCCGAAACCGGTCGTAGTCACGTCCTCCCGCCCGCCGATTTCCAAGATCCTCACGCCGTTGCCAACCCCGCTCGGAAGACCCCCGAGCAAGATCCTCACATCAATAACTCCGCTCCCGAGAAAAACTATCGTGAAGAATTCCTCCAATACGCCTCTCCCGAAGTTGCCGCCCTCGCTGGCGACCCCTCTGCTATCGCTCTCATGCAAAAAATGCAAGCCCAAAAATCCAGTCCCAAACCCGCCAAATCCGGTCTTTTCAGCAAAATATTCCACCGGAAATAATTTCCCCTCACTATTCTCCGTTCTCGTCGCTTAGCCCTTGACATTCTCACCATTATCCGCTACAATCAAATAGTTACGCACAGATATAATCAATCAGCCTCCATGCTTCTCGAGGCTATAAAGGAAATTATATGGCAAAACAAGTAATTGGCAATCTTAAACTTCGCATCCCTGGCGGAAAAGCTACTGCTGGCCCTCCAGTTGGTTCGACTCTTGGTCAATGGGGACTCAACATGATGGATTTCATCAACCCCTTCAACGATGCGACTAAGGAATACATGGGCAAAAACGTCATTGTCCATATCAAGGTCTATGATGACCGCACTTTTGATTGGGTTTGTCTCGGCCAACCGGTCGATGATTTGATTCGTGAAAAAATCAAGATCGACAAAGGCAGCGGCAAGCCAAACATCGATAAAGTCGGCAAGATTTCTCGTGCTGACCTCGAAGATATCGCCAAAACCAAAATGTCTCAGCTCAACGCTATCGACATGGATGGCGCTATCAAAATCATCGCCGGCACCGCTCGCTCAATGGGCGTCGTCGTCGAAGATTAGTTCATCTATTCCTGTCGTCGATTAAGTGCTAGTGAAAGCTAGCACTTTTTCGTTTCTCGTCCGACTTGAACCTACTATTTTTAAATCATTCACATCCATTTCATTTTAAAATCACTCCCCTCGCGCACACTCTTTTACACTATGCAAAACAACCCAACTCTGTTATAATACCCAGAACGCAACCCGTTGTACTTTTACCACAAGGAAGGAGTCTCTTATGACTAAATCTGAAATTCTGTCCCACGTTGATCACACCTGCCTCAGCCCCACCGCAACCTACGCCGACATCGAGAAAACTTACCGCGACGCCATTGAGCAGAAAACCGCTGCAGTTTGCATCCCGCCGTATTATGTTAAGGATTTTGCCTCAAAATATTACGACCAAATCGCCACCTGCACCGTCGTCGGTTTTCCTCTGGGCTATTCCACCCTGAATACGAAAGTCATTGAAGCCACCCAGGCCCTCGAATCCCGCGCCAGCGAAATCGACGTCGTCATTAACCTTGCTGCCCTCAAAAACGGCGAACTTTGGCGAATCTCTACCGACCTCGAAATCCTCAGTACTTTCTGTCACAGTTACGAGGCCATCCTGAAAGTTATCGTCGAAACCTGTTATCTGACTGAAAAAGAGAAAATTGAACTCTGTCAAATCGTCAGCCAGTCCGGCGCCAATTATATCAAAACTTCGACCGGCTTCGGCCCACAGGGTGCCGTTTTACGCGACATCGAGTTGTTTAAGAAGCACCTCCAACCCCACGTCAAGATCAAAGCCGCCGGCGGGATTTCCACTTTTGCTGACGCCGAAGCCTTCTTGAACGCCGGCGCCGACCGCATCGGCAGCTCCCGCCTCGCTACCCGTAGCCACGATAACGCTAACCAGTGATTAGCTTTCAATAGCTATTCAATAAACCCAGCCCCGCTCGCTATGCGGGGCTCTCAAATTTCTTGTTTTTCAGCCATTTTAAACGCTGATAATGCCATTTTTACCAAAAAACAAAACAACCGTTGAACTACATGCAGCGTCTATACGAGAAACTTGTTTTCTCGGTGACGCAAACTGTAGCAATATCAAAATTAAGCAAAATCTGATTTTAATATTGACTTTTTACACTTTGTGTGCTATAATGGAATCATAACACTATTGTCGCACCTTAACAGAGAAAATGTCTAGTTAAGGCGCCTTTTTAGGAGGAAAAATATGAAGATTAGAAAAATGGCCGCCATAATCGCAACCTTGACACTCATGCTTTGCTTAAGCGTAAAAGCCGAAGCCCGAGACAAACGGGGAAGTATCGACAGATACTTGTCTCACGAGCAGGCAATCGCCGAGCACATTGCCGTCTGCGGCGTCGTCGAAGCGCGTGCCGGAATTTTGTCACACCGCGACCAGCTGTTAGCCGAGTCAATCGCTGAGTCCAAAGATCGACCTCTCGATTATATCGAGACCGAGAGTTTTAAGGATCTCCAACTCCCCATTTCGTTCCATAATTTGGGATTTCGGGGATACTGGACCGACCAAAACGGCGAGCAGATACCGGAAGCGGATGTGAAGATTTTCTTCACTCATTACCCGCATTATGCTAACGCCGCTATCGCGATGACGATCCAAAACTATGGCGAGACAAACGGCCAGACTAAATTGCGCTACATTATGCGCAGTTATACTGAAGAGCTCGACATAGATCGTTATCTGTTGCGTTGCGATCTTGAAGCCGAAATTCTGCAGGGGTACATCGAGGAACAGAGAATCGACACCAGCCCCGAGATCGGAGGTCGCTCCGAGGAGTTCTTTGAGTACTTCGTAAAACTCAGCGAGCTCACGGAAACTTACATGTGTGACCAGCCCGACCGAATTCACCCCTATGGGACTGGCCGCCTGGAGTATATCAATTTCTGCACCCCGGACGGGAATACGCCTGGGTGCGACGCTGCGAAGATAATTTATTATCATCAGAAGCGACTCGCCGACGAATATTCCAAAGCGCATACCCTGCAGCCACCGCAATCCGGCAGAACTCGTATCCCCGAGAGTGCCCCCGCAAACACCCCTGAAACGCTTCTAAACCGTCGGCCTCTATTGAACCCGAGCACGACGGAACAATCACTCCGGAGACTACTGCTGCCGCTGGTAATGCCGACTGCAACAGTGTTACCGACACTCCTGAAACTACGTCCGCCACCGACCAGCCCCCAGAAATGGAGCGCAACGACGTGGATCCCGCCGACGATCCGGCGACCATCGCAACGATGGCGCCCTAATAAGCCTAACTAACCATTTCTCTGAGAACTGCCACTCCGGTGGCAGTTTTTCATACTGCGACTTTCAATTATTCCAAAACCCAATGCCTTCCGGTAACATTATTTATTAAACAACCAGGTTGTTTGGGTAACATTTATTTTTTATCTAATACGGGGCCTTGCCATATTTTTATAAAACTGATAGAATGGAAGTACAAATTTGGATAATTACCTACGCTTCTTAGCGCGGGTAATTTTTACAGATGGAATGAATCTGACCTGAAATGGCCAAATTCGAATCGATAAGTAAAGACTTGGCCGCAAGCGACCGATATCAATCGTCATAAGCACTCTCCTTTCTCCCCACTCGCAATTTTAAAGCAACGCCCCACGACCTCAGTATATCGGAATCTTTTTCAAAAACACAAACATAAGCTCGTTATTTTTCGCAAATTGTCTATAAGCCTCAGAAATTTCATAATATATTATATAAAAATCTTTAGCCGAAAACACCTCTAACATCACATCATTCTCTTGCCAAACCAACAAGAATCATTCCCACCTTTTCTCTTGCCAAATCTGTCAGTTTTTGCTATAATGAACCCAATATTAACCATGTTGGAAGGGGATCGCGCCAAACTTTTCCCGCTCATACCACAGAAAGGATATAATCATGGCCGAAGACGAAGCCACTAAAAATCTTCAAACTGAGGAAACCGTCGTCGAAACGACAGACGCAGCTCAGTTCGCCAAATCTGGCAAAAAGTCCAAAAAACATCTCGACGAGGTAAAAGCTGAAGAAGAGCGCCAAGCTCGTAAAGCCGAAACTAAAGCTCTTGAAGAAGCCGGCGAAAAGCCTCGTGGCGCTGCCCCGATCACTCGCCCCAAAATTGAACGCCGCGGCAAAAAATACCAAGCCAAAGCCAAACTTATCGAAAAAGGCAAACTTTACACCTTGAAAGACGCCCTCGAACTAGCTACTCAGACGAATCCGACTAAATTCGCTGCCACGGTCGAAGCCCACGTTCGTCTCGGTGTTGATCCGCGCCAAGCCGACCAAAACATCCGCGCCACCGTCGTCCTGCCTCACGGCAATGGTAAAGACATTCGCGTCGCTGTTTTTGCTCCGCTTGACGAAGCTAAGAAGGCCGCTGCTGCTGGCGCCGATATTGCCGAAGACGAAGAATTCTTAAAGCGCCTCGAAAAGGGCGAAATCGACTTCGACGTCCTAATTTCTACCCCAGCCTACATGCCCAAACTCGGTAAATTTGCTCGTCTGCTTGGACCAAAAGGTCTCATGCCAAACCCGAAAGCCGGCACCGTGACTACTGATATCGAGCGCGCCGTCAAGGAAGCCAAAGCTGGTAAAGTCGAATATCGCGTCGATAAACAAGCCATTATCCACATCGGTCTCGGCAAAACCGATTTCGACCAGGCGAAACTCCTCGAAAACGCCGAAACCTTCCTCGAATCCCTAAAGAGCCACAAGCCCGCTTCGCTCAAAGGCTCCTACGTCAAGTCCCTCTACATCACGACTTCCATGGGCCCTTCGATCGCTGTCGAGAATATCTATAATTAGTCTCTAGAGATAGTCAAACCTTAGCCATCCTTTTTCAGGGTGGCTTTTGACTATAAAATCGCGCGCTGTCAGCCCTTTTCCCTAAAAATCTATTGACAAAAATGACCATGTGTGCTATAATGAAAACAGAGGGTGCCTGTGCGCCATTTTGCACAAAAATTTCACACCCTGGGAGGTTAATATGAGAAATTTAACGACAGCATTACTGGCAGCTTTTTGTCTTATCGCTACGACGATGCCTTGTTACGCAATGCCGGAAACGCCACCGGCTCCAAAAACGAATACCCAGTATTCATTCGGGCCGGAAGCGCCGACGATCCCGGACGTAAATACTCAGGAGTCGTCCAAGACAGAGGCGCCGACAGTCCCAGATACAGCCAAGACGACGGAGCCGACAAGCGAAAAGGTGAATATCCATTATTCATCCGAATCTGAGGCCAGAGACGCCGATTTCGTCTTGCAGGATCGCGTCGTAGATGATGTTAAGTTACAAATTCTCGACGTCACCAGCGGCCTGAGTTGCAATGACACCGAATTCGTCCCGCAGGCCGGGCACACCTATCAGGTGAATGCTATCTTTCACCTCACTCAGATTCCCGACCTCGAGCATCAGGTTATCGGCGTAGAGGAAGACACACCAACGCCAATTTACGCTCCGATTCCGGTCAGCCCGAAACTCCGGATTCATATTCCCGAGAGTTTCAGCGTTGAAGCTAATTCCGACGAGTCTTGTGCAGTAGCAGTTTCCATTGCTAATGAAACTACTGCCAGCATCTCGACCCCCGACATCGTTTCCGATCAGACTAGACTAGTCGAGAAACCGGATTATATCGAGAACGCTGAACCAATCGGACCGCTCGATCTGCAGCTCCTGCCAGATTCGCTGCGCCTGATTCGCTCTGGAGACGGTCATTTTAACACCGTCCTCCTCGATAGTGAATCCGCGACTGCCGCCAAATCTGAAACCGGGCTTGATCTGACACCGTTTTTAAGCGATGGCGGCAATAATTATTGTCTGACCGCGTATTTCGAGGTCGCCACACCACCGGCGGAAAACGATCAATCAAAGTGGATTGTCATCATCGCCGCCGCCATCATGATCGTCGCCTTGACCACCTGCGCCGGACTTATGATCTATCGCAACATCAAACAAGCCCGCGCAGCAAGTGGTAACCAGGATACTGACACTCACTAGCCTCTGGAGAGAATATCCCTCCACCCCTCCCCGCCTCCCGGCGGGGAACTAACTTGCACCTTAAGAAAGGAGATTTTTATGAAACGTTTCATTGTCACCATTGTCATCTTGTCACTCCTAATCGGCTCCCAAAGCCTGGCCGCTAATTCAAACTACCAGGGTTCATTTATGCCATCGGATCCAGAGTCAAATTCTTCGACTCCCCCGGAGTTCCCGATTTACGAAGCGGAGAATCCAGTTTCCACCCTCACTACGCCCGATCACCCCGACGCCCTGCATATTGAATGCGCGATTTCCGACTTCAATACTGGCGCCGAGTACAACCTCGACAATTTTACTATCGAAGATGGGCATCGCTATCATCTCGTTCTTCAGTTCTACAGTACTGGAGAAAGTATTAAAGACCTGGAAATCGTCGCCGCTTATCTCGATTCATCAACCTCGGCGCTCCGTTTCACTATCCGCGACAAGATCGATGAACAAACCCTCGCTACTGTTCGAGTTACTCCTACTCTTCCTGCAAAATCCTCGGATCTCGAACTCACATACCGAGAGAGCAGCGGTAAAAAGTGTTATGCTGGAGTTTTGCTTGGCTTAACTCATTCCGAAATCAAGGAATTATTTGATCCCCAAACCGGCCTCGAGCTTAGCACTGTTTTGTCCGCCAACGATTACGAGACGCGCGGCACAGCGCCAGAGTCCCTCATTCTCGACTTCGACGCTCACACACCCGAACCGAAACCGGCGGAGATCCCCGCTTCCTCGAACCTTATTCGCGGATTAGCCTGTTTCGCCTTTGGTATTATCGTAAGTGTCATGATCGTTCGCCTTGTTAGATGCCGTAAATCCCTTCATTAAAACCTCTTTTGCCCCGACCGTTTTCGCGTCGGGGCTTGTTTTTTTAGAAAACTTTGCTATAATAAACCCAGTTACCGAAGACAGTAGCGGAGGATTGAACTTTTCGGGATTTTCGGCTGTTTTGGACTAATTTTAGTAAAATTGACCATTTTTAAGCAATTTTACGCGAAATTAAACCATTTTACTTAAGAGTGCGGTTACACCGCACTTAGTCCCAAAATGCCCTAAAATCGCCTCTTAATCGGCTACCAAGGAATTTTACTCTTATTTTGGTAACGAAATTTAACAATTTTCTAGCGTATTTTTATTAAACTAACCTTAGGAACTTTTCATGGCAATTTCAAAAGCAAAGAAAAATACTTTGGTTGCTGATTTGACTACTCTCCTCGAGCAGGCTAAACTGACCGCTTATGCCCGTTACCAAGGGCTAACGGTTGCCGAACTCCAAGAGCTCCGAAAAGCCGCCCGTGCAGCTGGCGTCAAAGTCAAAGTCGTCAAAAACCGTCTCGTCCGCGTCGCTCTCGGCGAAGTCGCCGTCTATAAAGACACTGACACGACCGGTTTGACTGGCCAACTGATTTACGCCATCTCCGATAGCGACGAAGTTGCACCCGCGAAAATTTTGGCCGAATTCGCCAAAACCCACCCTGCTCTCGAGCTAATCGGTGGTTTTTCAGACAAAGGCAAAACCATGGACCAAGCCGAGATTACCACTCTGGCCGCCATGCCGTCCAAGAACGAACTCATCGCTCAGGTCGTGGCTCAACTGCTTTCTCCAATCAACGACGTGGTTTCCGCAACCAGCAATGGCTTGTCTGGAATCATTTCCAGCCTCGAAGCCAAAGCAAATTAGCACTCAAACCTTTCGTTTAAAACGAAGGGAATTTTATAAATCAGACTGAAGTAGCGATGAAAATCCTTTGTCGATAGAATAAAAGCGCGAGCACGCGCGCAGCGCAGAATGTGTGCCCTGTGCGGACAGGCGCACACATGGTTCTATCGAAAAGGATATTTCACCGCTACTTCGGTATAATTAATAAAGGATACTACTATGGCTACAGATATCAAAGCATTGGCCGAACAACTAGTCAATATGACTATTCTCGAAGTCAATGAACTCAAAAACCTCCTCAAAGACGAATACGGCATCGAGCCGGCTGCCGCTGCAGTCGCCGTTGCTGCCGCCCCTGCTGAAGGCGGCGCTGCTGCTGACGAAGGCAAATCTGAATTCGACGTTGTCTTGAAAGATGCTGGCGCTCAAAAGATTGCCGTCATCAAAGCCGTCAAAGAAATCACCGGCCTCGGTCTCGGTGAAGCCAAAGCCATCGTCGATGGCGCTCCGGCTACCGTCAAAGAAAAAGTCAAAAAAGACGAAGCCGAAACCATGAAGAAGACTCTCGAGGAAGCCGGCGCAAGCGTCGAACTCGCTTAATTTATTTTTACGCTAGAAATTGTCAAAGTTAGACTCCGTTTGGGGTCTAATTTTTGTTTTATAACTATTTCTATAAAAATTATTTTCTGCTTCGTTAATTGACATTCATAAAATGTATGCTACAATGTCATTAGTGCAGTCCGCTACAAAACGACCTCAAGCCTAAACCCGAGGGAAGTCTTGAGAATATCGTTTTTGCACTCTGAAATCATCGTTTTGTACATTAAGAGAGGTAAATATTATGACAATAACCATTAATTCCGTAAATAACTTGACCACCCGCGCCATTACTATCTTGACTAATTATCTGCTGAAGCAGAACCTTGAATGGTCCCGCGATTTTGCCAAAGATCCGGACATGCTGTTTAAGCTGAATGTTCATCTTCCAGCTGTCTATCACATCGCTCAAGATCTGGCGCCTCACGATCCCGTTTTGCAACTTGCTGCCCTCTATCATGATTATGGTCGCGTTTTTCAGTACAATCAAACCGCCAGCTTCAACGACGGCGAATTTGGCTCCGCACATGACCATCATTATGTCGGCTATCAAGAATTCCTGAAAACTGGCCCTCAAGTTCTCCGGAATGCCGGTTTTACCGATTCCGATTTAACCGAAGTCGAGAGTCTGCTCGAGATCGTCGCTGCCGCCATCAAGCTTCATGGCTTACGCGGTAAAGCTTTTGCCGAAGACTTTACTAAGCTGACACCGACTAGCGATTTCGTCGTCTCCACAATTTCCCAAATCGACGATATCGCCAACGGCACTCAGTGCGCCGGCTACCTACTACGTGAATGTCAGGAACAGGCCAAAAATGCTTCTCGTGGCGGTTTTATTCCTGACGAAAATGCTACGGATCGCCTTGTTACACCCGAAGTCATGGATCTCCTGCGCGCCAGCACGACCTTCGACCGCAACAAGGCCTGCCAAACCTATCCGGACTACTGTGTTTTTGCCACCTTCCTAATTACACGTTCTCTGAACTCCCCCGATCCTCAGGTTCGCAAAATCACTCTGCGAATGCTCGCAGAACCAATTACCGTCATCGAACGCGTCTCCAGTTCCAGGCTCTTCAGCACACCCTTCGATGACATTCCGAGCGCCCTGAGCTATATCTATCGACAAGTAATGATCCGGCCTGATGCCGATGAAGTTAATTCCATCCTGAAAGACTTCATCAAGCGCGCCGAAACCAAGTCTTAAACCTCTCGTCACCCTTTGTTGGGCCTGCATAGCAGGCCCACTTTTCATATTCTGATTAAAATCCTCAAATCCAGAAAATACTCCAAGCTCTTTTCAAACCGTTGTATTTATTACAACATTTTCACAAACTTAAGCGTAATCATAACCAAAAATGCTCAAGTTTTTCATTGTTATTTTTACAACATTTACTCACCCACCGCCGTTACGGCAGTGGAAAAACTTGCAAAAACTAACATTGACATTTACTACCCGACGGTATAATATAAAGACAGAACTATCAATTTTTAATGACAGACTGGATGCGAGGTGATGTCTGAGTTACCAGAAAAACAAATTAAGCGCCTGCGCGGCCTCATCCAAGAAGCCGAGACTAATCTTGCGGCTGCTCGAGAACTCCTAGTTTCCGTACTTGGTGACGGAGAGACCATTGCTATTCCTCGCGAGACTATTATCACTAACCCCGAAGGGAAGATTATCGAAGGCGTCTTCGATGGCCAAATCATGATCGGTCCCGACGGCAAAAATTACCCCGTCCCAGCGAACTACGCTTCGAAGTCCAAACTCGTCGAAGGTGACATTCTGAAATTAACTATCACTCCCGAAGGCCGCTTCCTCTATAAGCAAATCGGTCCCGTTGAGCGCAAATCTATCATCGGTACCTTGAATCATCACGACGATAAATATTTTATCGAAGCTGGTGGCAAAGAATACGAAGTCCTCTACGCCTCGGTTACCTATTTCCATCTCCGCGAAGGCAGCCAAGTCTCCGCCATTATCCCCGCAGCCAACGAAGATGCCGCTTGGGCTGCCGTTGAGGCCGCCCTCTAAATGACGGCCAACTCCAGCTCAGAATCTAAAACTTCCAAAACCAGCGCTAAATCCAAAACCGCTGGATCATCTACTTCAAAAAACGCTAAAACTACCAAAGCTCAAAAAACTACCAAAACCACTGACGCCAAATCTACTCTTCATTCTTCCGCCCTCTATCGCAAATATCGCCCCACCCGCCTCGAAGATGTCGTTGGCCAGCCTCAAGTCACCGAACCTCTAATCAACGCCGTCAAAAATCACAAACTCTCCCACGCCTATCTCTTCATTGGCCCTCGCGGCACCGGCAAAACTTCCGTCGCCCGCATCCTTGCCCACGCTGCCAACGATTTCGCCTACGAAATCGAAGACCAATATCTCGACATTGTCGAAATCGACGCCGCCTCCAACACCGGCGTCGATAACATCCGCGAGCTCCGCGAAAAAGCCGTCATTGCCCCGACCGCTGGTCGCTATAAAGTCTATATCATCGACGAAATCCATATGCTCAGCAAGTCTGCCGCCAACGCCCTCTTAAAAACCCTCGAGGAACCGCCCGAGCACGTCATCTTCATCATGGCCACCACCGACGCCCACAAAGTCCCCATCACCATCTCCTCCCGTGCCCAAGTTTTCACTTTCAGTCTCGCCGATCCTAAAGTCATGTTTTCTCACCTACGTCAAATCTCCGATCAAGAATCCATTCCCATCGACAATGCCGCCCTCGAAATCATCGTTCGCCGTGGCGGTGGCTCTTTTCGTGACAGCCTCAGCCTTCTCGATCAAGTCGCCACTCTTAGCGACCAAGAAATCACCGCCCCACTTTTGAACCACGCCCTCGGTCTGCCCGCCACCGACATGATCCAGACTCTCCTTTCCGCCTATTCCGCTCAAGATACGGCTACCCTTCACCAAACCCTCAAATCTCTCATAAATTCCGGCCTCAAGCCCGAAATTATCGCTTCCGAACTCATTTCCGCCATCCTCGAGCAACCTCTGCCGCCACTCCTTTCTCTTCTCGAAAAATTACCCGACGTCCAGGCGCCTTTCCCTGAAGTCAAGCTCTTACTTGCCCTGATTCCGCCCGAAAGAACCGCAAATTCATCTTCAACAGCCGCGGCGGCCTCAAATTTACCCTCAAATATTGAAACAGGGAACCAAAGTGTCAAAAATCATCCCAACCATGGCGAAAACGAAGGCCAAAACGCTCAAAATAGCCCTCAAAACGTTGAAAATATCGCCAAAATTACCAACAATAGCCCCCAAGAGCCCATTTCCGCCTCGAATCCCGCTGACCGCCCTCCTACCGCAGTCAGCCCAGAGCCTACCCTAAAATCGCCTGAAAATGCCCCAGAAATAACCAAAAATACCGAGAAGCTGAACCCAAATCCCGAAAATAGCCTTCAAAATAACCAAAAATCCCCCGAAAACACTCAAAATGCCCCAGAAACACCCCTAGAAGCTCCGAATTCGGCTTCCAGTGCCAATCCGCCCTCCCAGCCCACTCCAGCCCCTAATCCTTCCAAATCACCTAATCTCTACGTTTCTGGTAATAGCCTAAACTGGAACGCTCTAATTACCGCCCTCCGCGAGCATAGCGCTGGCGTCTCTGACCAACTCCGCCGCAGTCAATACGAATTCGAAAATAATGCCCTCGAAATCTATCCCCCCAACAAATTCGGCCACGACGTTATCAATAAGCCTAACAATATCCAACTTATTTCTAGCCTTCTACCTGGAGTCTCCTTAGTTGTCCATCCCCATACTGAACATCCCCGCCACGAAGACAGCACAATCAGCCAAATTTCTGCTATAATGGGCAATATACAGGAGGTAAATAACGACGAGCCCTTCTAATGTCTTAACCCGCTCGTCACCAAGGAGAGAAACATGGAAAATCCCACTTCCAGCGACGGCGGACGAATTCCACCTCAAGACATTGAAGCTGAAAAGTCCCTCATCGGTGCTCTTTTGCTATCTGATACCGCTTTTCCTAATATCCTAGAAATCCTCAAAGCCGAAGATTTCTATGATCCCAGACATGTCGCGATTTTTACCGGCATGACCAGCCTCTATAATCATCATAATCCTATCGATCTCATGACGCTTACCTCTGAGCTCAAAAGCCAAAAAACTTTGAAAAACATTGGTGGCGCCTCCTATCTCACTGACCTGACCAACTTTGTCCCGACTTCATCTCACGCCGAAGCCTATGCTAATCTCGTCGCCGCCGCCGCTTTACGTCGCCGCCTAATTAAGGCTGGCACCGATATTGCTACTTCCGCCTATGACACCGCCGCTGAAATCGGCGAACTCGTCGGTCGTGCCGAAAAAAGCCTCTTCGAAGTCTCCGATAAGACCACCAAATACGACTACGTCGCCCTCGAAGATCTCTTGGTTGATGCTTACGACCGTATCGAAGAGCTCCATCGTAACAAAGGCGCTCTCCGCGGCCTCAAGACCGGATTTCATGATCTCGACAAGATGACCGCCGGCTTCCAAAAAGGCGACCTTATCATCATCGGCGCCCGCCCAGCCATGGGTAAAACCACTTTTGCCCAAAACCTCGCCTACAACGTCGCCACCCGCAACGGCACCGGCAAAGGCGTCCTCTTCTACTCTATGGAGATGGCCAACAACGAAATTGTCGATCGTATGATTTCCGATATTGCCGGCGTTAATGCCTGGAGAATCCGCACAGGCAATCTCGACGACGACGACTTCGCTCGTATTGGCGACGCTCTCGCCGAAATGAGCGAAATTTCTCTTTTTATCGACGATACTAGCTCCATGAACATCCTCGAAATCCGCAACAAAACCCGCCGCGCCGTCCATGATCATCATATCAGCATGGTCATCGTCGATTACCTCCAACTTCTGCAAGGCTCCGATCGCTACGCCGGCAATCGCGTCCAAGAAGTCACCGAAATCTCCCGCGGCTTAAAACAAATGGCCAGGGAACTAGAAATCCCCGTCATCGCCCTCGCTCAGCTTTCTCGTGGCGTTACCGGCCGCGACGACCCCCGCCCCGTTCTTTCCGACCTCCGCGAATCTGGTTCCATCGAGCAAGATGCTGATATGGTCATGTTCCTCCATCGTCCTGATTATTATAAACAAAACAACGACGACTTCGTTCCGACCAACATTACCGAACTTATCATCGCCAAGCACCGCCATGGTCCAGTCGGCAAAGTCGAACTCTACTTCCATCCCGAACTGCTACGCTTTATGTCTTTGGATAAGGAACACTAAATAGCATAAGGAGCCAAAAATGCCAACTGAAAAACTCTCTACTCAAACTGCACAAGACTCATCCGATCCTTTTGGGTGGAATCAAGCCGAACTAGATCCAAATTCAAACCCAAAATCTACAAATACTACACCCAATCATAACTACGACTATCCTGAGATCATCAGCAATTACGAGGCCGACCGGCTTATCGGTCAGGCTCCGCCTCGGACTGGGCTCTACCAAAATCTCAATGAAATTATCGACCATTCTCCCGAACAACTTGGAGACTTTTTGCTTCACTTTCAATTTGACATCTCCCCGCTGCTTGAAGACCCAGAAAATTTTCAATCCGACCTCACGGAAACTTATGCCGCAATCACTGCTTATCTTGATCTCGGAGAACTTTATAATAAGAGCATCATTTTAGCCGGAGCCCAAAAAGCCCATGACCGCCGCAGTACAGACTATCATCAACCTACTTTTTATGGCATAGACCCTCAAGCTATCGCTACGCTTCCCGAAAAATATACCCCCAAAACCGAAAGCATTCCACTCTCCTCAATTCTACATCTCATCCACCAAGCCAATCCCACTATCCGCGAGGAGGCTATCGAAGCCGAATCTAAACTCAAAGCCAAACTCGCCCAAGAAGCCGGAATCGATCTTAACCTCATCCGTGAAGTTTATCTACCTCAGCCCGACAAAGTTACTTTAACCGGCAAAGATGGAGTACCCGCTTATCTTCGAGCACTCGTTGAAGAGAAACTTAAGTCCATCCGTGACGACCTTAAAGTTGATTATCGAGTCACTTGGGATAATTCTCACCTTGACAACGGAGTAGATTATGATTATTCAATTCCGGAAACTCCCTACGTTCAAATCTTCGCCACTAATGAAGAATCCGCCAACCTCGCCGAAAAAGCCCTCAACACCATCACTCAAGAAGAAGCCAACCAAAAACAACGTGAGTTCGAGAATCAAGGCATTGGCGTTCTCGACTAGATTTCAAATTTAATCCTCTTACGACTAACCCTATCCGATTTTTTCGTTTCATGCTAAAATAAAATTGTGAAGAAAAAAACTGCGCTTTCTAAACTTTTTCTTTATCGACACCGCTTCGTCATTGGCTTCATTATCCTGAGTCTCGCTTACGTCGGTCTGCTTTTTGGGCTTCCCCTTCTTTCCCCGGCCGGACTTTCTGAAGCCGAAATGATTTCCGCTACCAAATCTTACAATATTCATCCTGATTCAATTTTCCACGGCGACATCGTCAATCTTCCGTACCGAGTCCTTCAGAAACTCTCCATTCTTATTTTTGGGTTCAATATGTATTCCATCAAACTGCCCAGCATCGTCATTGGACTCCTGCTCGGCGGCCTGCTAATCCTTCTTCTCAATCGTTGGTTCAAAAACAACGTCGCCCTGCTCGCTTCTATCCTTGCCGTCCTTTCCGCTTCTTTTCTTTATCTCGCCGGCTCCGGCACCCCACTCATTATGCTCGTCTTCTGGCCTACATTACTACTCTGGCTCGGTTCTAAAATCCAAGGCGTCACCAAGCCCAAACCTCTCTATTGTTTCGTTTTTGCCTTTGCCCTGCTTGCCTCAATCTTCACCCCCCACCTCATTTATCTAGCCTTGTTTATCATCCTTTTCGCTTTTCTTCACCCCCACCTTCGCTTCACCATCAAAAATCTCCCCATTTTTCCTCTAATCCTCACCAGCTGCATCATTCTCGTTGGCCTCGCCGCTATGATTATGGCCGCTGTCATCAACCCCAGCATCATCGCCGAACTCCTGCTCGCCCCAAATCTCTCTCTTCACACTTTCTTAAATAACCTTCAAATCGCCTTTCTACCTTTCTTTTCCTGGAATTCTCCGCTCGAAAGCGTTTTTCTCGCCCCGTTTATCGGACTTGGCTCGATTACTCTCGCCATTATTGGACTACTTTCCACCGCCAAAGGCTTCTTTGCTTCGCGTAACTCCATCGCTAGTTGCCTTATCGTCTTTACGATTATTCTCGCTGGTCTCAACCCCGAATCCGCCATCCTCATTCTCTTACCTATGGCTATTTTAATTGCTCACGGTCTCCGCTACATTCTTGCCAAATGGTACGACCTTTTCCCTGACAACCCCTACGCCCGCGTTTCCGCACTTTTCCCGATCGGCCTTTTTCTTGGCATCATGATTGTCGGCGGCATCAGTCATTTCATCTTCGGGTACCGCTATATTCCTATAGTTGCTGATAATTTCAATAACGACCTAACTCTCGCTACTAAGAACCTTAGCAAAGATGACACACTTTATATCATTGATAACGAAATCGCCTACCAGTTTTTCCAAATCGCCGACGATCAAAAACTCTTCCATGTTACAAACAGCTTTCCCATCCCCGAACAACTCCCGAAGCAATTTGCTACCCTTGGACTAACTCAAATACCAACCCTCGCCATACCAACCGAGTCAATATCCGGAACTCTTCTCCCTCCAGTTATCGAGGAAATTATCACCTCGCCAAAGTCTGATAATTCTGATAGAATGTACATATATACTAGAAATAGTATCAACGAAACAACTGAATAAGGAGTATTACACTATGGGTGCAACCATGGATCAGATGAAAGTTCTTAACCAACTGCGCAAGGCGCAAAAATCTCTCAAGAGCGAAATTGTCGAAGTCGAAGCCGGCGACGGTGCCGTTGTCGTCCAAATCACCGGTGAATTAAAAATTAAAAAGGTCAAAATCGACCCCGAAAAAGTTGATCTCGATGACATCTCCGAACTCGAAGGCTGGATTGAAGATTGTATGCGTGACGGTTACGCCAAAGCTCAAGAAATCGCCACCGACAAGATGAAACCTCTCATGGGTAGCCTCGGTAATCTTGGACTCTAAAAAGGATTTTGTATGATCGAAAATATTGAAATCAGTAGTAATAATTATCAAATTTCCGATAGTTTTCGTAAATACGCCCTCAAACGTATCGGCAAACTCGACAAATTCCTTCCTCGTGGCGGAAAAAAAGATGTCGTTTGCAAAGTCATCATCACCGAAGTCAATCGCGCTCATGGTAACAAATACGAAATTTCCGTCGCCATGGAAGTTCTCGGCGGCAAAGTCATCACCGCCAAAGACGAATGCTCCAACGTTTTCGCCGGAATTGATATCCTCGAAGCTAAACTACGTGGTCAAATTCGCCGTTTCAAACTTGAATCCACCCCACACATGTCCAAAAAAGGACTCAAAGGACTTTTCTCGAAGAAACAGTAACCTTTATCTTAATAAAAATCAAAAATTCCGATATCATTCCGAGTAATTCCTTTTTAGACCGAGGAACTATGCTATAATAAAGAGAAGTTTGTGGAGAAAAATATGTCAGTAAAAACTAAAGAAAAGAAGCCTACCGATAAACTCGCGGACAAAACCCTTCTCACCCGCCTTTTACAAGGTGTTTTTGGCGATGCGCAAAAGAAAATCTTGCGCCGCATGTACAAGAAAGCCGTCGAAATTGGCAATCTTGAACCGAAATATTCCGCCATGTCTGACGAAGAATTATCTGGCCAAACCAAAATTCTCAAATCTCGCCTCAAAACCGGCAGCCAAAAAGAACTCGACGCCATTCTCGTCGATGCCTTCGCTATCGCCCGCGAAGCCGCCAAACGCAAACTCGGTATGCAACCCTTCGATGTTCAACTCATCGGTGGCATGGTCTTGCACGAAGGCGCCGTCGCCGAAATGAAAACCGGCGAGGGTAAGACTCTCGTCGCCATGCTACCGGCTTATCTCAACGCCCTCACCGAAAAAGGCGTCCATGTCGTCACAGTTAATGACTATCTCGCCGAACGCGATGCCGGCTGGAATGCTCCAGTTTATCATTTCCTTGGCCTTAGCGTTGGCGTCATTATCAACCAAGCCAGTTTTATCTACGATCCCGAATATACCGACGACAGTCATGACGACGAACGTTTCGCTCATCTCCGACCAGCCACCCGTAAAGAAGCCTACGCTGCCGACATTACTTACGGAACGAACAACGAATTCGGCTTCGATTATCTCCGCGACAACATGGTCAGCGAAGCCAATCTCCTGCGCCAACGTGGCCTCAATTTTGCCATTGTCGATGAAGTTGATTCCATTCTCATTGACGAAGCACGCACTCCATTGATTATTTCCGCTCCTGCCGCCGACAATCCCGAATCCTATTATCAATTCGCCAAAGTTGTCGCCGATCTCGGTCCTGATGATTATATTTTCGACGAAAAACGCCGCAGCGTTGCCTTAACCGACCAAGGCGTCGAAAAAGTTGAAAAAATCCTTGGCATCAAAACTCTCTATTCGACGAAGAACACTCGCCTCGTTTATCACCTCGAGCAAGCCCTGCGTGCCAAAGTCGTCTTTCAGCGTGATAAAGATTATGTCGTGACCGGCAGCGGAGATGTTGTCATTGTCGATGAACACACCGGTCGCCTTATGCAAGGTCGCCGTTACAACGAAGGCTTACACCAAGCCATTGAAGCCAAAGAAGGTGTTGCTGTCAAACAAGAATCTACCACTCTCGCTACTATTTCCTTCCAAAACTTCTTCCGTCTTTATCACAAACTTTCCGGTATGACCGGTACCGCCTTCACGGAAGCCGAGGAATTCCAACAAATTTATTCGCTTGATGTGATCCAAATTCCGCCCAACAAGCCTATTCAGCGCATCGACAAAGATGACCTTATTTATCGCACTGAAGCCGGCAAACTCAAAGCCATTGCCGCCGAAATTAAAAAATACCACGACCGTGGTCAGCCCGTACTCGTCGGCTCCGCTAGTATCGCCAAAAACGAAGCCATCGCCAAATATCTCGATCATGAAGGTATTAAATATGAACTTTTGAATGCTAAAAACCACGAACGCGAAGCTGCCATTGTCGCCAAAGCCGGCGAAAAAGGCGCCGTCACCCTCGCTACTAACTTAGCCGGACGTGGCACCGACATTAAACTCGGCGAAGGCGTCCGCGAACTCGGCGGTCTCGTCGTCATCGGTTCAGAACGTCATGATTCTCGTCGCGTCGACAACCAGCTCCGCGGTCGCGGCGGTCGTCAAGGCGATCCTGGTACTACTCAGTTCTTCGTTAGCTGCGAAGACGACCTTATGCGCATTTTCCAAGGAGAGCGCATCGCTATGCTCATGTCCCGCCTCGGCGTCGCCGAAGATATTCCGATTCAAAACAAACGCGTTTCAAAAACTCTCGAAGCCGCTCAAAAACGTATCGAAGGTTTCAACTTCGACTCCCGTAAAAACGTCGTCCAATATGACAACGTCATTAATCGCCACCGCAAAGTTGTCTATGGTATGCGCCGTCGTATTCTTGAAGGTGACGATATTCACAACGAAATCGAACGCTTGATGAAAGATACCGCCGAGGATCTCACCAAAGATAGTTCTCGCGTCAATAAAAATTTCGTCGAACAATTTGCTACAGTTTTCGATATCAATAAAGATCGCATTACCGAAATTGGCGCCATGCGCAAAGAAAAAGATCGTTTTAATGCTGCCCTTGATGAAATTAAAAAACTTTACGCCGCCAAAGAATCCGAATTTGGCACCGAAACCATGCGCAAAGTCGAACGCGAAGTCTATCTCAGTGTCCTCGATATCCTCTGGATGCAGCATCTCGAAAACATGCAACATCTCCGCGAAGGCATTCACTGGCGCAATATCGGCCAACGCGATCCGCTAGTTGAGTATCGCAGCGAGTCGCAAAAACTTTTCGAAAGTCTCGAAAAGAATCTCCGCGAAGAAGTTTTGAAGATTCTCGTTACCTTGACGAAACAGCAGGCTATTAACGAAGGTGTCACTGATGGTGAAGAATATGACACCGAACTCACCAAAATGGCCAAAGGTGCTACCGACAAAGGCGTTAATGAAATTTCCGCCGGCGAGAAAAATCTTGACCATGAATTTAAACATGAATCTGAAACTAATAGTTCCAAAACTCATGTAAATTCCTCCTCAAGTTTTAATCAAAAGCGTAATTCCGCTCGCAAGAACAAGAAAAAACAACGTCAAAATCGCAAAAAGGGGAAGAAGCAATAAAACACTCAGCTGAAGAAATTGTTTTAGCTTCTGGCGCCAAGGGCTTACTTATTGATATCCCAGATGCTAGCGTCATGAGTACGAAATTCCAATTTCGTGCCGGTATGCGCTACGCTAAGCGCCCCGAAGTCTATGAAATCGCCCATGTCGTTGAGCATCTCGCCTTTGGCGCCAACTCAAAATACAGCAGCGAACAGGCTTTTGAAGCCGATTTTACCAAAAACGGAGCCTATCACAACGCCTGGACTTCTGATTTTTCGGTTTGCTACGAAAGTGAATGTGCTGATTTTGAATGGGAACGCATTCTCGATTTGCAACGCGTTGCCATTACCGAACCCAAGTTCAATAACGAAGAGTTGCAAAGCGAAAAAGGGAACATCAAAGCTGAATTAACTAGCTATATGAACGAATACGCTCGCTTGCTTTGGCCTCGCCTACAGCAAATCGTCGGCGAAAACATCCCCGATCTTCAAGAGCGCCTCAAAACTCTTCCGAATATCGAATTAAAAGACATTCGCGAACATTACCGCCGTACCCATACCGCCCATAATATGCGTTTTATTATCGCTGGCAATCTCAGACACCGCAAACATAAAGTTATCAAAACTTTAAATTCTTGGAATCTTAAGCCCGGCGAACGTTTTGAAATTCCGAACGATGAGCTTCATTCTGCTACGCCAGTATTAATCCGTCGTAAAGACGCCAGCAATATTACTTTCGCTTTTTCTTGGCTCATTCCGCGCAAACTTAGCCCCTCCGAAGTTTATGCCATGAATTGTCTTAACCATATTTTGAGCGGCACTATGAATAGCAAAATTCTCGGTCAAGCCCGCCGCAACGGCTTAGTCTATAGTATGGGCAGCGAACTTAATAACGGTTGGCATAATGCATCTTGGGATTTCGATGGTGAGGTTAATGTCGAAAGCGCCGAAAAACTTTTTCAACTCATTCGTCGCGAACTCGATAAAATCCTTTCTGGAAATCTTGCCGAATCCGATATCGAATCCGCCAAATCTTACGCCACTGGCCGTTATCAAATGGGCGCTCAAACCGTTAATCAAATTTCCGATTATTATGCTGACGGCTATTTCGTTAATGGTACTTTTGAAAAATACGATCGCATGCCCAGTTTTATTCGTAATATTACCAAAGAATCTATTATCACTCTTGCCCGCGAATTCACTAGTACTGGATTTTTTGCCCTCGTCGCCGTGAGCTCCGTTGAAAAAGCCTTAATTAATACTCTGTCTAGCATTATTGAATACCCTACAAGTTCGGAGAATTAGATGAAACTAAGTGACCTCCAAAATCGCCTTCATAACCTCCAAACCGCCATCGATTCCGCTTGGACGAAACTCCAAATCGATCAAAAACTCCAACGTCTCGCCGATCTCGAAGCCGAAGTCGCTGAACCAGAAATTTGGCTAAAGCCTGACTACGCTAAACAACTTAATACCGAACTGTCTTATTTGAACGATGAAATCGCTCCTTGGAAACTTCTACGCATCCAAAGCCAAGACCTAGAAGAATTATTATTACTAGACGACGATGATATGATGGCTGAAATCGATGAGCAAATTACTCTTCTTGAACGAAACTTACACAATCTTCAAAAAGTCCTCCGTTTTAATGGCGAATTCGACCACAATTCTGCCATACTACGCATTACTGCTGGCGTCGGCGGAATTGAAGCTATGGACTGGGCCAGTATGCTTGAGCGCATGTATCTCCGTTGGGCCGAAACTAAACATTTTGAGACTCATTGCCTTGAGCGTGTTACCGGCGAAGAAGCCGGCATTAAAACCGCTGTTTATGAAATTATTGGCCCTAATAGTTATGGTCTCCTAAGAAGTGAGCATGGGGTCCATCGCCTCGTCCGCCTCAGCCCTTTTAATGCCGATAATCTTCGTCAGACTAGTTTTGCACTCGTCGAAGTTCTCCCAATTATCCAAAACGATAACCAAATCAAAATCGACGATAAAGATTTACGCATTGACGTCTATCATTCTGGCGGTCATGGCGGACAAAGCGTCAATACAACCAATTCCGCCGTTCGCATTACTCACCTTCCGACCAATATCGTCGTTGCCATTCAAAACGAAAGGTCCCAACTTCAAAACAAAGAAAAAGCCCTCGAAATCCTCCGCGGCAAACTTGCCCAACTGCAGCAAGAACAACACGCCGAAAATATTAACAAACTTCGTGCCGGCGAATCCGCTAAATGGGGTCAGCAAATCCGTAACTATGTCCTCCAGCCTTATAAACTCGTCAAAGACACTCGCACCAAATTCGAAAGTAAAGATCCCGATTCCATCCTCGACGGCAAAATTGACGACTTCATTAACGCTTATTTAGAGTTGTAAATTAATAACGCTTGTGGTATCATCATCATATGATACTGCTTGATCGGATCACAAAAACCTACCCTGGCGACGTTGAACCGGCGCTAGACAATGTCTCCCTACATATCGAGCCCCACGAATTCGTCTTTCTCGTTGGTAAATCCGGTGCCGGCAAATCTACTTTAATTAAAATGATTACTAAAGAAGAAAATCCTGACTCCGGTAAAATTATTATCGGCGGTATCGATCTTGATTACGTCAAAAAACGCCACATTCCACATTATCGTCGCCGCCTCGGAGTGGTTTTCCAAGATTTTAAACTCCTTCCTACTCGTACGGTTTTCGAAAATGTCGCCTTCGCCCTCGAAATCGCCGGCATGAAAAATAGCGAAATTGCTCGCACCGTTCCCAAGGTTCTTGATCTTGTCGGTCTCAGTGACAAAGATCATAAGTTTCCCGGCCAACTTTCTGGCGGGGAACGTCAGCGCGTCGGCATCGCCCGCTCTGTCGCTTGTCAGCCTAAAATTCTCATCGCCGACGAGCCGACCGGCAACCTCGACCCTCTCACTCGTCACGAAATTATTGACTTGTTACAAAAAATCAATGATTTTGGCACTACTTTACTTGTTACAACTCACGATGAGAACATTGTCAATAATCTCAGTAAGCGCGTTATTACCATGAAAGACGGTCGCATTGTCGATGACCAAAAGAATCATGGTATCTATAAACTTGATCATAGTCCCGTAAAAGATGAACTTCTCAAGGTAGTACCGAATATCGTTACACCTGAAGCCGGTTTTATTACCAAGATACAAGTTCCTGGAGAAAAGTATCTAAATAATCTTACGACTAAAACTGAGCCACAACCCGAACCAAAACCCACAAAACCTCGCACTGAAGCCAGCGTTAAAATCGACCATCCTACTCGTCGCAAACCTGTCGCTACAGCTACAAGCGCAAAGAAAACAACTAAAGAAAAAACGCCAAATATTAGCATTACTAAACCCCGAGCCACCAAACCACCCGTGCGCGGATCTGCTAACGAATGGTATACTGCTAGTCGCCCACTTAAAGCTGCACCTCGACTCAGCGACCTAAGCCTCGGACAAACCGTCAAACTCAAACCCGCCCCTAGCATGGCTAATTTATCCCGTCGTCCAGTTATTTCTAAACCTAAACAAAAACAGGTAATCTAAATCATGATCGATAAAAAAGCCATCACCAGTAGTGGTCGCGAAGCCACCCATAAACCTACTCGCAAAGAAACTAAAGCCCATTTAAAAACTTTAGTTGAAAATAGCCATGTCAGTAAAGCTCGTAATGCTCGTCGCATCGTCAAATACGGCGCCACCAGCTTCACTCGCAATATCTGGCTCTCCGTCGCCGCAACCCTAGTCATGACTATTACTTTAGTTATTTTAATTATCACAGTCTGCGCCAGTCTTATTCTCAACTCCACCGCCGAAACCATGCGCGAAAAAATTGACATCACTATTTTCTTCAAGCCCGGAACCGAAATCACCCAGCTCAATAGTATGGCTGATATTATGCGCACCGATCCTAACGTCAAAGAAATCGAAGTCGCCGATTCTAATACTGAATATGCTAGTTTTATTTCCGATAACAGCGATAATGCCGATTTATTAACCGCCCTAGAAGATGAATCCATGTATCAACTCATGCTAAGCAACATGCAAGCCACCATGCGTATCAAAGTTTTCGATCCTAACGACCTCGCTAGTATTCGCCATGTAGTCGAGACTACCCCGCTTTACCAAGAAAACCTCGACCCGACCAAAGAACCGACTTACAACGTCAATCAAGCCGAAATCGAAACCATCAACTCCTGGGCCACCATCGCCAAAAATGGCGGGTTGATTCTTGGCGCCGTTTTCCTCGCAATTTCTATTCTTGTTATTTTCAATACTATTCGCATGGCCATTTTCTCTCGCCGCGAAGAAATCTACATGATGAAACTAGTCGGAGCCGACGTCGGTTTTATCCGCGGTCCTTTTCTCGTCGAAGCCCAGATTTGCGGTATCATTTCTGGACTACTTGCGACCACTTTGGCTGTAATTGGCTTTCGTTTTCTCTCACCTAAACTTTCCAACTACGGCATCGACGTCACTTCCGTCTCTGAACTATTGAATTCTGACATGCTCGTCGCTGTCTATGGCGTCATGGTTCTTATCGGTATCATCGTAGGTACTATTTCCGCCCGCCTTGCTACCCAGAAGTATCTCAAATAAAATCCAAGTTTTAAGAATTTAAGGATCCGAAACCTCTTCACTTTTAACCATAAACGTGTTATATAATATATATGATCACTCGTCGTAAGCATAAAAATTTCGGACTTCGAGGAATAATTATTGGTATTTTTCTCGGATTTGCCGTTTTTACTAGTTTTTCAATTTTTTCGCATTCCGTCCAGCCCGCTCAAGCCTACCCTGCCGGCTGCGTTAGCCAAGCCTGCCGAGCCGCCGCCGACGCCGCTGCCGCCGCCGAACGTAACGCTGCTAATGCCGCGAGCAATGCTGAGACCTTAGAGGGCGAAGTCGCTAGACTCAATGCCGAAATCGCTTCACTTGAAGCCGACATCGTCAAGAATCAAGCCATTGCCGACGATCTTTCTACGCAAATCGCCGAAAACGAAGCTAAACTCGAACTTCAACAAACCGCTCTCGCCAAACTTCTTGTCAATCTTCACTTCGAAGAAGAACCCGATGCGATCATTTTACTCGCTGGCAGCAATTCTCTTGGCGACCTAGCCGAACGCCAATCCCGCCAAACCAACGCCAAATCCCAAATCGCCGCCTCTACCGAAGTCATCCGTGATCTAAAAGCCAGTCTTGAATCCCAAAAAGCCAGCGTTGATGCGCTCATTTCTAGCGCCGAAGCCAGCCGCGTCGAAATTACCAACAAACGCAATCGCCAAAGCAGTTTAATTATTAAATACCAAAACGACAGCGCCGCTTACGAACGCGACGCCTTAGTCGCCCGCGAAACTATGCAACAAGAAATTGCCGCCGAAATCGCCCGCTATAATAGTAGCGGCGTTGTCGGAGAAGGTTTCAACTCCTATCCTTACGCCGACCGCTGCCCGCGCGATAATGTCGGCTACATCGTCGTCGGCGGATATGTTTGCCAATGTACTAGTTACGCCGGTTGGAAAGTTCAAGAATTCTGGGGAATTTACATCTCCGCTTGGGGCGACGCTAAAAACTGGGGCAACACCGCCACTCGCCTCGGCTACGTCGTCGATAATAATCCTGCTCCGCATTCCGTCGCTTACAGCACTTCCGGGCTTTATGGTCATGTTATGTGGGTCGAAAGCATCAATGCTAACGGTACGATTAATTTAACTGAGTATAACAACTCTAGCAGTTCTAAGAGTCATCTTCCTGGCGACTTCGGCGCCCGCTATAACGTCAATCCCGATGCTTATCGCTACATCCATTTTGACCGCAAACTTTGGTAATTATTTTCTCACCTCCGCATCGTTTTTCTGTGTTACAATAGTATTATGAAGAAAAATTGGGAGGAAAAACAAGTTAATCTCGGTAGCGCTATTGTCGTTGGCGCCGTCATTCTCGTCGTCGGTTTCTTTATCGGTGCTGGCTGGAGTAAAATCGCCCCCAATATCCTCCCCTATCTCGGTTTTAAGACTACTGGTCCTGCCGAAGACTGGTCCGCCCTCGACGAAGTTTATAATTCGCTCGTCGCAAATTATGATGGCGATATTGATAAATCCGCCCTCATCGAAGGCGCCAAAAAAGGCATGGTTGATTCTCTTGGGGATGTTTATACTTCCTATATGACCTCTGACGAAGCTCACGATTATGAAGCCGCTCTGCATGGCGACGTTGGCGCCGGCATCGGCATCGAAATGGGTCTCCGTGATAACTATGTCCGCGTTATCCGTACTCTCCCCGACAACCCCGCCGTCAAAGCCGGAATTAAGGCTGGCGACATTATTTATAAAGTCGATGGCGAAGAAGTTTATGACGAAACCACCGACACGATCGCTTCGAAACTACGCGGCGCCGCCGGAACTAAGGTCAAGCTCACCGTTATCCGCGACAGCGAAGAAAAAGAATTCACTTTGACTCGCGAAGCCATCAATAACGTCTCTGCTTACGCCACCTACGACGGTCGCACCGCTATTATTACCCTTACTCGCTTCGACACCGATACCGGCGAAATTGTCCGCAAGATCGCCAGTAGCACCGAATTCAAAGAACATAACGTCAATAAAATCATCCTCGATCTCCGTAGTAACGGTGGTGGCTACGTTTCCGCCGCGAAAGACCTGCTCTCACTCTGGCTCGACGGCGATCTTGTCCTCATTCAAAAAAATAAAGGCGGGCGCGAAGAAAAAACCTACGCCAATCACGGTCAAGCTGTCTTTGCCAACATTCCAACTGTCGTCCTCGTCAATGGCTCCACCGCTTCCGCCTCCGAAATCGTCGCCGGCGCCCTCAAAGATTACGACAAAGCCACCATTCTCGGCGAAATCACTTTCGGTAAAGGCGTCGTCCAGACCCTCCTTGAACTCTCCAATGATACTTTACTCAAAGTCACTACTGCCCGTTGGCATACCCCGAAAGGCAATTCCATCAACGGGAAAGGAATTAAACCAGATATCGAAGTTGAACTCACTTACGATGACGCCAATCATAGTCGCGATCCCCAACTCGACGCCGCCAAGAAATTACAAAAATAATTAATAATAAAGGAGTTTATTATGATTAAAGTTTATAGCACCAACACTTGCCCTTACTGTCACGCCCTCATGGATTGGCTTGACCAAAGTGAAATCGAATACGAAGAAGTTGATGCTTCGAATATGCCCGACATTACTGCCGTTCCCGTTACCGAAATCGGCAATGAGCGTATTGTTGGCTTCGACCGCCCCGCCATCAAGGCTGCGCTCGCTAAATATCAAGCTCAAGATAACTAGTCGAGACGTTTTAATATTTCCATGAAATCCCCCGAAGTTTCCCAAACTCCAGAAATCTCAAAAGTCTCAGAATCCACAGCTTCTAAGACTCCAAAAATCTCAAGGAGCTCAAAAGGCCATAAGACTGAGCCTCATCCTGACAATTCAGTACTCTTAGCCCAGCCTCTTCCGCCCATCGTCCTCATTCACGGTCTCCGCGGCGCCCCCGCAGGTCTCCAAGAAGTAGCCGATCTTCTTCGCGCTTCCGGATATTCAGTTTTCACTCCGTCAGTTCCACCTTTCGCCGGCGCTAGCCCACTCAAGGCTTATACTACTGACGCCTACCTTGATTATCTAAAAAACTATCTTTCTAAGAACAATTTCTCCCACCCCATTCTTATCGGTCATTCCATGGGTTCGATCATCGTCGCCGCTTTTGCTAAAAAATACCCTGACCTCATTGATGACCGAGTCATCCTGCTCTCTCCCATTTCCCAAAAAACTAATCCAGTCCTCGCTCTTATTTCTCCGCTTTCCGCCCTGTTTCCACGCCATCTCGTCGATTATATCACCACCAAGTATCTTTTTATTCCCAAAGATCACGACCTTTTCCAAAAATCTCTCACCCTCACGCATGAATGTAGCGACAACTGCCCACCTCGCCCCAAAGACGTCATCACCGCCGCTCGCTACGCTGCTACTCATTCTGTCGCCGAATTTCTGTTACTGAATCAAAAAAAACAAGATTCAAAATCCCTACCCCAAAACCCAAATCCCACCCACAAGAATTCAAACTTATCACAAAAGGCTCAGAAGTTTCTCTTTATCGCTGGTGCCAAAGATCGTATTGTCAAGCAATCCGCCACCGAACAACTTGCCACAGACATCAACGCTACATTATATTTTATTCCTAACTCCGGCCACCTTCATAATTACGAAAATCCTCAAGCTACTGCCAAGCATGTTCTTAATTTCCTAAAAAATAACTAAAAAATTGCCTAGATGACCAACTACTTGCATACTCCCTGACCTCCTATTTTTTCTTTCCCCACTTTTTCCCCAACTTCACTTTCTTACCTTTCAACAAAATCGCCTCCTCATAAATCTCCACAAATCTCTGCAAAGTCCGATTCAGATCATGCTGTGCCGCAATTTTTAAACTATATTCGCCATACCGCTTCCGCACATCGTCATGTCTTAACAACTTCACAATTCCATCTGTTATTTCCGCTACATCCCCTGGATGACACAAAATCCCGTTCTTTTTATTCTGACACAATTCTCGCACTGCCCCCGCATCCACCGCTACGAGCGGTAATCCTGTCGCCGCCGCTTCGATCAAGACGATCCCTTGCGTCTCTGTCTCACTCGCCGTCACAAACACCTGCGCCGTTCGATATACTTCCATAATATCCGGCGGATAAATTCGCCCCGGAAAATACACCGCCTTCTCAATCCCCAACGCCCGTGTCAGATCCAAAAGATGCTTCCGATCCGTTCCATCACCGACAATTACCAATGCCGCCTCCGAAACTTTCTCCAAAACTCCTGCAAAAGCTGTCACTACGTTACTCAAACTTTTTTCTGGATCCACTCGCCCGACATATAATACCAACGGTTTATCTTTTGGTAAATGATATTTCCGATAAATCCGCGCCGGCGCTTTCCCGGGACCAAACTTCGAAAGATCCACTCCATTCGACAAAGGCTCCACCATCACATCGAACCTCTTCCGTTTCTTTGGCACCAAGTCCTCGATCGCCATCTCCGTCGGCATCGTCGCATATTCCGAATGCTTCAAAAAACTCGCCATATACGCCCGTAGCGCCGCGTCTAATGGTCGCTTAATTGGCTTCAAAATCCTTAGTTGTCCCGTAATATTATCCGGATAAGCATGGCCCGTGCTCACCATTGGCGTATCATATTTTTTTGCATATCTCCGCGCCGCAATCGCAATCATTTCCGCCGTCTGATTATGAATCACATCCGGATGAAACCGATTCAAAATCTTCTTCATCATCGGATAGGGTTCAATTGTAATCCAAAGCCCGTGTCGATATGCTAGCCTCGGCAAAGGTAGCCCCAAAAATTCCTTTCCCGTCGGTACTTCATTAATCTGATCCGGATAAAACGGGAATCGAATCGAACGTAGATAATAAGTTGTCACTCCTTCTCGTTTTTCCCGATGCGGCTTACCAGTGAAACTCGGACAAATCACGATCACTTCATGCCCCTTTTTCACCAACCCCTTCGCCAAGTTGTGCGCAAACACCGCCACCCCATTCGTCATCGGGTAATATAAATCTGATGTAATTGCAATACGCATTTCCCATATTATAGCATAAGACGACATTTAAGAAAATATTTCGCTTATCTCATCTCTATTCCGACAGATTACGCACTTTCTGTAGTATAATATATATTATGAAAAAAACTCGTCATTCCAGTTCTGTTACCGAAAACCGCCGCGCTCGTTTTGATTATCAACTCGGCGAAGAATTAACCTGCGGCATGCAACTTTCCGGCCCCGAAGTTCGTCTCATCCGCGATCATCGCGCTCAACTAAAGGGTTCTTTTGTCGCTATCCATAACGGGGAACTATGGCTCAATAATCTCACCCTTGGCGCCGACACCGAGAAAAATATCAAACTCCTCGCCACCCGCAAACAAATTGACGCTTTCACTCGCGCTAAGCAAAACGGCTTCCAGATAGTCCCGGTTCGCCTGCTCGCTGGCGGCCGCTACATCAAACTCGTCGTCGCCACCGGCAAAGGCAAGAAAAAATACGACAAACGCGAAACTATCAAAAACCGCGATATTTCCCGCAGTCTCAAAACTACCAAAGATTATTAAGGTTAATCTATGCTATAATAAGTCTATGAAGTTATATTCTTGGAACGTCAATGGCCTGCGCGCCGTCCTCAAAAAAGGCACTCTAGTTGATCTAGTTAATACCTATCAGCCCGATATCCTCTGCATCCAAGAAACTAAAGCCAAACCCGGCCAAGCCGTCGTTGATTTTCCGGAATATCTCGAAATTTGGAATAGCGCCGAACGCCCCGGCTATTCTGGTACCGCTGTTTTTACGAAAATTACTCCTGAAAAAGCCTTTGATTCCTTTACGACTGATATTATTTCCGGCTACGACTGGCAAAACGATCATTACGGTAGCCCGCTCACCGAAGGGCGCGTCCAAGCCCTCGAATTTCCGGCTTTTTATCTCGTCAATGTCTACACCCCGAACAGCAAACGCGACCTTTCTCGCCTCAAACTCCGCGAAGACCTTTGGGATCCCGCCTTCTTGCGCTTTCTAAAAAATCTCGAAGCTCACAAACCCGTTATTGTCTGCGGCGATTTCAACGCCGCCCATACTCCGCTCGACCTCGCCCGCCCGAAAGACAACGAACGTAATGCTGGCTTTACTGAAGAAGAACGCCAGGGAATCAAAAATCTCACCAACTCCAACTTCGTCGATACTTTCCGCTATTTTTATCCCAGCACTCAACGCTACACTTGGTGGTCTCACTGGTCGCACTGTCGCGAGCGTAACATCGGCTGGCGCATCGACTATTTCTTTATCTCTAAATCTCTTTTACCTTACCTAAAATCCGCCGAGATTCATGACGATATTATGGGATCCGACCATTGTCCAATTTCTATCGAACTCGAGATTTAATATGCCTAATTTCGCTCCGATTAGCACTCATCTTCCGTATTGGCAAAAACAAACCACCCCGCTTTTTCCAAATCTCGTTTGGAATATTCCCGAACAAAAAGCCCATCACGTCACCATCGTCGGCGGCAATAGCCAAAGCTTCTCTAGTGTCATCCGCACTTCCGAATATTTAACCAAGACTTTTCCGGTCAGAACTGTCACGACCATTCTCCCCGACAGTCTCCGCGGCAAAATCCCCACTTTCGCCAATGTCGAGCTCACTCCTTCTACCACTAGCGGCTCATTTGCAAAATCTGCTCAGCTCTCCGCTCTCCTCAGCGCCAGCGACGCCAGCATTCTCGTTGGCGACTTTTCCAAAAATTCCGAAACCGCCATCGCCCTTAACTCTGCCATTTCCAGCTCTACCGAATCTTCTAACCAACCTAGCCTCCTTACTCTCACCCGCGATACCATCGACCTCCTTTCCGCCGAAGCTGCACCCCTCCTCAACCGCGAGAAAACCTTTCTCATCGCCTCTATGCTCCAACTCCAAAAACTCTTTCGCGTCATTTATTATCCTCGCATGATTCTCCTCTCCCAACCCCTCATTCCTATCCTCGAAACTCTCCACAAATTCACCCTCACTTATCCCGTTACCCTCACAACTTTTCACCAAGACCAAATTATCGTCGCTCACTCCGGCGAAATCACCACCACTCCGATTACAAATACCAATTATTCGCCCCTTTCGCTCTGGTCAGGGCAACTCGCCACCAATATCACTATGTTTAATCTTTATACTCCAAACCAACCTCTCGCCGCGACGACCGCCGCATTACTTTACCATCCCGCCCGCTAAGTCTCTTTACTAGCGTTTTTTATTCTTTCGCTATTGATTTTCTTTGCTTCCGTATAGGCGCTCAAAATCTTTTTAATTTGATAACTCTGCTTCACTTTATCCCGATGTTTCAACATCTGTCGGCTCATTTTTGCAATTTTCTCCGCCGGCATTTTTTCTATGGCTATCGCCATCGCCGGCGCCTCCGGACCACCCGCAAGAACATAACTTCCCTCCGGCACCACTTCGATCATTTCCGGATCACAAAAGAATACCGGCAGCCCCGTCGCCTCAGCCTCCAGTAGCGTCATCCCTTGCGTATCAAAATTATACGACGCCATGATCCCCAAATGCGCCTCCTGCATCCTCTGCATAATTTGTTTTCTCGGTCTTCGCCCAAAAAACTTCACTTTCAAATTATTCTCCTGCGCGAACTTTTTCGCTTCCTTCAAATCATTACCATCCCCATACACATATAATAAATATGGTCGTTTTAACTGCTTCACTGCCCGCAGAAACGGCATGATTCTTTTTTCTCGCGACACTCGCGAATTCCACACCATCTTCAGCACCGCCCCGTCTTCCAATTTCCGCTCTGACACCCCTTCTTCAAACAAATCCTTACCCACCGCATTCGACACCACTCGCACCGGCGCTTCCACACCATAATGCTCCAACTTTCTCCCAAAATGATCTGTCGGTGTAATCACAATATCCGCTTGATTCGCATGATTCACCATCATCTCCCACATTTTTGCTCGCACCCACGTCGGAGCCTGATATTTATCTTTTTTCACTCGCACTATATGCGGTAAAAACTTACCATGTATAAAATTAATCGCCCTCGCCACGACAGTTTTCCAAGGATGCGGTACATTCACCGCAATCGCCATGTCTTCACGCCCATGCATCGTCTGCACTAATGGCACCCGAAATTTTCTCGCCAGATTAATCCCCGCAACACTGCACCCACCCTCATAATGTACATGCACCACATCAAAAACTTCAAAATTCGGAAACTTTTCCAACACAAACTCTTCCACTTCCTGCGGTTTCTTCGCCACCACCGCTCCATTCACCCGCAAATGCTTATAACTCGGCACCGTAATCACATTTTTCTCGTGCGGTCGAGAGCCTGGACAAAAAACATACACTTCATGTCCCAATTTTTCTAATTCATCTTTCTGCGCTTTTACTGACGACGCAATTCCTCCGTTACTCCAAGGAGCATAAATATCTGTAAAAACCGCAATTTTCATGATTCTAGTATAGCATAACCATCCCTACTTCGTCTAATCTAACTCCGCTTCCGTTAAAACTCCCGCTCCTGCTTTTCCTATGCTATACTACTCTCATGGAAGAACATACATTATATCGCACCGCCGAAAGCGTTTCTCCTCGGCACCCTGACAAACTTTGCGACCGCATCTCCGATACTATTCTTGATGCCTATCTCGCCACCGATCCGAATTCCCGTGTCGCCGTCGAAACTTGCGGTGGCCATGGCCAAGTCTTCATCACCGGAGAAATCACTTCTACTGCTAAGAACATCGATATCCCCGACCTCGTACATCAAGTCACCGAAGATAATAGCCTTAAAATTATCACGAATCTCGTCGAACAAAGCCCGGAGATCGCCGCCGGCGTTGATGTTGGTGGCGCTGGAGACCAGGGAATTATGATCGGCTACGCTTGCGATGAGACTCCCGAACTTCTGCCTCTCGAAGTTATCCTCTCTCGCCGTCTCAACCAATATATTTACGAAAAACATCCTTTCGACGGCAAAACCCAAATCACTCTCCTCGACCCTGCCACGACTAGTTCTTCAACTCCCCAAGTTCGCTCCATTGTTGCCAGTTTCCAAAACGTCTCGAGAGCCGAACTTGAAAATTTAGTTCGCGGTTTCATCACCGAACACCAACTTTCTCCAATTCCTTCTGAGTCCAGTATCGAACTTCATCTTAACCCCGCCGGCGACTGGCAACAAGGCGGCTTCACCGCCGACACTGGCCTCACCGGCCGCAAACTCATCATCGATAACTACGGCCCACGTATTCCTATCGGCGGTGGTTGTTTTTCCGGCAAAGACCCCTCCAAGGTCGATCGCTCCGCCGCTTATATGGCCCGCAAAATCGCCGTCGATCATCTCCGCGCCACGCACGCTCACGAAGTTTTCGTTCGCCTCGCTTACGCCATCGGCTATGCCGAACCCCTTGAATATACCCTGATCATCGACGGTCAGCCCCAGTTAATTAAACTCACCGACTCCACTTCTTCCACCTCAGAACTCACTTATAACTTAACTCCTCGCGGCATCATTAATTTTCTCGATCTCAAACGTCCTATTTACGCTAAGACTGCCTGCTACGGCCATTTCGGAGAAGGATTTACCTGGGATAGATAACCACTATTCGTTAAGCACTATAATCCGCCAGTCTCACTGGCGGATTATCATACCTACTAAAATCCAATTTCAAATCACCGACCACTCTTCTTATTTTTCTTCCGTCTCACTTTCATCTCCCCCGCCTCCAGCCCATATTTTCCCGTCACCGGATCCCGAAACAAAAAGTTATGTAACGGAAATCTTGTCAAAGATAAATACGCCGTCAAAATCACCACACTTATCCCGCCGCTCAAATAATTCACCCAAGTTCCAAAACTCGGCCATCTCACCGCGATTACGAACACCAAACTACTTATCGCTGCCGCCACTCCAAAAATCGCAATATCAATCGGCAAACACGATTTTACTTTCAGAATCGCACGATATCCGTAAAATAAAATCGGAATCACCACCACCGGCGCCAAAAAGGATAAATTCTTCGCCAGCCAATAATTCGGCTCGCTACCTAGAAACCACACATCAACTAGCGTACATAAAAATATCGCCGACAGCGCCAACTTAATATGTTCCCAAGTGCTCTCATTCACCGCCGCAAAAATCCCCATTATGCGCTTGCGGCCGCTCCACACATACATAAAATGCAGCAGTGACCCCGCAAAAAATATCACCAAAGTTTCAATTAACCATACATTAAACATCTTCATACCCTAAATTATAACACAAACCATATCCGCTATGTTATAATACTTATAGTTTATTAAATCAGAGTTACCAACCAACCCTCAAGCTCAGAAACAGGAAAGCCAATGTCTGCAAAAATTACCCCTAGCCCCACTCATCAAAACCAACCATCTATCATCAATATTCCACATCCAGTGCAACCACCCAAAGAGACTCCAACTCTCTATCCAATAAATCCCTCTACCCAACTTACGCCCGCCTCTCCGCTCACCAAGCCCATCAAAATCTCTAACTCAAAACCTCGCGATCTCTCACTTGATCTCCTTAAGGGTCTCCTCACCATTTTTATGGTTACCGCTCATATTTTTATGTTCTTTCCAGTCAATAGTCTTACAAACTTCTACGGCACTCTTGCCGGGCTCATCGTTTTTCCTGGCTTCATGTTTGCTTTTGGCTATTCCATGTATCTTGCCTATGTTGCGCGCCCTCTCAGCAACACTCGCCTCCGCCAAAAACTCACCAAAAATTTCCTTCGTACCATTCTCACCGCCTACATTATCGCAATCGCCTACGCGGTCATTACTCAGCATGATTTATCCCGACTCACTCTTTTGAAAATCCTTTGCTTTCATCGCATCACCGGCTTCTGTGAATTTCTCCCCAGCTTTGCTTTTCTGTATATCATTATCTATTTCACCCGCAAATACTTTCGTACTCTTCCCGACAGTACTCTTATTGCTCTCATTATTTGCTCACTTTTAATGTCCTTCTTTCCATACCATTTAGTTAAACTTCCTATCCTTAGTTTCTTCGTTGGCTTTTCTTCGCGCACTTCTTTTCCCATTGCTCAATTTTTCTGCTTCTTCCTTTTCGGACTCCTCATGGCAAAGCACAAGCTCACACTAAACTCTCGAGTCTTTAACCTCTGCACTATCGGCTTTATCATCTTCGTTCTTTATCTTATGCGAAACCTTACTCTTCCCGCTCAATTTCCGCCTTCCTTACCTTGGCTTCTCGGCGGCTTTTTGCCAGTTTATCTCCTCTATATTATCTGCAAAAACATCACTAACTGCCCACTCCTCAAGAAAATCATTCGCATCGGTCAAAACACCCTTAGCTATCTCGTCATTAGCAACCTCATTATCTTTCTCACTAGCTATTACCTCGCCGAACAAAAAATCCTTCTCTCCCCCACTACTGCTCTACTTCTTGATCTTTTTCTCTGCATCATCAGTCTAGTTCTTCCGTATTGCTTTAACTGTTTCATAAAATTCTTTAAATGCCGTCTTAAAAACCGTCACTCCATCGAGCCCATTTTTCGTTAATTTCTCAAAACCCAAAGTTCATCACAAAAACACCCAAAATTTTTCTTGACTTTAAACCATTTCGATATATCATTGTATTAAGGAACTAATACAATGATACAATTTCAATTTACTAGCGACCGCCCAATTTACATTCAACTGGTCGAACAGCTCAAACTCTACATTATCTCCGGAAAAATTCCGCCCGGCAACAAACTTCCGTCCGTTCGCGACCTCGCTTTGCAAGCTCGTGTGAATCCTAATACCATGCAACGCGCCCTCACCGAACTTGAAGATCTCCGCCTCATTTACACTGAGCGCACCAACGGCAAATACGTCACCGACAACATACGCCTCATTGCCAAATTCCGCGCTCGTCTCGCCGAGACTAAAACTGCAGATTTTCTCCAAGATATGCTCGACCTCGGACTCACTCCACCCGAAATTATCAACTACATAAAAGAACTTTCATAGGAGACTTAATGTCAAAATCACCAAAAATATCTAACCCAAAAACATCGAAATCACCAAAAACCTCTATTCCAAATTTTTCCGAAGCAAACTCAACTTCCGGAGCTAGCACGACGCCAAAATCCTCATCGAAAACTCCCCTCCTCGCCTGTCATAACCTTTCCAAAAGTTATGGCAAAACCTCCGTCCTGAAGAATATTAATCTCGAAATTCCCGCCGGCAAAATCGTCGGTCTGCTTGGCGCCAACGGCGCCGGCAAAACTACTTTCATCAAACTTTGCAACGATCTCCTCGTTCCGAGTTCTGGCGAGATTTTGATAAACGGCGAACCGATCGGAGTCGCCAGCAAACGTCTCATTTCTTACCTCCCTGAGCGCACTTATCTCGACAAAACTCTCCGTATCCGCGACGCCGTACAACTTTTCTCAGATTTTTATGACAACTTTAACACCAACAAAGCCTATCGCCTCATTCAAGATTTGAATCTCAATCCCGAAACCAAAATCCTCCACATGAGCAAAGGTATGCAAGAAAAACTCCAACTCATTCTCGTCATGAGCCGCCATGCAAAACTTTATATTCTCGACGAACCGCTCGGCGGCATCGATCCTGCTACTCGTGATTATATTCTTGATACTATCCTCACTAATTTTGACGACGGTGCCAGCCTTCTCATTTCCACTCACCTCATTTCCGATATCGAGCATATTCTCGACGAAGTTATCTTTTTGAAAGATGGAGAAATCATTCTCACCGATTCTGCCGATCATCTCCGAGATCAACATCACTCTTCCATTGATCATATCTTTCGCACTCTTTTTAAAGCCAACTCTAAACAGGAAAACTAATCATGTTTCGAAAATTAATCCAACTCGATCTCAAACTCATCCTCAAAACCGTCGCTATCTACGCCGTTTGTCTCTTGCTCTGCGTCTTTTTGCATAACCTCACTTCCTACGACACAATTCTTAAATTCAGTGACTCCGGCGACATTATCGGCGAGTCTATCACCGGCCCCTCTTTCTTTCCTTTACTTCATGCCATCTTTTACAATCTCGTCATTGTCTGCCTCATCGGCATGATTCTCAACGCCACTATCCGCATCTGGGTCCGCTTCAAACAAAATTTCTACGGCGACGAAGCCTATCTTACTCACACTTTGCCCATCAAGCGTAGCACTCTTTGGACCGCCAAATTCTGCAGCACCCTCATTACCATTTTTCTTACTCTCATCTGGATCGCCCTCTGTTTCGCAATTTTGCAACTCACTCCCACCGGCCGCCAATTCGTCGAAGGTATGGGTATCCTCATCCCCGACATCTACCATACCAATGGTAGTCTCTTAACTTTTGTCGATCATCCCGTCCTTTACGATCTCGCCTATTTTCTCGTCATTTTTCTTGAATTCACTTTCGTTGCTTTATCTGGAATTACCGGCATCATCTTCTCTCAACGTTTTGCTAATGGCCGCACTTTTACATCTATCGTTTTCGGATTCGCTATTTATATCATCTGCTGCATTATCACCTTTTGCTTCATTTATCTTCTCAAATTCATTAACCCTCTTTATGGTTGCCTATTCTATACCTTCTCGGAAGATTGCTCAAACTTCAGTTTCGACTTCATTACCAAAATCCTTTTCACTGGTAGCTTATTTTACATCGGCTTCACTGCCCTTATCTACTTCGTCGATCGAAAACTTTTAGAGCGGGGAATTAACCTTAACTAATCTCTCATTTTATCCCCGAATTTCGGGGATAATATTTTCCTCTTTTAAAATGCACCCCCCCCCCCGTGATATAATGTAACCAGATATTTATCATCAGAAAGGATCATATGAGCGGACTCATACTTAGAGATGTTTCCAAAAAGTTCGGCCAAAAATTCGTCGTCGATCGCGTCAGTTTCTCCGTCACCGAACCAAAAGTCTTCGGCCTCCTCGGTACCAATGGCGCCGGCAAAACCACCACCATCCGTATGCTACTTGGCATTCTCGCCAAAGACAGCGGCACTATTACCTGGAACGACGAACCAGTCGATCGCAAGAATGTTAATTTCGGTTACCTTCCCGAAGAGCGCGGCGTCTATCCCAAGGTTAAAGTTATCGACCAAATCACTTATTTCGCCGAACTCAAAGGTATGAACAAAAGCCTCATCCAAGATCGCATCCATCATCTCGCCGAGCAACTCAAAATCACCGAATACCTCGACCTTCCCGCCGAAAAACTCTCCAAAGGCAACCAACAAAAAGTTCAATTCATGGCCGCCATCATTCATGATCCCGACCTTGTTGTTCTTGATGAACCTTTCAGCGGTCTCGATCCAATTAACACTGAATTAATCAAATCCGTCATCATCGAACTTACGAAAAACGGTAAATTCATTATCATGTCCGCCCACCAAATGCCCACTATCGAAGAATTTTGTAGTGACATTCTGATCTTAAATCGCGGTAAAACCGTCTTACAAGGCAATCTCCAAGACATCAAATCCACTTACCCAGTTAGTCGCGTCGAGATCAACGTCGATCGAGATATCAAAAATTATCTGCAAGATTTCACCGTCGAAAATCGTACTGATTTTCATTACACACTCAAAATCTCCGACGCGAAATCTGCCGAAAAATTATTAAAAACTCTCATCGAACATGGCGTTAAAATCGAGAAATTCGAAATCATGCGCCCCGCCCTCAATGATATTTTTATTGAAAAAGTAGGAGCCTAATATGCAGTCACTTTTCACAGTTATCAAATTCACCATGAAGGATATTCTCAGTCGCAAATCCTTCCGCATTTCTACAATTATTATTCTCGTTTTAATCGTACTCGGTTTTAACGTTCCGAATATTATTAATAATATTAACGGCGGCGACTTTAACGACCAAATTATTTTGTCCGACCCCGACCACGTTTTTGACGGCCAGCTCGAATCCCTAAAGAACATTGAAGACTTAGGTTACGATCCGATCATCGAAAGTCTTGATTATGAAACTCTCAAAACCAAAGTCCAAAACGGCGACGTCTCGTCTGCTCTCCTCATCTCCAAAACCGATCAAAATCCCACCATCCGCTACATTGTCAAAAACACCGCCACTATCACGAATCCCCCGCAGGATCTCCTCGACCAACTTACAAATCTTTATACCAGTATTCAAATTCAAAAACTCGGTCTCACCGAAAAACAACTTAGTACTTTAGATCCACATTTTACTTTCAGTGTTGAACAAACCGAAGACCAAGAAGTTTCTGGCAATGTCTTCGTGATGATGATTTTATCCTGCGTACTATTCTTCGCTATTTATTTCTGTGCTTACCAAGTTTCCAGTTCCATCACCATCGAAAAAACTTCCCGCATTATCGAAACCCTGGTTACTTCCACCAGCCCCACCAACATCATTCTCGGCAAAACTATCGGTATCGGTCTCATCGGCTTATTCCAAGTTATTCTTTTTGGTCTCACCGCCATCATTAGCGCCCATCTTTTCCTCGATCCCGAATTATTAAGCAGTCTCCTCGACCTTTCTAATTTCACACCTTACCTAATTCTTATTACTTTACTTTATTTCGTCCTCGGCTATTTTATGTACGCCTTACTTTACGCCCTCACCGGCTCCACTGTTAGCAAACCCGAAGACATCCAATCTGCCAACACTCCCATCGCCCTTCTCACTATGTTCGGTTTTTACCTCGCCTACTTTACTTTAACGAACCCCACTGGCGACCTTAATATTTTCGCCTCGCTCTTACCTTTCTCCTCACCTTTCTGTATGCCACTTCGCGTCATGATGGGTGTCGCGAATGGCTGGGACGTCGCGCTGTCTATTCTCATTCTCATCGTTACTTGCGCCATCATCGCTCGCATCGCCATTAAAATTTACAGCAGCGCCATCTTAAACTACGGCTCCCGTCTCAGCCTCAAAGATATCATTAAAACTTACAAGGAGAAATAATCATGCCTCAACCAAATTCTAATTCATCCGCATCTGACTCAAAAAATTCCGACCAAAATCAACTTGTCATTCATGGCATTTACCGTCACTACAAAGGCAATTACTATATCGTTGAAGATGTCGCTACCCACAGCGAGACCGACGAAGAACTCGTGATTTATCGCGGACTTTATTTCGATCCCGCCGACCAGCATGGTCAATTCCATCTTTGCGCCCGCCCGAAAGGCATGTTCCTCAGCACCATCGATCCTACTAAAATCCCCGCCGGTCAAAAAATCCAAAAATACCGTTTCGAACTGCAAGATATTCCTAGCCAAACTGCAGAAAGACAAACCGAAAATAGCCAAACCAAAAACGATCAAGTTGAAAATAATCTATCTAAAAATCATAAAATCGAAAACTAATTATGACCCCCACCGAACTCCGCGAACGTCTTTTCGATCTCGCTGACCCAGCCTACCGTGAATTTCATTTGCGCACCTGCCCAGACGCCGAACATCTCATCGGCGTCCGCGTTCCCGAACAGCGCAAACTTGCCCGCGAAATTATCAAGTCCAGCGATTATTTCTATTTCCTCGACCAAATCGAACCGTATCATTATGAAGAAAAACTCATCACCGGCATTATCATCGCGAGCAGCCCGATGGGTCTTGCCGAACGCCTTGATTATGTCACTTGGTTTTTGCCACTCATCAACAACTGGGCCATTTGCGATGGCTTTTGCGCCAGTTTCAAACCCCAACCCGCCGACACACCGAAACTTTGGGACTATGTAGTAAGTCTCCGCAACAGTTCCGCTGAATTTACTTTACGTTTTATGTTTGTCATGATTCTCGATCATCTCCTTTCTTCCGAAAAACTTCCCGATATTTTTAATCTTCTCGACCAAATTTCCTCCGGCCAACATTACGTCGAAATGGCCAAAGCCTGGCTCGTCGCCGAGCTTCTAATCAAATTTTATCCCGAAACTTTCGACTATCTCCAACGCGACCAACTTTCTCCTTTCGCTCACAATAAATCTATCCAAAAAGCCCGCGAATCTCTCCGTCTCACCGCCGACCAAAAATCCCAACTCCTTGGATTAAAACTCTAATCAATTCACGAATAAAACTCAGAAACCAAAAGATCTATCAACTTCATACTTCTACGCCGCCCACACTTTCCGGATTCAAAACTTCAATTTTATCCACTTTTGGCAAATCAAAATAATTTTTCTCTCTCGCAATTCTAATCGCCGCCGGCAACAATTCTCGATTCGTCGGAAAAGTTTCTGCCATTTCTTGCACCATTTCATCAAGCGGCACCAACTTCCGTCCGTAAATCCACTGATTTTCTCGATCTGGATCCGCTTTTGCCGGCAGAATCTTCGCTACTCGCGCCACCATCCGCGCCCAATATTCTCGCTCTTCCTTGGCTTCGATTCCACCCTTCATTTTTCTCACTTCCACATACCCCACATAATCACACTTATCAATTTCACAATTAATTTCCTCTAAAATCTCCCGCTTCAAGGCCGCTACTAAATCTTTATCCCCCAAATCAATCCTCCCACCAGTCACTCGCGCCTCACCATTTTTATATCTGAGCAGCACCCGTCCATCCCGCGTCACCAACACCGCATGCACCCGCTGGAATTTTTCATTTTCCGGCTTTTCACCCAAAACTAATCTATACATCTCTTGTTCTTTCATATCTATATTATAATATATATTATGGAAAAAGTTTTCGCCGCCATTGACCTTAAATCATTTTACGCTTCCGTTGAATGCCATGAACTCGGGCTTAATCCGCTCACTACCAATCTCGTTGTCGCAAATCCCGCTCGCACCGACAAAACCATCTGTCTGGCTATTTCGCCTTCCCTAAAATCCTACGGCCTACCTGGACGCGCTCGCCTTTTTGAGGTTAATCAAAAAGTCGCCACTATCAACGCCCTTCGCTTAAAAAACTCGCCTCTCGGCGTTTTTCTCGGTCGCAGCTCTAACGACTTGGAATTAAAATCTAATCCCAGCCTCGCCCTCGATTTCATCATCGCTCCTCCACGCATGCAATATTATCTCAACTACAGTTCCAAAATTTATAATCTCTACTTGCACTACGTTGCACCTGAAGATATTTTTGCCTATTCCATCGACGAAGTCTTCTGCGACATTACTAGTTATTTAAAATCATCTCATTCCACGCCTACCGAATTCGTCTCCCGTATTCTAAATACTATTTATCAAGAAACCGGTATCACCGCCACCGCCGGCATCGGCACTAACCTCTATCTCGCCAAAGTCGCCATGGATATTCTTGCTAAACACGCCGAGCCCAATAATTTTGGTGCGCGTCTAGCCAGTCTCAACGAAAATTCTTATCGGGAATTACTTTGGTCACACCAACCTATCACAGATTTTTGGCGCGTTGGTCGCGGCTACGCCAAACGTCTCGCTACTCGTAATCTTTTTACCATGGGTGACGTCGCTCGCTGCTCTCTCGATCATCCCAAACTCCTTTACCAACTTTTTGGCGTCAATGCCGAACTCCTCATTGATCACGCTTGGGGCTATGAATGTGTCAATATTTCCGACGTCAAGCATCATCAACCTCGCACTAAAAGTCTCAGTTCCTCCCAAGTCCTCGCTTACCCCTACTCTAATTCCAAAGCCCGCACCATCATCAAAGAAATGGCCGAAGGTCTTTCCCTCGACCTCGTCAAAAAATCCTATCTCACTTCTCATCTCACTCTTCATGTCGAATACGATCACACTAACATCTCTCAAAATCTCGTCCCACCCACTTGCATCACTCTCGATCATTACCACCGCCCAGTTCCCGAACCCACTCACGCCAGCCTCCGCCTCGACCGCCCAACCAGTTCCACTCGCCTAATTACAGAAAGTTTCCTCAAAATTTTTGATGAAAATTCCCATTCCAAACTCACCATTCGCAAACTTACTCTCGCTACCGACGATCTCGTCGATCAAGATATAATTCTCCAAACTCCCGCTCCTCTCACTCAAACCGATCTTTTTACCGACTACACCGCTCTCACTCGCCACGAAGCCGCCGAAACTAAGCTTCTCACTAAAGAGCGCCAAGTTCAACAAGCCATCCTCAAGATCCGCAATCGCTACGGCGCCAATTCTATTCTCCGCGGCATCAATTTCGAAAAAGGCGCCACCGGCCGCTCCCGTCACCACCAAATCGGAGGTCATGATGCCTGAAAAAACATCCAAAATCAAATCCTCCGCTACTATCAAATCAAAGCCCGCTGCACCTAAAAATCAACCCGAAATCGAAATCTCTAAAGAGCCCCATCCCTACGCCGACCTCCTCCATGCATCTCGACCCAAGTGCCCTAACCCCATGCCTATCGCCCTTCGCGCCGCCCAATTCTCTCCTTACGCCGCCCTAGTCGGGCATAAAGATATCATCATGAAAGATGAAGAAATCGCCGCCGCCAAAATCGACCTTAACCACGAAATTACTCTCGATCTTGACCCCGATCAAACTTTTCCCGATTACTCCGCTTCCGATAATTTCGACGAACTTCCCGACAGCATCAATAATTCCAACTCCGATTTTTCCGCTTCTTCTGACGACCTGCCCTAGACACCGTCTTTTTTATCCTTTATAATAATCTCATGGCCAGTACAATAGACTTTGTTAATTTCGTCATCGAAACCCTTGGCAACATCGGGGAACTCCGCTCCCGCAAAATGTTCGGCGAATACATGATTTATCTAAACGACCGCCTGATTATCACCATTTGCGACAATATCGCCTTCGTAAAAATCGACCCGCGCGTGAAGACTCTCCTTCCCGACGCAAAAACCGGTATTCCTTATCCCGGCGCCAGGGAACGCTACATTCTCGATTTTGACCAACCTGAAATCGCTCAGAAAGTCGCCCTGCTTCTCGCCGATATCACTCCGCTCCCCCGCAAAAAATCTCCCCAAACTAAAAAATCCTAAACTCTCAAAAGTCTGCTATAATAAACATAAGAGTTATATAAAAAGGAGAATTATCGTGGCAGAATCTAGCCCCAAAACTACCAAAAAAACTAAAACCACTAAAACTACCACTAAACCTAAAACTTCCAAAACTACTACGACTAAATCTGTTAAGACCCCCAGCTCCAAACTAGCCAAAACCACCACAACCAAATCCTCCAAAACCGCTACTATAAAAACCACACCAACCAACACTAAAACTAAAAATCCTGCCAAACCCATTTTTATTGCAATTATTATTATCGCTGTACTCGCCGTCCTGGCAGGAGTAATTGGCTGCATTATCAACAAATGCATCAATAATGACATCGTCATGATCGACAATGGCAAGGGTGAAGAAATTAAAGCTCAGCGTGTCGGTCTCGAAAATTACGATTATACCATTGCGATCCCGACCGATTTCGAAAAACTCTCCGGCGAAAAAATTAAAGAAACCTACGGCACCACCGAAGCTCCAGAACTCGCCTACGCTAACCCAGACGATACCGTCCAAATCGTCTTCAGCGCACCGAATAATACCTTAAAAGATGAACAAATTGCCGAATATCTCAACGCTATGAAACTCATCCTCTCTACCAGCATGGAAGTCCTCGACAGCAATGCATACGAAGTCGATGGCCATAACGTCGCCACTTTGAAAGTCCTCAGCGAAAACGACGGCGAAAAAATCTACAACCAAATGCTTTTCTTCTCCTATGACGACAAGCTTGCTATCATCAGCTTCAACTGCAAAGATAGCGTACGCGGCGACTGGGAAACCGCTGGCGACAATATCTTGAAGACTCTCAAAATCAACAAATAATCTTCCCAGCCAAAATACTCGCCTCTCCGGCGAGTATTTTTTACCAAACACTTTTTGCTAAATATTGTTATACTTTATAGCATGGATCGCTTCCTCACCGCTCAAGAAAATATTTACGAAACCGCCCTCGCCGAAATCCGTCGCGGACAGAAAACCGGACACTGGATGTGGTTTATTTTTCCGCAACTCCGCGGGCTCGGCGAGAGTTATGAATCTGAATATTACGGTCTAGTCAATTTAGAAGAAGCACAAGAATATTTAAATCACGAAATCCTCGGTCCTAGACTCCGCGAGATCACAACCGCATTACTTTCTCTCGATACTGAGTATATCGACGAGATTTTTACCTACCCCGACGACCTGAAATTATTTTCCTGCATGACTTTGTTTTATCAAGCAAGCAGGGAAGAGCTTTTCCTACGCGTACTTAAACGCTTCTACCATGGCACCCAAGACCAAGACGCCCTTAATCTCTTAGGAATCGATTCCTAATCCTTCCAAAAACTACTCCACACTTCCAACCTGCATCGATTCTTCATCACAAAAATAACCCCAAAGGGTCATTTTCGTCTGGTGGGCGAAGAGGGAATCGAACCCTCACTCTCTTGCGAGAACCAGATTTTGAGTCTAGCGCGTCTACCAGTTCCGCCATTCGCCCATTTTTCTAATCATCAAGCAGCCAAAACGACCGCTCAATACATCTATTATATCACAGATCTAATTTATATGCTATAATAGATATAATATGAATCCAGAAAGTGGTGGGATGTCTTCAAACGATCGACAGCGGCAAACTGCCGCCGAAATTGCACGCAAAAAAGTCCTTGCCGCCTATTCTTCCACCCTCGACGCCATTAAAAATCTCCCCCTAAGTTCCAAAGACATCCTCGTCAAGCGCCGTCTCGAAAATCCTTCTCAAACTACACCGACCACAAATTCCAACTGGATGAACCAACCTTCCGTCTCCAATTACCAACGTCCCGAATCCGGTATTTACTCCACTTCGACGCTTGGCGCACAAACTCCCGAATCACCTTCAACTTCTTATTCCGACGCGCCCTCCGATTCCATACCTAACACCCAAAACTCCTATTACACAGATTCAAATTCAACTTACTCCGATCCGAATTCATATTATCAAAATCCAAACTCGAGTTACCAAGATCCAAGTCCAAACTCCCAAGATTTAAATTTATACTACTCAGATCCGAATTCGGATTACTCAAGTTCGAGTTCAAATTCAGACCACCAAAATTCGAATTCTACTATTTATCCTACTAAACCCACTTCTGTTCAACCTCAGCCTATCACCAAAAGCACTACCCCCGAAAATCCCCAAACTTTCTACAACACCAGCGACGCTGATTATACCCCCGAAACTAACTCCACCACCCTCAAAGATACCCCGATCAACCAACAGTCCGTCGATGAAACCTGGCAACAATATCATTCCGCCTGGCAAGATTATTACAAAAACTACTACAACGACTATTATTCCAAGGCGGCCCAAACTTATCTCGCCACCGAAAAAATGAAAAGCGAACGCATCGCCAGCGGTCAAGCCACCCGCGCCCGCCGTTTAAAGCATGCTTTGCCTTTTGTTTTTGTCGGAATCTTTATTTTAGCCATCCTTTTCCTTCAGTATAACCGCCTAATCTTCGCTCCTATCATGGCCTACGTTTCACCCGATTCTGGCGATTCAGCTAGCAGTATCGTCGCTATCGACCCCACTATCACCGAAAACGTTTCTCCTGAACCTCGTCTTATTATCCCCAAGCTCAATATTGACGTACCAGTCGCCTTTTCTATCGCCCCAAACGACGTCATGTCCGCCATGAATCAAGGCGTCGCCCAATTTTCCATCCCCGGCGCCAACGCCCTCCCCGGTCAAATCGGCAACTTAGTCATTTCTGGACACTCCGCTGGCGATATTTACAGCAATAATCCTTACAAATTCATTTTCTCCGGCCTCGAACGTCTCGAAAACGGCGACCTTATTTATATCAATTACAATTCCGTCCGTTACACTTACCAAATGACCCGCCGCGAAGTCGTCGAACCCAGTAATGTCGCCGCCTTAATTTACGACACCGACCGCCCCATGCTCACCCTCATCACTTGCACTCCACTTGGCACTTCCCGTTATCGCCTCTTGATTACCGCCGAGCAAATCAGCCCCTCTTACGCCAACAGCGAAACCGCCGCCCCCACCCCCGAAACCCCCGATTCCGAACCTTCCATGCCCGCCAACGAACCCTCTTTCTTCGAAAAAATCTGGCAGGGAATCTTCGGCAACTAACTTCAAACTCCATATTTCGTCTCCAACACTAAAAAAACTCTGCAATTCTTCGAAAAAATAAACAGACAATAATGACTCTTATATGTATTTCGTCCGTAGTGGCTATATCGACCCTTCTCGCAACTCACTCCGTCACGCCGCCATCAATGTTACTACTTGGAGCAATACGAATTTTCCCGAGCCTATCGCCCAAGCCTTCACTATCGGCTCTGGCGAACTCGGCGCTGCACCATCTGACGCCTCCAGCCGTACTAACGGCTTCACCCTCCCCTTTATTACTCTCCTTAGTATTTCGTCCGTAGTGGCTATATCAACCTCCAATTTGGCTCAGTCTGGGGCGCAGGCAGTGGTAGTAATTTCTGGAGTCCTACCGCCGACCCTGCCGATATCCGCTACGCTTTCTATCTCCATTTTCCTTCTGCTAACGTCAGCCCCTCAACTAACACCGCTCACTACCGCGGCTTCCCCCTCCATTCAATTACTCTCCTATGTATTTCGTCCGTAGTGGCAGTATCTCCCTCCCGGACGGATCCCTTCGGAACGCAAGCCGCAATGGCAGCTTCTGGGGTTCAAGTACCTACCCCGCCGATATCCGCAACGCCTTCCGCCTCAGCTTCTCTCCTACTACCACCTACCCCTCGCATAACTACTATCACTATTACAGCTTTCCCCTCCAATCTTAATTACTAGCCTATGTATTTCGTCCGTAGTGGCTATATTAACATTCCCTTCGCTTCCGTCTGGCGTGCCGCCAGCAATGGCCACTTCTGGCCCTCCACCGCCCTCCCCGAAAGTATCTGGGCAACCTTCACTCTTAATTTCGACTCAAGCAGTATCTTCGCCTCAGACAACAGCCTCCATTCCTACGCCTTCTCCCTTCGCCATACAAAATCTTCCAAAAAACACTCTCCATACACAAGCAACAAACAACCCGAGGAAAACCGCGCGTAGGCTTCTGGACGCTCCACAAGAACAGCAAAAGGGTTATAAACCAGCAGTAAGACAATTATTTTTAGGACTTTCCGCGCCGAACTGCGTAGGAGACGAGAGAAAAGCAGAGCTTGCTCTGACTTTTCCGAGACGACGCCCGCAGAAGACGTAGTCGCAAGAACGTCGAGTGGAGGAGTGGATTATCCCCGTAACGAATCTCGTAGGAACCGAACGAAGAGCAAACGAGTTTGCTCTTCTGAGGTGACGCCCTGAGAATCTCTGCATAGCAGAGACGGGCGACAATCCACGTGTCTGATAAATATTTAAGCTGTTGTTTAGCTAACTTCTTATAACGACAGACAATATTCGCACGTCCAAGAACTAATCCCTAATCTTCTCCCGCTCCAACATCAGCCCCACTTTCGTTTTCACAACATAATACATCCATTTATTGTTACTTGAAATCGCCGCCGGATAATTCGCCAACACCAAATCCTCGCGCCCCTCCACCAAAGTCCTCTGGTTCGTATTATCAAAATCCCATGCTTTCAAATCACCATTAATCACCATATTCATCATACTATCATCCAGCCACCTTATTCCCACCACATCCGTCTGGTATTCAGCCACTTCCGCCATTTCGAGATCAATTACCGCAAAATCCCGCCCTTTTTCCGCTATGAAATACGCCTCATCCGGGCTCACTGCTAATCTTTCCGGCACCATCCCGAGTTTCACATTATCGATCAAAACTTTTAATCCCGAAAAATCCACCGCCTCCGCATTTTCATTATACGCCGGCAACGCCCCCGAATACACACTCATATTTTCATTTCTCACCACCACTAAATGTAGTTCATCGTAATACTTCGCGATCGCCACCTTCGCCCGTTCTCCCTCGTTTAGCGTCAGCAATTTCGATCCACCCCGATCGCCATCTCGATATACTCCTACTTCATCTTTCAAAACATACACCACATTCGTTCCCGAACTCGCAAACGATTCCACTCCTTCAAGTATCACCCTTGAAATCGCCTGTTCATTCGTATTGATCCGCCTCAGGCGCCCATTTTCCAACGCCAGCAATTGGCTAGCTGCCTCATCCATAATCTCAATTTGCTCAAACTCCAGCCCAAACGTCTTCGTCAAATTCAAACTTCGGCTCTGATCATTTAAATCGATTAAAATCCACTCCACCAAAGTCTCGCCCTGCTCATTTTTCGCCTCCACCTTCGTCAATATTTTATTACTGTCACCATTCCAAGTCAGCCCCAAAATCCGCCCCGAAAAACCCTCCTTAGTTGCCCCTGGTAACACCTTCGCCAGATCAATTTCCGTCCGCCGTACTTCCTCATTCTTGATATTCACAAGTTCCCATTTCGCACTCCCTTTTTCCGCATATAATATATATGCAAAATCCCGCGACACTGAATAAAATTCCAGATCACTTCCGATCGCCATCACCTCCTCCGGTGTCCGATTTTGCAAAAACAGCCTCGGATAATATAACCGCACCAACATCCCCGACGACATCCGAATATTTTTGCTCCACGAATCATATCCATCTCGCGTAATCTGAATATAATGCTCGCCCGGCGTTAATGATTTACTCAAATTCGTCCGCGAAAATAGCGCCCCTCCATCCAAAGTCACACTCGCCCCCGTCGGCATCGAGTGAATCTGAATCAACCCTGTCTGTTCAATTCGTCCATTGCTCGTCACAAAAAATCCCATCGCCGCTAGCGACGCCACCACCACAATCAAAATCACCGAAATCACCATCCCCACTTCGGCCATCAAAACTTTCCAAAATCGTCGCCGTCTTTGTTTTTGTCTTTCTTCAAAATCCATCTCTCATTAATTATAGCATAATCTGCTATTTTCAGATATTTATCCTTACTCAGCCGTCTCCAGCCTAGGCTTATTTTTCCAAAAACTAAAGCGGCATCTTTCCTCTCCACCCTCATAAATCGCAAAATTCAGGCTTGTCTTTTCAGAAAGACCCAGCCTCAAGACCAATCCAAATCTAACCAAGACCAGCCCCAAACCCAGCAATTTCAAGCTGTTTTCCCATATTTTTAACATAACTCCACTACTTACGCTTTTTCAAAAGTGTAACCTACGTTTTTCGGTATTACCCCTGTAAATCACCAGGGATCCTGCTTACACTTTTTCAAAAACGTAAGCAACATACCTTTATCGCTCTACCATGTATTTCGTCCGTAGTGGCTATATCAACCTTTCCAGCGGCGCACTCAAAGCCGCAGGCTACTACAGTGTCTTTTGGTCTTCTGCCGCCTACCCAACTGATGTTCGCCTCACTTTCAGCCTCGACTTCGCTTCTACTAACGCCTACCTCTCAAATAACACCTCTCGCTACGACGGCTTCTCCCTCCAGCCTCATTTTTCACTCAAAACATCTTGCTATAGCATAAAAGAATCTCACCTTCATGTACCCAAAGAAACCTAGAGAATATCCATATAAATAAACCCTAACTCTTAAACCCTCCGCACAAGATACCATAAAGCAACGACTAGCAGTGAAATAATTACTTTGCAAATTTTGCTCTTGCTTTTTTATACCACCTACGTTTATAATAGTAAGCAGAAACATGATGAGGAGTTATCAAAAGTGAGCAAAATACAAGTCGATTCGAACTGTCCCAGTTCGGCTACTCATCGTCAGACCCAGGCTTCGACAACCTTGAACCGTCGCTATGTTCATCGCCCGAGTAATCTAGCCATCGAAGAAGCCGCCCGTTCTGCTACCTTTAATACCGAAGACGCAACCCCAGCAGCACCTTCTCGTCTTGTAAATCTTCGCGTCCATGCTGCCGAACTAGAAGCCGCCCGCCTACGTGAAGCTGAAGAGGTCGCTGCTCGCGCTGAAAACGAAGCTCTGTCTAGCCAAATTGCGATTTATCCCGATGTCGTCGAATTTGGCACCGCTCCGGAAACGCCCATGACTACCGAAATCAATGCAGCCCCAACTACACCCGAAGCCAACCTAATACCACAAAATTCTATGTCCATGACGCCAATAGTCGAGCCCACTCCAGAATCCACACTGGTTTCTAAACCAACTCCAGTCGCACCTACTTCAATTGACACTGACACTCTCGCCATGAATATTGCCGCCGACTACGCCGCTGCCAACCTCAGCGCTTCTATCAAAGAATACGGCGACAATTATCAAGATTATGCCATTACAGCGCCAGCCGAACCCGCCGCTTCAGCCACTCCAACTTCCGTGTTAAACTTTCTCGACCCGACGACTGACTCGGTCGATGCCATTGCTCGCGCTGCTTCCGAAGCCATTGCGACCATCCGCGTTGCCACCGAACCCGCCGAAGTCTCCGAGCAAGTCGCATCGCTCAAGGCTTTCGCTGAGGGAATTAAAAATAACCCCAGCCTTCCCGAAATGAAAGAACTTGGCGATACGATCGAAAAATTCGTCAATATCGCCATGAAATCCACTAAAGTCCAAGAAGAAACCAAGAAAAAGGCCACTGCAAAAGTCACTTTATCTCCAAAAGTTAATCGTGCCGCCGCTAAAGTCACCAAATCTTCCGCCAAAATCATGGCAAATAACCGCGCAAAATCCCCAATGACTGCTCGCCCCGCTATGAAATCTCGCACTATTTCTCGTCAGGAAATGATGACAAGTTCCATTCGTATGAGTCGCCCTTCTGCCGCTATGAGGCGTCCAGCCGCCGCGAAACGCTCCCTGTCTCCTCAAGAACTCAAAAATCGCGCCATCGAACAAGCCCTCGAATCTGTCGCCACCATGGATGAGCCGAATCGCAAGAAAGCTACTCGCCAACCCGCCATGCGCACTCGCCGCAAAGGCAGCGGCAAGCGTTTTGCGATTGCGTTTGCCTGCGCCGCTATTTGCGTCGCTGGCGTCATTACTTTCGTCAGCGCTAATATTCCCGATATTTCTCTCCGCGTCACCGCTATGCAAACCGGCATCAACGCCGCCTACCCCGCCTACGTTCCTCGCGACTATAATCTCGGCGACATCCGCTCTGAAAACGGCAAAATCTCCATGACTTTTAACGGCCCCGACGGTGCATCGTTTATTCTCGACGAAGAAAAATCCTCTTGGGATAGCGCCACTCTCGAGCGCAATTACGTCATCCCCACTTGGGGTGAAGAATATACCACCACCCACGAACAGGGAATTACTATCTACATTTCCAACGTCAATTCCGACGCTGCTTGGGTCAATAGCGGCACACTTTACAAAATCACTTCCTCTGGCACCGCCCTCACTAAAAAACAAGTCCGCAATATCGTCGTTTCATTGTAGCCATCCGAATTATCATTTCGAATTATCATTTCTAATCATTTCTAAAAACGTTCGCTTTTGCCTCCTTTCTCTAATCCGTGCTATAATATATATCATGACAACAACTCGTTTTGCCCCCAGCCCCACCGGTTATATTCATATCGGCAATGTTCGCAGTGCGATTTATCCTTATTTACTGGCCCGCCAAAACGACGGAGATTTCATCCTTCGCATCGAAGACACTGACCAGGCCCGCTATGTCGAGGGTGCTACCGAACTAATCGAATCGACTTTAGAATGGCTCGGATTAAATTGGAATGAAGGACCTATTGTCGGCGGTCCGCATGAGCCCTATTTTCAAAGCGAGCGCAAAACGATTTATCATACCTGGGCTCAGAAACTGATTAATTCCGGTCGTGCCTACGCCGATCCCACGCCTTCAGATGCCATCCAAGGTTATCGCGAAAAGTGCAACGCCGAAAAAGTACCTTATCTATATCGTAATTTCCGCCCCGAAAACCCGCCCGAATGGCACGAAGGCCTACCTCTCCGCTTTAAATCCGACCCCAAAGTCCGCACTTGGCACGACGAAGTCATGGGCGACATGACCGCCGGCCCAGAGGTCCAAGATGATATTATCCTCATTAAGGCCGATGGCTTACCCACTTATAATTTTGCCCACATCGTTGATGACGCTGAAATGGGCGTAGATTACGTTTGCCGCGGCGTTGAATATCTTTCTAGTACTCCGAATTATCTAGCTATTTACGAAGCCCTCGGACTTAAAGTCCCCAAACTCGTCTCCCTCCCGCACATTCTCGCTCCGACTGGCAATAAGAAACTCGGCAAACGTGACGGTGCCAAATCCGTCACCGAATATCGCCAAGACGGCATTCTCCCTGAAGCCATGTTGAATTATCTCGCCTGCCTCGGCTGGAACGACGGCACCGAACGGGAAATCTACACCAAGGACGAACTAATAAGCCGCTTTTCTATCGACCGTATCCAAACTTCCGGCGCCCGCTACGACGAAACTAAACTCCTCTGGATGAACGGTCAATGGATCCGCAAAATCTTCACCGAAGAGGGCGTCAATGCACTCTATGCTCGCACGCTCAATTTTTGGCCCGACAGCGCTAAGCCTTACGACGATGATTATAAAAAACGCGTCCTCAGCATTATCTACGACCGTCTCAAGACCCTCTCCGATCTCCGCACTATGACGGATTATTTCTTTGCCGACCCAGAAATTGATTTGAATTTAATCATGAATAATAAACTCCTAAAAAAATTCTCCGAAGAAGAACTGAGCGAGCTGCTCCAAATCACCGCAAGAAAACTCGAGCAAACTCCTTGGGATCCCGACCATCTTCAGGAGGCCTTAAATGAATTGCTAACTGAAACTAACACCAAACCCGCCGTCCTTTTCTCGCTCATCCGTATCAGTCTTTCTTTCGCACCTTTTAGTCCTGCGCTCAATCTCACTCTCGACGTCCTTAGCAAAAATCTCTCTCTCGCTCGCCTCAGCCGCACTATTTCCGCTATCGAAAATAGCGTTGATTAATTCCTAGCGAGAAGTCTTAACCAAGGATAATTAACCGCCTAGAATTTTCCCTCTGCTTATGCTAAAATGTTATAAATAAATAGGAGTTATTTTTATGTCCAAGGCAACCAAGGCGACATCTGATCAAAATCCAAATTCGTCTTCCGGCGCACCCATAGAAATTTCTCAAACTTCATCCAGCTCAAATCACCTTCAAAATCCCGAAGCCCTAAACGTTAATTCTCAAAATTCTTCAGCGGAATCCAATTCGAATAATTCAAAACCAAAAAAATCCGCAAAGTCCTCCCATAAATCTCCTAAAACCAAACAGCCTCGCACTACCAAACAAAAAATCTTTCTTGTTCTTATTATTGTAATCGTCCTCGTTTTGATCGGCGTCTTAGTTTGGATTTTTCTGCAAATTGATCGCAAAGTACATCAAGACCACATCAACCGCGTCGATTTCCCTGACCCAATTTATAGTACTATGACTGGGCTCGAGATCTCCGACGCCAGTCTGAACACCAGTCCGACTTTTTGTGTCCAAATCCCCAACGGCAATGATGGCGCCCGTCCCCAAGCTGGACTGACCGAAGCCGCCTATGTTTTTGAAGCCATCGCCGAATCTGGTATTACCCGCTTTGCCGCTGTTTTCCAAAACCCCACTTCCAGCGCCATTGGTCCTATTCGCTCCTTACGCCCTTATTACCTCGACTGGGACACACCTTTCGATTGTACAGTCGTCCATGCCGGCGGATCCGACGAAGCCATCGCCGCAATTAGCCATGGAGGCCAACGCAACCTCGACGAAAGTAATACCTATATGTGGCGCGAGTTCAATACTAACCGCACCTGGAATAATCTTTTTACTTCAGCAGCTGATTTACAGAATTTTAACCGCGACCATAACTATAACACTTCCGAGCCAAAGGCCCTTCCTCGCCTCACACCCGACGAAGTCGCCCAAATCCAACGCTTAACCTCAGAATGCTCTGAAGGAGAAGCATGTAATCCAGACTACATTTCTAATATCGCCATCAATTTCAGCGCCTCCCGCACTTATAATACCGTTTATACTTATAACCCCGACACCAATAGCTACAGCCGCGCTTACGCAAATGGCGACCCGCATCTTTCCTACAATTGCCCCGCTGGACTCGAACGTCCTAATACTAAAACCGCCTGCGGCGAGCCAGTCCAAGTCGCACCCAGCGTCATCATCGCCATGATCGTCAATCAATCCACTATGTCCGACAATTATCACCAAGCCATCGCCACCATCGACTCCGGCAACGCCGTCATCTTCCAAAACGGCACCGCCACCGAAGCAACCTGGCACAAATCCTCCCAGGCCTCTCAACTTATCTTTCGCAATTCTTCCGGTAACGAGCTCAAATTCACTCCCGGCCAAATCTGGATCGCCGCCGTACCTCAATACGGCAGTATTGAATACTAATTTTTCATAACTATCCTATGTATTTCGTCCGTAGTGGCTATATCCACTTACTCAATGGGTCGCTCTGGGATGGCGGTATCAGCAGCTACGTCTGGAATTCTACCGCCTACCCTTCCAGCATCCGCTATGCCTTCACCATCGCCTTCGCCTCCACTAGCCTCTATCCATCAAATAACCGACCACCGGATACTCGATCCGGTGGTTTTGTATTTGCCGGCTATGCCG